>JAFGCA010000740.1 GCA_016932895.1 Sedimentisphaerales bacterium | reverse complement strand
GATATACTTTGACCTGTATCGGCAATACAAGTACGGCGTCGTCAAGACCACGGACTTCGTGACGTTTACCGACGTGACCGACGCCATCAGCGTTCCGGAAAAGCACAAGCACGGAACCATCTTCATGGCGCCCGAACGTACGGTGAAGAAGTTGCTCGAAGCGGGTGAATGACGGGGAAAAAGGACATCTCATGACGCGGATGTGTATCATCGGGGCATTGGTCTTCGCTCTTTTTGCCGCCGGGGGCGACAGGCCGCAGGCCACCATGAACACGATCGGGATTACGCTGTTGCAGATCGATGCCGGCTCGTTCGAGATGGGCGTCGATTCGACGCCGCTGCCGAAGGAGTTGCTGGCCGGCGTGCATGCGATTCAGTATGACAGGCCCTCGACGGAGGGCGACTACGATGAAGTCCCCGTTCATCGCGTGACCATCAGCAAGCCCTTTCTGATCGGCGCTACGGAAGTGACCGCCGAGCAGTTCCGCCAGTTCCGGCCCGACTACCAGGCCGACCCGTACTGGGCGCCGTATGCCTCGGGTGTAAGTTGGAATGACGCGATGGCGTTCTGCGCGTGGCTCAGCCAGAAGGAGGGCAAGCCCTATCGCCTGCCGACCGAAGCCGAATGGGAATATGCCTGCCGCGCGGGGACGCGCACGGCGTTTTACGCCGGGACCGAGCCGGCGGCGGTCGGGGTCCCCAACGACTGGGGCGTGAAGAACATGCAGGCGGCCGTCGCCGAATGGTGCCTCGACTGGCATGGCGTGTATCCGAGCGAACCGCAGACCGACCCGGTCGGCCCGGCGACGGGAATCGCCAGGATCGTTCGCGGCGGAGGCCTCGATTGGCGCAACGCGCCCGGCGACGATGGCGGCAAGAGATTCCCGGCGGAGATGGCCTACCCCAAACGATCGGCCAATCGCGCCAGCATGTCGCCGGATTGCGCGTCTGCGACGGGGAACATCGGCTTCCGCGTCGTGCAGGCGGAAATGCCGAAGACCGCGCCGCTGCCGCGTCGTCTACCGTTCTTCCAGACCGCCGTCAAACAACAGGCGTCGGACCTGAAGAGCGGTCCGGACATGGCCAGACCGTACTATCACACGCGGCCGCTGTTTCCGAACCTGGGGGAGCGCAACATGCGCACCGTCGGCTGGAAGATCGGCCTGGAGCCGGCGCTGGGAGCGGCCTATCACAACTCGGCCGTTGGGGTCCTGGAGAATGGGGATATCGTCGCGGCCTACTACAACACCTTGCGGTACGAGAACGATCCGGACCAAACGATATTGACCATGCGCCTGCGCTACGGGTGCGACGAATGGGATATGCCCTCCCCGTGGCCCGACTTCGCCGATGTCGCCGATGCGGCACCAATCTTCTGGAACGAGCACGGCAAGCTGTGGCTGTTCTGGGGCGCGCCGCGCCTGATGGGCGGTCCGCCGTTCCAGTACATC
The DNA here is from genome assembly GCA_016932895.1 of Sedimentisphaerales bacterium. The sequence continues at coordinate 5,922 of JAFGCA010000740.1, read as the reverse complement.
GTCTCGACCGACAATGGCGCGACCTGGGGCCCGGTTCACATGGCCTTGCCGACCGGACCGGTCGGCCCGTACACGGCGCAGCCGATCAACAGCGTCATCCGCGACAAGACCGGCAGGATCTTCCTGCCCACCGACAGTCGCGGGTCCGCTTCGGTCCTCTGGGAATCGTCCGACGAGGGCCAGACCTGGCGCGACACCGGCGGGCGATCCGGCGGACGTCACACGACCTTCTTCCTGAGCAAAGACGGAACCACCATCATCGGTTTCGGTGGCAAGGATTCCAGCGTCGAAGGATTCATGCCTAAGTCGGTCACCACCGACGGCGGCAAGACCTACACCGTGACCAAGACGGAATTCCCACCGCTGGGCAGCGGGCAACGCCCTGCCGTCACCAAGCTGGCGTCGGGCCGACTGTTCTTCGTCTCAGATTCCCCGCCGCGCAATAGCGGATCGTTCGTCGCCCTCAGCGACGATGAAGGCCAGACCTGGCATCGCCGCGTCCTGCCCGACATTACCACGGTGGGATACGCGACGGCCGCACAGGCGCCTAATGGTCTGATCCATATCGTCACGTCCAAGATGAAGCCGGCGCCGCTGCACATCGAGCTGAACGAGGCCTGGGTCCTCAGCGATCAGCCCGGCGCGACGTACGAGTCGAGCCTGCGAGACGTGCGCCGCTTCACCGAGAATTATCCAAGTGGGAAGGTGAAAGCCACCTGGAGCGGAGGGCTGGCCGGCGATGGTCGGTTCGTGCTGGATGGCGAACAGACCTTCTACTATGAAAACGGCGCCAAGCAGTGGCAGACGACCTTCGCCGCGGGCAAGAAGACGGGGACCGAAACGTACTGGTCCGCCGACGGCCGCAAGGAATGGGAGCGTACCTACGCTCCGGACGGCACCTGGACGTGGCGAATCTTCGACTCCTCTGGCAAAATGCAGGCCGAGTCACAATGGAAAGGCACGGACCTGATCGACGCGCAAATCGTTGACGAGAAAGATCCGTAGTTCCATAGGGCGTGGCTGTCCCTATTCCTCGTCATTCTGATTCTGTCGCGTCTTGTTTTTCGCAATGAGTGTATCTATCCATTTGTCGTACTCTGTCCCTCTGCCAAGGTTGTCGTCGTAGTACCATAGGCCATCGATCAGTTGACGGTCGCCATGCTTGAAATACTGATCTGGCGGCTCGAAGTCGGCAGGATAGATCCTGACGCCGAAATTGTCGATCGCACCGTGCATTTGAATGAACAGGTAGCCGTCATAAGTCATAGCGAACCCGCGAGGGTGAAGGCGGCGAATGGCTGCTGGTATCTGGACACCGGCGGGAACGGGAAAACTCCCGATCCGTCGGGCCCCATGCGGATCGGGCGGGATATGCACCTGACTTATGACCTCTCGCCCGGCTTTCACCAGCGCTTCGAAATCGGTCTTGGTCAGTAGGCGAACGCGCGCCTGTCGCAACCCGAACGGTGTCATGCGGTATACGGCGGAGCCCACAAGCACAAAGACCACCAAAGCGATTGCGACGAAGATAAGTCTTCTTGTTTTGTTCATAGTCTCGTAGGGCGTGCATCGCACACCGCTCCTTTTCTCCGGCTCGGAGTTCACGCACGCCTCCGGGCCTCGGGATCGTTCTTCTATTATAGGTCGGGCATGACCAGAAAGGCAAGGGACAACGCGGGTCATTCCGCTCGGGGCCGAACGATGGTGGGACGTGCCCAGCGTCGGCGTCGCTTTGTACAGTGCGGTCCCTCGCGCATCATTTACTCCACTGATGGCTTGCTATTCGCCATCCCCAAATCCTGCGGATTTGAGGCTGCCACCCGCCGTAGAGCAGAGCACGGGGCCTCGCCCTACAGTCTTGGAGTACTCGCTGCAGTAGAGCGTGGGCCACGCTGCTCAGGCTCCTGCCATGCCGAACGCAGTGTATGGATCTTCAGCGACCGGATCGTAGCGTTGCCGCCTTGCACGGAGAATTCGACAGACGTGTTGTTGTCAGCCGGAATCACCCCGATGGGCATGTATATCCTTCCGCCATTGCCGAAAATCTCGATCGACGTTCGGTCCACCAGGATATCGAGTTCGATCGCCCCGTCGACAAGCTTCAGCGGAGCCGTCCTGTCCCGACACGACAGTTCCTCCTTGCGCACGTCGTATGCAATGGGCACGCCGCGAGCCACCAGGGCGAGACGGTTGGCATCGCCCACATCGAACTGGCCGCGGAGGTGGAAGAGCTCACCGCGGATGTCGGCCGGCACGTTGTCGCCCGGTTTGACCACCTCGTCCGTCCAGCGGTAAGCCTGTTCATGCAGTCTTTCAATCTCTCGCACCGGCTGGGCGAACATCCGGATTCCCTCTTCGGTCGTCCGCAACGTCAGTTCGCAGGGGAACAGCATGCATTGATTGAACGGCATGCCGGGCGTCTCTATCCTGCCCCAGGCAATCTGAATCCGGCGGCCGTCCTCCGGCGGTATGTTGTTGTATGTCTGCGACGCGTAGAAGCAGTCTCCGTAGCTGAAGGGATGCTTGCCCGATTCCGGGACGAAGGTCCTGCCGTCGAATCGCCCGACCATGTAGCTGCCGTCACCGGCATAGAGCACCCACCTGGTGTCGCTGCGATTGCCATCGACCGGCAGTTCAAATATCTCGGGACATTCGAAGAAGCCATCGATGCGGCTGCTGAATTGCCAGTCCTTCAGATCGGCCGACCGGTAGAAGGAGATGCCCTGTGACCTGTCCTTCTCGTCGTAGACCGCTATGACCCAATGCCGGCCCGGCTCGTACCAGAAGACCTTGGGATCTCGCCCTTGGTGGGTAATCACCGGATTGCCCTGATAGTCTGCGAACGTGCGTCCCCCGTCGTTGCTGTAGGCGATGCACTCCCCTCGGCCCGTGCTGGTGTAGGCGACAACGATCGTGTCTTCCGAGCCCGTCTTGAACCCGGCCGTATTGTTGGCGTCAACGACCGCACTGCCGGAGAAGCACCAGTCGCCAAACTCCCGCGGGTACAAGGCAATGGGCCACTCCTGCCAATGGACCAGGTCCGCACTGACCGCGTGTCCCCAGTGCATGTTGCCCCAGGCCCAGCCGTACGGATTGTGCTGGTAGTACAGGTGGTACCGGCCCCGGTAGAAGACCAGCCCGTTGGAGTCGTTGTTCCACCCTCGCCGGGACGAGAAGTGAAACTGTTGCCGAAGCTTCTCCCGGTACAGATTCTCGCTGCCCTCGATCGTGTCACTCTGTCGGATGGCCCGCAACGCGCTGGACCCGGACGGCAACGCAGCGACTCGTACCGTGGCACGCTTGCCTTGGAACATGCTCACATCCATGAACACCCAGAAGTCCGGCTCGCCTTCGGCCAGTTCAATCTCGAAATCCCGCACGACCTGCCCCTCAACCGCCAGACTCATCCGGCGATTGGTCGCTCCGTTCTTGACCGGCAGGTTCAGGTACCGGTTCTGCAAGACGAGCTCTCGCGCCGCCCCCGCTTCCCGACCATCGGCGGATGGGTTGGAGGCCGACGCGACGCCGGGCAGCAGCCAACCTAAGGTACCCAGGACGATTGTCAGACAGACCAGACGCAACATACATGTATCCTTGTCTCGGTGAATTACTGCGAAGGAGTGCATAGCTGGTTTCGACCTTTCTTTCGTCCCTGACGGGACTTATTCTGTTTTTGCCCCCTCATGTTACCCAGCGATGAATCGCTGGGCTATTGTCTTTTTGTCCCGCAGGGACACCCGAAAATAGCCCACCGTTTCAACGGTGGCAGACCCATGTCCAACCAATCCGCAAGCCCCGCCAGGGGCGACAGAATCTCCTTGCTCAATTCAAGATCGAAATAGACAAAGCGTCCCCACAATTCCCAGACTTTGCCATAGCGTGTGCCCCACACACCGGTCCTTCTCTTGCCCTCGGAGTCCACACACGCTTCCGGGCCTCAGGGTCTTTCTTCTACTGTAGGCCGGACATGACTGCAAAGCAAGAAAGAACGCGGGCAGTTCCGCTTGTGACAGCGAGATGGCGTGCGAGGGACAGTCTACGCGTGTGCACCCGGCGGCAGAATCGGGCCAACATGCGGTCTTGCGGCGGAACGTCACGATTCGTGGGCATGTATCGCCACAAGAACAAATGGGTGGCGGGCATGAGGTGCCGCGGGGAGTACTTCTATGTCGGGCTTTTCGATGATGAGGTCGAGGCGGCCAAGGCGCGGGACCGCAAGGCGTACGAACTGCACGGCGAGTAAGCGTACCTCAACTTTCCGGAGGACTTCACGTGACGGTGAGCGTGCCGTCCGGCGTGATATCGACTTGGCGTTGCAGGGTCTTGGCGGAGGCGAACTCGAAATCGGCGCCGGCCCGCAGGAGGACGCGGGCGCCATCGACCTCCAGACGCAGAGCCTGTTCGGCGTCTCTCTGGCGTAGCACATTGGCCAGGAGAAAGGCTTTTTCGAGACCGTCGCCGGTGGCGTAGTTGGCGACCTCATCGGGCTGGGCGAGGCGGTTGCCGTCGTAGAGCGACGTGACGCTCAGACCATTGAGCCAGGCGTAGACTTCGTCGACCGACTTCGATGCGGTCATCGCGAGCGAGACGGGGCTGCGCTCGAGGGCGGCCTTGACGAAGGGCCGCCAGTCGCACGTGTCCATGTCGCGGAAGGCGTAGAAGGCCAGATCGACGGTGGGGATGGCCTGCCGCTTGGATCGGAGATACTCGATGATCTCCTCGCGGCTCTGATCGACCGACAGACTGATCGGCTCGACCGCGGTGAACGCCTTTTCCGCGCTCGGCAGCTTGGGCTCGATGTAGAGGAAGTCGGCCAGGGCCTCGACCAGTCTAGGCACATCGGGCACGAGCGGTTCGAGGAACCTGCGCATTGCGTCGCGACCCTCGGCGGTACGCATATCAGGTTTCTCGCGTTCAAGGAAACTTACCAGCCGGTCGCAGCGGACGCGGCCGGCGAGCTCATAGCGGACGAAGTCCTCGTCATGCACCTCGGCCAGGAGCTTGTCGTGCGTCTTGTCGCCGATCTTGTAGGGACTGCCATGCTCGTAGCTGAAGAGTGTCTCGGCCTTGAGGAACTGGGGCTGGCCGTGACAGTCACGACAGATCTGGAAGAGTTTCTGGTACTGCGTGTGCTGCCGCAGGAAGCTGGAGAAGCTCGTCATGTCGAGGCCGGTGACGAGGTAGTCGGCCAGCCGGCCGCGAAAGTGATCGTACGCGTTCGGGTTGATGGTCGCTTCGTCGTAGAAGCAGTGCACGTAGCCGGTCGGGTGCGCGACGATCGTGACTTGTTCGTTACGCAGGGCCCGCTGGGCCTTGTTGGAAATCTCCGTGCCGTTGAACCACATCGTCTTGGTCACGAGCCGGCGGTTGTTTGTCAGGATGCCGTCCTGCATGTCGAGGAAGTTCTGCGAATGCAGCGGCGTCAGGATCAGGTAGATGTCTTCGAGGGGGATGCCGCAGACGATGAAGGCCGCGGCGGCGTAAAGCGTCGCCAGCGACACGCACTCGCCGGCCGCCTTGCCATAGCCCGGCTTGTGGCGAAATCCCTGCATCGCCTCGACGGTTTCCGTCTTCCAGTAGGGAATGACGTCGCCGTCGTATTTGTCGAGGCCGAAGTGCTTGCGGATATCGACGTCGAAGTAATACTTGTCGCCTGTGTAGCCAAATAGCGCATTGCTGGAAGCGATCTGCTCGGGACTCATCGCATGGGCGAAACGCTTCAACTCCGCCTGCTGGGTCGTCAGGCCCCACGTTTCGAGGTCGAGGTTGAAGTCGAACTCATCCATAATAAACTGCCGGAGGCGCATCAGCCGGCGGTAGCTGCTCTTGCCCTCGAGCTTCTTGAAGGGATCGAGTTCACGCCAGGACCACAGGATCGGACTCATGATATTCGCCAGCACCAGGCTGTACATCAGCTCCGGG
>JAFGCA010000739.1 GCA_016932895.1 Sedimentisphaerales bacterium | reverse complement strand
TCCCGCTTCAAAGGCGTCTACCCCCGGGGCGACAAGTGGTACGCCGCCATCAAGTCCGGCGGAACCACCCACTACCTCGGAACCTTCGAAGACCAGATAGAAGCCGCCAAAGCCCGAGACCGAAAAGCCTACGAACTACAAGGAGAATTCGCCTACTTAAACCTCCCCGAAGCCATCGGCACCGAACCCGTTACGCACCACAGAGACGCCGAGGACACGGAGATCCTTTATGGAACCACGAAGGACGCGAAGAAATAATCCCCACATGCCCCGGATCACGAGTTATGGACGTGGAACCGCAGATGAACGCCGATGGACGCAGATAACTTCCTTTTAGACACTGATTTACGCGAGATTGACACGGATTCGGTTTCGTCATTGCGAGCGCAGCGCGGCAATCTCACGTGCCCCGGATCACGGGGCACGAACGACGGATTGTGAACCACGAAGAACGCGAAGGACGCGAAGAAAATGATCAATAATCAATCATCCTTCATCAATTCAAAGCCCGTAGGAAGGGCTTGAAGCCCATGCGGATTCTCATATGCCCGTCTCGTCCCACGTGTCACAGACCATGCGTATCCCGCGATGAAGGCTAAGAATGTACCGCACACCTTTAAGTAGCCTGTGAGACTACGCTCCCAAGACGCGGAGGTCTGGATGGACCAATTACTCAGTGTCTTCCCTGCTTGGAGAACCATTCGTCCTCTTCATCTCGGAGCGCAGGTGCACTGATCGCTACCGCGTTCTCCAGGCTCCAGATAGCCTCTGAGAGTTTTCAATAGGCGTCCCATAGCCCTCGCTGGAGGCCATTGGTTTCCATTCGAGTCTTCTGACGCTGGAGCGAAATCGCCAGCCTCCTAATTCTCTCATCCAATGGTTGGGGCGTTGTGACCATTGTGCCAACCTCCAACTACACAGACAATCTAAGCAACTCGCGACGGTGGGCGAGCAGAGATGGATCAGGCAACCACCGCTCTGGGAGGGTTAGGGAGGCTCCCTCAAAACCGTAGAGCATTTCTCTTGCCACTGGATGATTCTGATCGATCATACATCGGGGCGTCACATGTATCCTGTATTCTTCGTCAACGTCCATCAGCCCGGTGTCGAACGCGCGGTCGTGCAAGGAACAAAGACAGATGCCGTTGCGCGGATTCATGCGGTTTCGCTCATCGACAGCCCATCCGACGATGTGAGAAGCAACAAGCAGTTCGCGCGCAGGCAGTGTGCAAACAGCACACTGTTCCTTATAACCCGACAGGACCATTTGGCGGAACAAATGCTGCGTTATTCGTACGCGCCGAATGGCCTCACGGTCAGTACCTGCGATGATGAGAACGGGATCGTTCTCGTCGAGCATGCGCGGCGGCTGTTGCGTTGCTGTTGAGACCGCGATTTCCGACTCGTATCCGATCACTTCAGGGCTATCGTGAAACTCCTCCCACACCCGCCTGTCAAGCTTCGAGATATTGCGTAGTCCCGTGATACCGCGCGAGTGAAGGGCGGGATCGAGCGCAGCGAGATTGCAGCACTTCATCGCAACGCTGTTGGGCGTGCGTCGAAGTTGATGTGCAAGCGCAACGACCTCTGGATTTCGCGCATGGAGGCGCCCGAACGGGGTACGGGCGTAGAGATTAAACGCCGCCAACGTTTCGACGCGTGTCCAGTTCCGGCGAGCTGTCACGCCGCTCTCTGCCATTGTCTCGCTCCCCTACACTTGGAGCTGTATTCCGGCAACAGTTTACTCATTTCTGTCCTGAATTAAGTATGCCGTCCCCCGATTTCCTCCCGATTTCCGTGGGGTAGCCCCGGATCTCCGGTCAGACACGACGGTCATAATTGTGTGGATACAGGCGTCTGGGTTCCTCTTGATCTGGTGCTCCCAAATGCGGATGGGTCGCCAGCCGAGAGCGCGGAGCTTGCGGAAGTTGCGACGATCGCGCTTTCGGTTCACGTTAAGCTTCTCCTTCCAGAAAGGTGGCAGTGTGTGCTCCCAAGCGGGCAAGCGCCAACCATGCCAGAAATCACCATCTATAAAGATCGCCACCTTCTCCTTCGCGAACACAATATCCGGTGATCCAGGCAAAGACTTGACATGCCTCTGGAAACGAAGGCCGCGACGGCGCAGTCCCTGCTGGATCTCTCGTTCAAGTGGCCCATCACGCAACTTGACTCGTGACATGGCACGAGATCGTTGTTCTGGAGTCATGTGGTCAACCATCGGCCAATCTATCAAGGAACGTCAGATCGTTCAGGCGGTATGTCTTACTTGCCTGCGGACAGCAGCGCCCTGACCCTTCCCTTGATGTTCTCCCGAACGCTCGCCAGCTTCTTCTTGGCGGCATCTGTCAAGAGCGCTGTATGTGCAACCGCATCTCTGATGGGTTTGAACTCTGCTGCGTCTCTGGCAAGGCAGGCATCTTTGATCTTATCCTTCTTGTCGACGAGGTTTGCCAAATCGTCCATCGACAAGTAGCTCAGTTTCTTATCCGTTCTCCGGATTTCAATGCTTATGTTGCCCTTGTTTTTGTTGGCTGCTTCCGTGTTCTTCCATCTCTCCGCCACTTTGCTCGCTTCTTCTGACAAGGGAATGCGCCTGTCAGTTATGAATTTGCGTACCAGGTTCTCTGAAATGAAACACTCAGCATACGATTCAAAATTGAACGTAGCGTCTGCACTCAAATCATCCACCCAGCCGTCCACCTTACGAGGCGTCTTTGAATCTTTGGGCGATTCATACTCTTTGGAAACGGCATTGTAGAGGCCGCGAGATGCCCTCTCGGTCTTCGGAATTCTCTCGTTTTCGGCATCGCCTTCTTCACGATGCTTGATTCGCCATTTGTCCCAATCTTCGACAACTACAGATACTGCTTTCTTGAATCTCTCAAGAAACGACTTGAATGTCGGGTCGTCGGCTACAATACCTTCTCGACTGCTGGTGAAGCGATCTGTCTTGTCATCTAACGCATCGAAGTGTATCTGTCCATAGAGGTAGCTTTCGACGAGTCGTGCGGTAGGTATATGCTTGAGGATATCTCTTTCGCGCAAACGCCCATTTACGAACAAGTCAATTCCGACGCGCTCGTCGGTGGTCATGATCTTCAAATCCCGCGGTTTCTTTACCGAAGCAATGAAACCCGAAGCGCCAGCAATCTGCAAGTTCTTGCTCTCATGACCGGACTTATCCTTGGAAAACGCTTTCTCCAGGCTTTTAACGAAGGGATCGGGGGCATTGCCGATCCTCCAAAGAAACTCTGTCCTTTCCGCAAGATCACTAAGATTGTTGTGCGTGATCTTCTCGCCGTTAAGAAAGATCACGAAAGACTTGTCAAGGAGGGAAAAGCGAAAGTAGAGGGCGATCATCTTAGCCAGGAAATCGAAACTGCGTCTGACCGTGTCATTGAGGTTTTGGAAATGAATTATCGTCCCCTGTTTGTGGTCCTTCGTGTACTCCCCAAACGGGTCGCTGTCTATATCCGGGGCACCTAAGACATATTCTTGCGTAGTCAAATCTTCGGTAATAGCGTCATCCAGTTCAGGGTTGTCGATAGCCCCCCCCACGTACTCGCCATTTCTTACCTTTGAAACAACAGTAATCCTCTCTGCACACGACAGCAAAGCTAGTTTTCCAATGCCCTTTCTCCCAATGAAAGGCCTGCCTCTTTGAGAGCATTTCTTGCCGCCTTTTCGCTTGGAATAGCCGATCTTCAGGAATTTGTTCTGGAAATCCTCCGACGTCATGCCGATCCCGTCGTCCTTGATCCAGAAACCATTTGCCGCGCCATCAAGGTATATCCACACGTTCTTTGCGTCAGCGTCCCACGAATTGGAAATCGCTTCTCCAAGAACGGTCGCAAAACTGCGATATAGACTTCTTCCCAAGTGATTCAAGACACTTAGGGAAATCTCGAACGTAAATGGCTTGTCACTACTCATGCTTTCCCAAATGAGCTTTTATGCTATTCCCAATGACCTCGCCGAGACGCACCGGCACCGCATTGCCGATCAGGCGCCCTATCCTCTTATAGTAGTATTTCCCTCCTTCTTCGACAAACTGATAATTCCGCGGGAACGTTTGAAGCACAGCGCCCTCTCGAAGTGATATGGCACGGTCGTCTTCCGGGTGTCCGAAGCGGCCGTTCCCAAATCCGAAGAATTGCGTCGTAATCGTCGGCGAAGGCGAATCCCACTCCATGCGCCCGTAGACGCTGGGGTAGGTCTTGCCCTTTTTCTTTCGATGGCAGTGTGCTCTCAACGCTGGATCCCAGTCACGCCAAGTGCCACCAGGGTGTGAGGCCCGTACGCGTCGTCGGTTCAGCGGCGAAAGGTTGCTGCTCCGATGCAGTGCATCCTCTGGTGATACTTTGCCAGCGGCCAAGGTTGGCAGATGCCGAATGGCTGAGCGGACAGTGAGATACCGATCAGGAGTGTGGGTGGGTGGCGTTATCTTGATCGACCCCAAGCGCGAGGCGAACAAGACCAGGCGACTGCGCTGTTGGGGGATGCCGTAGTCAGGACAGAAGACGACAGAGAAGCTGATTTCGTACTGAAACGCCTTGAGTCGCTTCACGAACTGATGAAAAATGCGATGTCGCTGTAGTTCTGGGACATTCTCCATACTAACTACATGCGGCTTCAGATCCTCGACGAGTCCAGCGAAGTGACGAAGTAGGCCCCATTTCTCATCGGAAGCAGCGTGAAAACCTTGGGTATATCGGGAGAAGGGTTGGCACGGTGCACACCCGACCAGCACGCGCCAGCAGTCGGTTGGGTAAAGTTGCTGCAATTCTCGAGCCGTGATGTCACTGACGCTCTCTCTCTTGAACACTACCGGTGCGTTGTTGTGCTCATATGGAAAACGACATATCTCGTCAATGTCATAGCCCGCGACAACCCGGATTCCTGCATCAAGAAGACCTCTTGTTAGCCCACCAGCCCCACAGAACAAATCGACCGCGACAATAGTCCTACTCTTTGGCTTGCGCGTGGCGGGCCGCTTGGTTCGCCGCTTTGAATCCGAAACCTCTGCTCTTTTTCTTCTACCCATTCAGCGTCTCACGAAGCAATCGTCGCTCCCACATACGCCGTCCGCTGCCGGAATACACCGACATGAGGAAAAGGCCCAGGCTTCCTCAATGATGCATGTCAAAACTCATCTCGGGCCAGTTCCACATTCCCAGACAGCTCCATGAAGCCGACATCCACCTGAGTCAAAACGATAGTATAGTGCATAAAACCCCCTTTGGCAAAGAACTTTCTCGGCTGGACGCTTCTGCAAACCCGATTCGGTGAGATAGGCGTGGCTACGTTCAACGAAAAAAGGCCCTCGCGGGGGCGGGGGCCTTTGGGGTTTTGCTGGTTGTTGGCGGGTGGGTTATTTGGCCTTCTTTTTACCCAAGAAGGGTTTCTTTTCTTTTTTGGGTTTTTCGGCCTTGGGTTTTTTCTCTTTTTTGGGTTTGGGGGCCTTGGCCTTCTTTTCTTTGGGTGCTTTTTCTTTCTTGCCCTTTTTGGCTTTCTTGGCTTTGGGGGCCCTGGTCTTTTCGCCACCCATGGCGAACGAGGCACCGACGATGATGGCCGCTACCACGACGGCGCCGCCCATGATGAACCAGATGAGGCCCTGGACGGATTCGAGGATCGAGGGCATGACCTGTCTCTGGGCCGCGACGGTGACGATGGCGGCATAGAGCAGGGCCGCCAGGGGCAGAAACAGCATCATGCCGAGCATGTTGCTCTGCGTATCCGGTGGCGCTTCGACGAAGGCGGCGGCCCCTACGGCCGGACCCATGGCCATGGCGACCGGTTCCGGCGCTGCCAGTCCTTCCTCGGGGACGCCGTGCTCGGCCTCGGCGGTCATGTCTTCGACCGTGCCGGAATCCTCGCCCGGGACGCCTTCCTCGCCGCCTTCAGCGGTGTAGATTTCGTCGAGAATGCCGCCGAGTGACGTATCGTCGGCCTGGAGGGACAAATCGAGCAGGCCGGAGCCGCTGCCGAAGCTGTCGAGGTTCACGTCGTCCTCGATCTCTTCGAGAGAGGCTTCCGTGCTGGTGCCGGCCGGACCGACGGTTTCGGCCATCGAGTCCTCGGTGACGTCGTAGCCGGTGTCCGTTCCGCCCAGGACGCTGACGCCTTCGCCGGTCAGGGCGGTGTCCATGTCGGTAATATCGCTCTCGGCGCCGAGGATGCCGCTCTCGGGGGCCAGGAAAATCTCCTCTTCGGTGCCCTCGGCGAGGGGCTCGGCGGGGATTTCGTCTTCGTCCAGGACGAGGGCCTCTTCTTCGGCGGTCGTTCCGGTGGCTTCCGGTGCGAAACCGAGTTCGGATGTCCCTTCGGCCTCGCCGACGGCCTCCAGCTCGACCGCTTCCGGCTCGATCTCTATGTCGGCGGCGGGCGGCTCGGGCAGTTGCTCTTCGGTGAGATCGAATTCCGCCGTCCCCTCGGCCGCCGGTTCCAGCTCAGGAGCGATTTCCATCTCGGGCTCGAGGTCGAGGATCTCCTCTTCGAGCGGCATTTCGGCGGTGGGTTCGGCCTCGAACTCAGGCTCGGCGATCTCGGCCAGGGCCTCGTCCGGTGCGGTCGCCTCAAGCTCGGCGTCCAGATCCACAACCTCCGGCTCCGCACCGCCCAGCAGCGCGTCGACCTCCTCGATCTTGAACAGCAGGTTCGAACCGTCGCGGAACTCGCGAAGCTTGCCTTCCTTGGCCAGTTGCTTTACCTCGTCCTCTGTCTGGCCGAGCTTCGCGGCCGCTTCTGTCAATGAGTAGAACATACCAGCCATAATCTTCCTTCTCCTAACCGGGGAACGCAACCACGGCGCGTTTTAAATCCCCCAAAAAGCAATTCCCTGGTCTCGCTATTTTACCGTAGCGGCCCAATTTATGCAAATCTTTTTTGCCGCTCCGTAGGGTACACGAAAGGGTCCGGTAACCCAAAATGCCGCATTTCTCGCTATACTCGTTGCACCTGCTCCCTTCTTCAACGTATAATACGAGCCGTTTAGGCGACAGTTCAACCGGGGTGTAGCTCAGCTTGGCTTAGAGTGCCTGCTTTGGGTGCAGGAGGTCGCTGGTTCGAATCCAGTCACCCCGATTTCGCAAGTTCTTCTGGAGGCGGGGGTTTTTGGAATGCTCGATTTCTTTGTGATCTGATGCTCATTTCGTTTTGCGAGCATTGCGTCCCGGACGGCTGGAACAACGCAGCAAGGCGCCCGACGCGAAACAGCTCAAGACGATGACCAGCCTGCACGGCTCGGCATCCAGACGCTCCAGGTCGCCGAGAAGAACGTGGCCCACGGGCACCCCGATGCGAATCGACTGGTTCTGCGGCGGCAGCAGTCTCCTCAGGGTCGCCCGCGAATTCGCACAGGTAGCCATAGAAAGCCCCGACACCGCGGTGTCCGCCGGCCCGGGCCCGTCGCGACCGGGAATTCCCGCCGCGTCGAGGTCTCTCCGTCCGTCGTACGCTCAGTACCCGATCACCAGCACCTCATGGATGTCGTTCACTGTCACTTCGACGCGTCGGCCTCGTCGTCTCAGAACGGTGGATTTGTTGAGAGCGGCGGCATTCCTGACGGGCCCGGAAAATTCCAGAGCCGCTCGGTACATGGGTGGGTCCTCGATGAGACCGGGCAGAATGAAAGGTCGATTCTTCGGCGGCGTGGTCTGGGGGGGCGAGTTGTAGCCCAGCAGGTGGATGCGGAGCGTGCGCCTGGAAGGATCGTCCGTGACCACCGCCTCCACGGTGGTCGGCGCGGTGATGCGGACGCGGGGCTCGGGACTCAGGAAGTCAACGGCGTTGGCCAGGAGACGCCGGGCCTCGACGATGTGATGCTCGCCGGCCGTGGCGTAGTCGGGAGAGCAGGCGAAGGTCAGCACCTTTCCCTTGCCGACCCGATTGACCAGGAGAACGGGACCGACCGGCGAATCGGCGCTCATGGGCCAGTCGGTGCCTTCCCTGCCTTCGCGCTGACGCGTGGTGCGGAAGGGCCGGTAGAGCCGGCCGACGGCCCGGGCCGATTGTGGCTCGAAGACGGCGGCCGGTCCTTTGACCAGAAACGGCCAGTCCGCCTCGATCCCGCGTCGCAGCGGAGCGGGGGAATCCGACCGTTGCGCCCGAGCGGGGAATCGGACCCAGTTGTCCAGAGAATCGACCCGGCGGACGAATTTCGCGCCGATGAGCGGCTCCAGAACCGAATGGTCGAGCCCCTCGCCGCGGGGGCCGAGCAGCCCGGTCCACCCCGTCAGGATGAGGTTGCCGCCTTCGGTGACATAGTCCTGCAGCAGCGCCGCCTCCGGCTCTGATACGATCGCCGCGTGGGCCAGCAGCACGATCGGGAATCGTTTGAGGCGCTCCCGCGTCAGGTTCTCATCCAGCACGACGCCCCAGGGGATATGCTCGTACACGAGCGCCTTGTGGGCGCCCTGAAAGCTCTGGAAGTACCGCACCGGCTCGGCTCGCCCGAGCCAGTCGCGCGTCCGGCTGCTGAAATAGACCCCGACGTCCGCGACGCTCTGGTGCCCGAAGTGCTCGCGCTTGGCGCGGGCTTCCTCGAATGCCCTGCCGATGCGGCCATAGGCCACCGGATCGAGCCAGCCGTCGAAGCCGGTCTTGTCCACCACGGTCACGAACGCATTGTGCGCCAGCAGCGTCAGCAGCTCCCACCGGATGTCATGGAGCGGGCGCGTCGTCTGGTCGTGATACATCCGCACCCCACGCTGCATGGCCACCTGGACCGGCAACCCGGGTGTGGCGGCCCGGTAGAACTCGGCGTTGAGCCCGACCGTTAACGCGCTGAAGCCCCACACGCCCGTTTCGCCCGTGATGAAATCGCCGTTGCCCGCGTGCTGTACGGGGCGCTGGCCGACCTCCCAGGAAAACGGCGGGTTGCCGTGGTAGTTGAAGTCGACCGTCGCGCCGGGCTTGCGGGCCTTGACGTAGTCGCGAAGCGCCCGCTCGAACCGCTCGCTGGAAGCATACCGGAATTCCAGCATGTGGTCCCATTTTTCGTCCCACGTCACGCCCTCGGGCATAGGATGGCCGTACCGGGCTTCGAACTTCTCGCGGCAGTGCTCGCACCAGCAGCCGTAGGGCGGGCCGAAACCCTGGTCCAGCATGTCGATGTGAAAGCCGGCGATGCCGTAGTCCAACTGCTCGGCCAGGATCTCTTTCATCGCATCGAGATAGCCTGAACGGTAGCAGAAGCGGCCGATGCGATTGTCCTTCGCGTCGCGCATCTCAAACTCCGGATGCGCGCGCAGGTAGTGCCCGCCTTGCTGCACCACGCAATAGGCGATGACGGGCATCCCGTGTTTGGCGGCTTCCTCCATCGTCTCACGCAGCGGGTCGCGGCCGCGCAGGCCCGGGGCCTTGGGCAAGTACCTGGAATTGTAATAGGCATAGTCCCCGTCGCGGGCCCAGATGACCACGTACTCGCAGTGCGCCGCCCGGCAGCGCCGAACGATCTGGCGCCCGTC
Source organism: Sedimentisphaerales bacterium (assembly GCA_016932895.1). The sequence continues at coordinate 15,847 of JAFGCA010000739.1, read as the reverse complement.
GAATCGGGCGCAGTAGCGGCGGTCGTTCGGATCGCTGTGGCCGAACTGCGCCCCCGTGGGCCCGACCTCCATCCCGACCAGAACGTCCTGAAACCACGGCCGCACCGTGGCCTCTTCTGCGAGTGCAGCCATCGGTATCCGCGAAAGACCCAGTACTACACACGCGACGAACGCGGTCGACAAACATTTGCGATTGCCCATAGGATCTCCAATTCGCTTGTTCAGGTCTCGTTGTACGCATGGGGTCTGGTACGCCATCTCACAAGTCCCTCTACTACGATGGCTTGAGATTGCTTCGCTCCGCTCGCAATGACATATCGTGCCTTCTGTGTGTCATTGCGAGGAGCGAAGCGACGAAGCAATCTCCTCCCGCATGGTCGCGGTACTTGCGAAACTGCGGTGTCGGTCCAGCCATCAATGTCACGGTTTCTCCGGATGCGTTTTTCGGCCCACATGGAACGGCGCGTTTGCGTAGCCGACGTGGCCGTGTCCGTCGAGGATCTGCACGAAGAGGCGATAATTGCCGGTGGCCTCGGGCGCGGTGAAACGCGCCCGTGCGGCGGCGTCCTCCTCTATTAGCCCCGGCACCGTTCCGGCCGGCTTCTCCAGGCTGCCTGCGTAGGAGTCCTTGGGGATCTCAACCTCGGTTTTGATCTCCCATCGAAACGTCAGGGCGTCGTAGTCGCAGTCGTAGCAAACGACTCGCGCCTCATACGTTTGGCCCGGATCGAGATAGACTCGCGTTCTGTCGGCGAATCCGATGATGTCGAGGGCGAGCACCGCCGGGGCGCGGTTGGATGGCCATTGGCCGCTCCAGAAATACTGCATGACGTCGACCGACTCGGTCGAGAGGTCGCCCTGGAACATGCCGTACCAGGTGTGGGTCGTCTCCTGCTTCTGGCCCCACAGGAAGGCGAAGGAGCCGAGGCAGTGCTGCGCATCGGCCTGGATCACACTCGTGTAGCGATTGAAGACGGCGCGGGCCTTCTGCGTGCTCGTCTCTTCGAGAGGAGCGCCCCATTGGGTCCGGGGGACCTGCCAGTGCCCGGTCGGGCCCCACTCGGCGACCACGTAGGGTTTGGGCCAGAAGCGCCGGGCCAGCTTCGCCACGGCGGCGATGTCACCGTAGGCGTTGATCCCCAGCAGGTCGAAAGCGGTGCCCTGTCGCGCGATCTCCCGGATCTTCGCCTCGAATCGCCCCGTGCCGACGACGGTCATGACGGGATGGTGCGGATCGATCTCGTGGATGCCGGCCGCAAGGTCGTTGAGCCGTTGCCAGAGCTGCCGATGGTGGGCAATCCCCGGCGGGATCCAGTCGAGTTCGTTCCCGACCGCCCAGAACATTACCGCCGGATGGTCCTTGAGCTCGCGAACCGTTTGCAGCACGCGGGCCTTCTGCTCGGCGACCGCCTGCTCGTCGCCCCAGTCCATGCCGTTTCGCTGTCCTCTGACCGGTAGATTGGCCAGCGCCACCAGGCCGGCCTGGTGGGCCCGGCCCAGGTTCGCTTTCCTCGCTCCGGTACGCACGGCATTGCCGCCGCATTGACGAAGCAGCTCGTAGGAGTGCCACCCGACGGCGCCTTTGACGTAGAACGGCTCGCCGTCGCGCAGCAGTTGCCAGCGGCCGCTCCTTTCGACGATCTCGAAGTTGCCGGTTCGCGGCTGCCCCGCGACACCCGCCTGCGGGCCCATCAATCCGGCTACCACCGATAGAACGATAAGTACGCTTCTGCCTGTCCCTTTCATCCGCGCGTCCTGCCAAGTCTGGAACAACGTCCGACCCTGCATGTCAGGGCCTTTCCCGGACCATGCTATACAGAGACGCCGTCAAACGCAATCCGAAGGGCCCGGAAAGGGGAACTCTGAGCACACCATATAATGGCACTAAGTTGAGGGCGATCGAGGCCAAGGAAGCGGCTTGCTTGCCTGCCCAATCCGCGATATTTCCAACCAAGGGGCACTTGATCCAGCCTCCGGGCCCGACGGATATGCTCAACTTAGTGCCATTATGTAGCGCCCCAAGAGTTCCTACCCAGATTTCCTAATTAACGGTTAACTCAAGGGCGGACCCCAAAGGTTTCAAGTGGGAGAGTGTTCGAGGCGAGCCTTTGCGCTGCGAGTGTGGGCGAGTTCGGGGGCCTGCTCGACGAGGCACAGGCTCCCCTCGATGGTCGCCCTCTGGAAGATGAGGTCGGCATCGACGAAGAGAGCACTGCTCTCGGCCTTGAGTTGACGCGCAGCCATTTTCGAGTAGTCGAGGTCGATCTCGACGCCCATGCTGTTGCGAGCGTACTTCATCGCAGCGATCATCGTCGTCCCTGAACCGCAGAACGGATCGAGCACCGTGTCACCAGTGAACGAGAACATCCGTATGAGGCGACTGGCCAATTCCAGCGGGAACGGGGCCGGATGCTTGCGAGTCGAAGCGCCAGGAATGTTCCAGATCTGCTGGAACCACTCGTTGAAGTCCTTCTTCTCGATCATACTGTCGTGTCTCTGCTTGGCGCTGGGCTTACGATAGCCGCCGGGCTTGCGCTGCATGAGGATGAATTCGATATCGTTCTTGATGATGGCATTCGGTTCGTAGGGCTTTCCGAGGAACTTCGACCCGTTCGTTACCTCGTAGGAGGCGTTGGCAATCTTATGCCAGATGATGGGGTTGAGATTGTCGAAGCCGATCTTTCGACAGCGCACGGATATATCGGAATGGAGCGGAAAGACTAAATGCCGCCCATAACGCTTTCTCGATACGCAGACGTCGCCAACCACGCAGACGAGTCGTCCACCGGGCACGAGCACGCGGAAGACGTGGTTCCACACCTTCTCCAACTCGTCTAGGAACTGCTCGTAATCGTTGATGTGACCGAGTTGATCTTTGTGATCGTTGTATTGCTTGAGGTTCCAATACGGAGGAGATGTCACAACCAGATGAACCGACTCATCGGCAAGGTATGAGAGGTCTCTTGCATCTCCGTGAACAAGCGTATGTCGTGTCTTGGCCATAAGTCCTGTCAGAAGGTGGAAACATGGGCGACCAGCGAGCGGGCGAACTGCTCCAGCGAAATATCGTCGGCAGGGATTTGAGGATCCCCTTGCAGGCCCGTTTGACGATTCGATGTGAGAAAGGCGGCGCTACTATAGTGTCGTTCGAGAACGAGTTTGCGGCAGAAGAGTTCGTATCGTTTCACATGTAGGAGGCCCCCACAAACTCGGGGAATACCGGGAAGTGAGGTTCCTTCACCTTGACGGGTCGCTGGGACGCAGGGCAGTCCTCCAACATGAAGAAGTAGCCCAGGAAAGGCTGCGGACTGGCGCGAAAGGCCCCCTCGCGATAGGCGGTCCAAAGGTCCAGAGCGCTGCCCATCGCCTCTTCCGTTCGATTGTTGAAATTGTTGCCGAAAGACGGGCCAACCTGAGATTTGGCCTCGATGGCCGCAATCAGAGTCCCGTCTCGGATAACGAGCAGGTCCCACTCTTTGGTGGGACGAAAGAAACCGGGCAACTGCAGGGCCTTCCTGAAATGAAGGCATTCGGCAGACAGGCCCGAATCCGTAATAAGATCGGCAGAGAATTCGACAAAGCCGTCCATTTGCGCTCCGCCGGTCACGGCACTGCGCAGCCCCTGGTCGGCTCGGCCACTCTCAGCTTGCTTATTCTGTTGGGCTGCACGCGTCGCCCAATAGTGCGCCACGGCCTCCCGCGTCCGGCGACGAATCTCCTTGTAAGTCTTGTTATCGAGCATATGGCAAGCATACCATAGGCGGGGCCATTTTCCCATCTTTTCCGATTGCCCTGGTAATCCGGGACGGGGACTTTGAATTGATGAAGGATTATTGATGATTTATCTGCGGCCATCTGCGGTTCCATTTCCTCGTTGCTCTCTGCGTCTCTGTGGTGAAAGATGCTTGCACCACGGAGGCACGGAGGACACGGAGGTGTATGCAGGTTTCTTTCAGACAGGGATTGATCCTCTGCGTTCTCTGAGAGCTCTGTGGCAGAACACCGTTCTTTTCGCGTAGTCCGCGCCTTTGGCGGTTTGCGATGCGTCGTCCGTGGCGCGGGAGGAAGCGATGGAATATCGTTGATATTCGGCTATACTTGGGGGGACTGTCGGTATGGGAATTTTGGGATCAGGCAGATTCGTGTGAAGAAACAGGGGAGTGTTCGATCATGAAGCAGGAATCGCATCGTATGAACCGTCGTCGTTTTCTCCAGGCGGCCGGAGCGGTCGTTGGGGGTCTGGCCATGTCCCCGAGGTCGGTGCTGTCGGCTCCCGGCAAGAGGCCCAACATCTTCTTCTTCTTCGCCGACGACTGGGGTCGCTACGCCAGCGTCTACGACTTCTTTAAGCCGAACGCGGCTCTTCGCACGCCGGTCTTCGACCGTTTCGCGCGGGAAGGCGTGCGTTTCAACAACGCCCACGTGACGGCGCCGTCGTGTACACCCTGTCGCAGCTCCCTGCTCTCGGGACAGTACTTCTATCGCACCGGTCGCGGCGCCATCCTGCAGGGCGCGGTGTGGGACCCGAAGATTCCCAGCTACCCGCTGCTGCTGGAGAAGGCCGGGTATCACATCGGTTTCACCTACAAGGCCTGGAGTCCGGGAACGCCCATCGATGCGCCGTATGGGGGCAAGGCCCGGCAGTACGCCTCGGCGGGACGGCGGTTCTGCGGCTTCTCCCAGAACGCGACGAAGTTGGTCAAGGCCGGCAAGACGTCCGAAGAGGCCAAGACCGAGCTTTGCGCCGAGGGGATGAAGAACTTCGAGGCCTTTCTCGCCGACCGCAAGGGCGGGCAGCCGTTCTGCTACTGGTTCGGGCCCACCAACACGCATCGCAAGTGGACCAAGGGCTCGGGCAAGGACCTGTGGGGACTGGACCCGGACGACCTGAAGGGACGCATGCCGGCGTTTTTGCCCGACGTACACGAAGTGCGTCAGGACATGTGCGATTATTTAGGCGAGGTGCTGGCCCTGGACCGGATGCTGGGCCTGTTCCTGGAGAAGCTCGACGCCATGGGAGAGCGGGACAATACGCTGGTCGTCGTCAGCGGCGACCACGGCATCCCGGGCTTTCCGCGCGGCAAGTGCAACCTGTACAACCTGGGCACGGAGGTGGCGTTGTTTGCGCAGTGGCCGGAACGGGCGCCGAAGGGGCGCGTGGTCGATGACTTCGTCAATCTCATGGACCTGGCGCCGACGTTTCTGGAAGCCGCCGGCGAGGGCGTGCCCGAGTGCATGACCGGGCGCAGCATTGTCCCTCTGCTCGTATCGCCCAAGAGCGGCACGATCGATCCGACGCGCGATCACGTGATCACCGGGCGCGAGCGTCACGTGGCCAAGGCCCGCGCGGGGAATCTGCCGTACCCGCAGCGCTCGATCCGGACGCGCGATTTCCTGTACATCCGCAACTTCGCGCCCGACCGTTGGCCCATGGGCACGCCGACCGGCATGGACGATCCGGCCCAGGAGCCTTCCTTCGAGAAGCTGGAGCAGAATACCTTTGCCGCCTTCGGCGATCTGGACGCCAGCCCGACCAAGGCGTGGATGGTCAAGCATCGCCGCGATCCGCAGTGGCGGATGCACTGGGAGCTGGGTTTCGCAAAGCGGCCGGCCAAGGAGCTCTACGATTTGCGTCGGGACGCCGATTACCTGCAAAACGTGGCCGACGATCCGGCCTACGCCGAGACGCGCAAAGAGCTGTCACAGCGTCTCATGGACACGCTCAAGGCGACCGGGGACCCGCGCGTGCTGGGCGACGGCAAGACGTTTGAGCGGCCTCCCTTTGTGTAGCCGGAGGTATACCCGCGAGTCAATCTGGAGACAAATATGATCTGTAGTGACAACCGCGCCAGTGACAGGCACGCCGTGATCGTGCTGCTGGCTCTCTCTTTCGTCCTTGCGTGCGCGAACCGGGCTCGATGTGACGCGGAAGCGCCTCGCGAGCGAGCGGTTCTGAAGGCCGGACCTTTCAAACACTACGTCGATGCCTTCAACGAGCACGACGAGGAGCTCTACGTCCAGCATATATCGAATGCGAAGGCCTGGGCGTTTCTCAGGGGCAACATTCCTCTCCTCGAGTGCCCCGACAAAGACATCGAGCGAACGTACTATTTCCGCTGGTGGACCTACCGCAAGCACATCAAGGAGACGCCGGACGGGTTCGTCATCACCGAGTTCCTCCCGCAGGTCGGCTGGTCGGGCAAGCACAACACGATCAGTTGCCCCGCCGCCCATCATTTCTACGAGGGGCGCTGGCTGCACGACCGGCGGTACCTGGACGACTACGCGGTGTTCTGGTTCCGCAAGGGAGGCGACCCGCGGCGCTACAGCTTCTGGGCCGCCGATGCGCTCTACGCGCGGGACATGGTGCGTCCCAACCGTACGTTGCTCACCGGGTTGCTCGACGATCTGGTCGCGAACTACCGGGCCTGGGAACAGTCGCGTCTCGGACCCGACGGTCTTTTCTGGCAGGTCGACGGTCAGGACGGGATGGAGGTCTCCATCGGCGGCAGCGGCTACCGGGCCACGATCAACAGCTACATGTACGGCGACGCCGTCGCGATCGCCGAGATCGCGGATCTGGCCGGGGATCGCAGTCTGGCCGAGCAGTACCGTGGCAAGGCCCGCCAAATCAAGCGGCTGGTCCAGGAGAAGCTCTGGGACGCCGAGGCGCAGTTCTTCAAGGTCATGCCGCGCGGCAGGGACGGCCAGGCCGGGCCGTTAGCCGACGTGCGCGAGCTGCACGGCTATACGCCGTGGTACTTCAATCTGCCCGACGAAAAGTACAGCCGCGCGTGGCGGGTGCTGATGGACCCGAACGGATTCTACGCCCCCTTCGGCCCGACCACCGCCGAGCAGCGACACCCGGGTTTTCGGCTCTCGTACGAGGGCCACGAGTGCCAGTGGAACGGGCCGAGTTGGCCTTATGCGACGTCCGTGACTCTGACGGCGCTGGCCCAACTGCTGAACCACTACGACCAGGACACCGTCTCCAACGCGGATTACTTCGAGCTGTTGCGCAACTACGCGCGGTCGCATACGCTGCGGCGCGAGGACGGTACGGTCGTGCCCTGGATCGACGAGAACCTCAATCCGCACACCGGCGACTGGATCGCCCGCACGCGCCTCAAGACCTGGAAGAACGGCACCTGGGACGCGGGCAAAGGGGGCAAAGAACGCGGCAAGGACTACAACCATTCGACGTTCTGCGATCTCGTCATCACGGGCCTGATGGGGTTACGGCCGCAGCCCGACGACACGCTCCGCGTCCATCCGCTGGTCCCGGACAACTGGCCGTGGTTTTGCCTGGACAACGTCCTCTATCGCGGCCATATCGTCACCATTGTCTGGGACGAGACGGGCGGGAAATACGGCCGGGGAAAAGGCTTTCACGTGCTGGTCGACGGCCGAACCGTGGCATCGAACTCAAAACCGGGATTGCTGACGACGACACTGCCGAAGCATCAGGAGTAAGCTGCCACGTCCCTCGCGGATCAGTATTCCGCGTAGCGGCTCATCCACCGGGGCCAGTCGCCCGGTTGGACGCCGCCGGCTTTGGTCCAGGGGCCCGACGTGTCACACGCCTGGTGCCACTTCAAGGTCCACAGCTCCTTGACACCGGCCTTGCGGAGAGAGAAATCGAAGAAAGTCACGCCGACGGCGCCCTCGTGTCGCGCGAGGCAGAAGCGTTTCATCTCCGAATCGCCCGAGCCCCATAGACAGATGTCCTCGGTCGTTTCGGGGGGCTTGTCATAGGCCTGGGGTTTGCCGTCGGGCGCGGCGCAGCCGAGGAACAGCGGTATTGCCGGGGCCAGGCCGCTCGGTGCGTTGATCGTGCGCCAGTTCCATTTGACGGGCTCTCCCCGGGTGGGATACACGTCCCCGGTCGTCATCGCGGGATTGCAGGCCCAGCCGTTCAGGCCGTAACTGGCGCTGGCCAGCTCGAAGTCGTTGTAGGGCCCCCAAGCCGCGTACGGGTCGAGGGCCCCCTCTCCCCGGAGCTTCTCGGCCAAAGGGCAGAAGCGCATCTTGTCGCTCTTCATGTAAGGCGCCAGCAGCGTCGGCCAGGTATTCTCCGAAGAGAAGCCGGTCCACCAGCCTTCATGGAACGAGCCGTTGTGGTCGTTTAAGTACATCGACCAGACGAGAGACCACTGCCTCAGGTTGGACCGGCACGCGACGGCCCGCGCCTGTTTCCGCACCCGCTGCAGCGCCGGCATCAATATCGCCATCAGCATCGCGATGATGGCGATCACGACGAGCAGTTCGATCAGCGTGAATCCTCTTTGCTTGCGCGTGGCAATCATTTTGTCACGTGACACACCGGCCTTCTCTTTTGACACTTCTTCGAACGGTTCTTTCCCTTCCAGTAGTATACCACACAACCGTTCGGTTGACAGATCGGCCCCGCGCAACCGCTTTCGCAATTGACTTTGCCCGCACCGCCCATTTGGGACGGTATGGCCGTGGCACAGGGGCGGCTGTTTGTATCGACGCGTGACGGCGCCGTCCTCTGCCTCGGGGGGCAGTGACACGGTGCCGGTGTCACCGGCGTTACAGTCGATGCGACCGTTTTGTTTTGCCCCGGGTGCCCGAATGATCATCCGGGTTTCGCCGGTGGTGTGGATCTGCACAACCGTGCCGGTTGCGCGCCCGGGGGGATCGTGACATCGGTTCTTCTTCCTATCGTTGTCCTTGCGGAGGATACGGAAGAAGTTCCATGGGCAAGCGGAGGCATAGGTAAACGTCGTACAGTTGAGGATCGGACTATAGGCGGTATCGGAAGGGAGGGGTGAGGCGAGTGCCGTACGATTTTTTTGTCCAGCCTTGACAATGGCCCGCCGCACAGATAATATGGGTAAATGATGATGTGTGTATGGAGGCAGGGTATGATAGCTCCCTCTGTCTGCCTTCTCAATGGTAGGTGACACGTCACCCCTTTTGTGTTCTCTTTCTCAAGAAGGAGTAATGAACATGAGAAACATGCAACTTGTGGTAGCGGTCCTGGCGTTGTTGAGCGTGTGCTCACTCGCGGGAGCGCAGGACTTTGCGGAGGACTTTGAGTCCTACGCCGCCGGCAGTGAAATGCACGGCCAGGGAGGATGGAAAGGCTGGGACAACACCCCCGGCGCAGGCGCACCGGCATCGAGCGAGTACGCCTACAGTGGCACGAATTCGGTCGAAATTATCGGAAGTGCCGATTTGGTGCACGAGTTTGACATTGCCGGCGGCAAGCGGGAATTCAAAATCATGCAGTACATTCCCTCCGGCACCACCGGCAATAGCTTCTTCATCCTGCTCAACAGCTACGATGACGGCGCCAACCAGGACTGGTCCATCCAGTGGAACATGAATCTGGCCACGGGTGTGATCAACCTGGAACTCGGCGCGGGCACGGCCAATATCGTGTACGACCAGTGGGTCGAGCTGAAATTCATGATCGATCTGGACAAGAACACCGTCGAGGAGTACTACAACGGCGAACTGCTCTCGACGAGCGTCTGGGACGACAACGAGCACGGCACCATCGGCGCGATCGACCTGTTCGGCAACGGCGCCTCGTCGGTCTATTACGATGACGTGTCGATCACGCAGTACTTTGACTACAAGGCCCAGGAACCCGATCCGGCGGACGGGGCCCTCGGTGTGGTCAATTCGCTGCTGCGGTGGGCCTCCGGTGATACGGCCGCACTGCACGACGTCTACTTCGGCACCAATGCCGAACTGACGGCGGCCGACCAGGTCGGCACGCACCAGCCGTTCAACATGTACTACCACATGGCCGGGCTCGAACCGGGCGCGACGTACTACTGGCGCGTGGATGAAGTCGAGGCCGATGGCGTTACGGTGCATGAAGGCGACGTCTGGTCCTTCACCGCCATGCCCCTGAGCACCTATGCCCCCACGCCCGCCGACGGCGCCGCCACGAGCGCGCAAGTGTTCGAGCTGGGCTGGTTGCCGGGCCAGGGTTCGTTGGAGCAGTATCATCTGTACTTCGGTGACAATGCCGACGATGTTGCGGCCGGAGCCGAGGACACGGATAAGGGCGAATTGACCGAAACCACCTTCAGCACCGGGCTGCTTCGCGCCGGCACCACCTACTACTGGCGTGTCGACGAGGCGGATGCCGACGGCGGCATTCATGTCGGCGACGTCTGGAGCTTCACTACCGGCCAGCCCGTGCAGGGTAAGGTCGTTCGCGAGTGGTGGCTGGGCATCGACGGCACGGCCGTCAGCGGCCTGACCAGCGATGCGCGCTACCCCAGCAGTCCCGACGGCTTCGAGCTTCTTGATATTTTCGAAGGCCCGACCAACTGGCAGGAGACCTATGGCAGCCGGCTCTCCGGCTGGCTCATTCCCCCCGAATCGGGCGACTACACCTTCTGGATCGCCAGCGACGATAACGGCGAGCTGTGGTTGAGCACCGACGTCGATCCGGCCAATGCCACGCAGATCTGCCGTGTCCCCGACTGGACCGACTCGCGTGTGTGGACCGGGTTCCCCGAGCAGGAATCGGAGCCGATTGCCCTGCAGGCCGGCCAGAAGTACTACATCGAAGCGCTGATGAAGGAAAACGCTAGCGGTGACAATATCGCCGTGGCCTGGCAGCGTCCGGGCGCCGGCCAGGAAGTGATATCCGGCGCGTACGTCGATACGTATGCCCTGGCGCCGCTGCACGCGGCCGCTCCCTCGCCCGCCAACGGCGCTGTGGACACGGTCCAGACGCTGACCCTGAGCTGGTTCGCCGGCGAGAGGGCCGTTCAGCACGACGTCTACTTCGGCGACGATGCGGACGCGGTGGCCGACGCCAACACCGCCACGGCCGGCGTCTACCAGGGCCGCCAGAGTGCAGCGACCTTCAACCCGGGCGCGCTTCAGTGGGGCAAGACCTACTACTGGCGGGTCGACGAGATCAACACCGGTGATGCCGACAGTCCGTGGAAGGGCGCCGTCTGGAGCTTCAGCACGGCCGACTACATCCCGGTCGACGATTTCGAGAGCTACAACAACAACGTCGGTACGCGGGCCTTCGAGGCCTGGATCGACGGCGTGGGCTTCACCCTGCCCGAGCCCGGCAACGCGGGCAACGGCACCGGCGCCGCCGTCGGGCATGACATCTGGGATCCGGGCAGTTCCTACTTCAACGGCCAGATCATGGAGACCGCCAATGTCCAGGGCGGCGAGCAGGCGATGCCGCTGTACTACAATAACGCCGCGGCGCCCTACTACTCCGAGGCCGAGAAGACCCTGGCGATGGCCCAGGACTGGACGGTCGAGGGCGTCGATGCCGTGAGCCTGTGGTTCCGAGGCGTCGGCACCAATGGCGCAGCGCCGCTGTACGTGGCGATTACCGACAACGCCGGCAACGTCGGCGTGGTCGTCAACCCGGATCCGGACGCGGCGCAGATCGCCAATTGGACCGAGTGGAAGATCGCGCTGAGTGACCTCGCCGATGCGGGCGTGAGCCTCACTGCCGTACGCAAGATCGCCATCGGCGTGGGCAGCCGTACCGCTGCGGCAGCCGACGGCTCCGGTGTGATCTACGTGGATGATGTTCGCGTGGTCAAACCGTAAGCGGTGGCACAGTAGCGGATAGCATGAACGAAAGGAAGGGCTGCGACCCGAGGGTGGCAGCCCTTCTTTGTTTTTGCGCGGCCCGCGCGCGTAGTGCCGTTGCTTCGGCGCGCTCGCCGGTTTCCGTTAGAGGGCTCGGCGTTTGGGAGCTCTGCGGCGTCTGCGGCCGGAAACGCGGCGCCTGGTCCCGGCGGTCGCTCCCGTGGCGGCAGCCGCACGTTTGTCCGGGCGTCGCCGGGAACCCGATCGCCGGGCAGGTTGAGGCTTGACGGCCTCCGGCTCGACGTGCGCGAACTCGGGGCATTTCCGCGGACTGAGCTTGCGTCGGATGAACTTCTCAATCTTGCTCAGGTACTCCCGCTCATCCTCGGCGACGAGCGTGATCGCATCGCCTGTGGCGTCGGCGCGTCCCGTTCGGCCGATACGGTGAACGTAGTCTTCCGCAAAAGCGGGGACGTCGAAATTGACGACGTGGGTAATGCCCTGTACGTCAATCCCGCGGGCGGCGATGTCGGTGGCCACCATCACCTGAAACCGGCCGTCGCGAAACCCGTCCAGGGCCTGTTGCCGCTGCGACTGGCTGCGGCCGGAATGAATCGATACCGCACGCACGTCGGCCCGCTCCAGACGCCGGCGAATCCTGTCGGCGCCGTGCTTCGTCCGCGAGAAAACCAGCACGCTGTACATCGGCTCGGCTCGGAGCATGTGCAGCAGAAGGTCCATCTTTCGTCGCTTCGGGACGGAGTAGACGTGTTGCGTAATGGTCTCGATCGGGTTGTGCAGCCGGCCGATCTGGATCATCTCCGGGGACTTTTGCATCCCTCGGCTGATCGCCTTGACCTCCGGCGGCATCGTCGCCGAGAAGAGCATCGTCTGGCGATTCGCGGGCAATGCGGCGACAATGCGGCGCACGTCCCGGATAAAGCCCATGTCCAGCATGCGGTCGGCCTCATCGAGAACGAGCACCTCCACGTGCCTGAAATCGATGGTGCCGCGCTGCATGTGATCCATCAGCCGCCCGGGCGTGGCCACCACGATGTCCACGCCGCGACGCAGCGCATGCAACTGGCGGTCGATGCTGACGCCGCCGTAGACGGCCAGCGTCCGCAACGAGAGGAACCGGCCGTGGCCCAAAATCGATCTCTCGATCTGGACGGCCAGCTCACGCGTCGGGGTAAGAATGAGGGATTTGACCCCCTTGTTCCGGCGCCCCTGCTCGCGGGACAGCCGGTTGAGCATGGGCAGCACGAAGGCCGCCGTTTTGCCGGTGCCGGTTTGAGCGCAGCCGATGATGTCCCGGCCGCCCACGGCCGCCGGAATCGCCTGCGATTGAATGTCGGTGGGAACGGTATAGCCGGTGGCCAGAACGCCCTGCACCAGTGAATCAGAAAGACCAAAAGTCGTAAATGGCATTACAATATCCTAAATGTTTTCAATGAAGTAACGTGACGTGAAATTGTACGATCCGACCGGACCGGAAGAGGCGGGGCGGATAAACCTCCCCCGCGACACGTACGTGTCCCGTGGGAGCGAGATTCGAACGGGTGTTGTCATGGGCTCACGCCCGGCGCCGCGGTCTATTTCCGCGCGGGCTGCTGGTTTCCTTCCCGGCGCTGGCGGATGATTTCCTCGGCGAGCTTGGCGGGCACCCGGGCGTAGCGCGACATCTCCATGGAGAAGGTGGCCATGCCTTTGCTCAGCCCGCGGACGACGGTGGCGTAGCCGAACATGCCGGCCAGCGGCACCTCGGCGCGGACGATGACGTAGGTGTCGCGCACCTCGGTTTCCAGGATCATGCCGCGACGACTGTTCAAATCGCCGACGATCGGGCCCTGGAATTCCTGCGGCATCTCCGCCTCCACCTTCATGATCGGCTCCATCAGGCAGGGGCGCGATTTGCGAAACGCCTCGATGAAGGCGTCGCGTGCGGCGATGCGGAACGCCATTTCGCTGGAATCCACGGCGTGCGAGGAACCGTCGTCAAGACACATCTTGCAGCCGACGATTTCGTAGCCGGCCAGCGGGCCCTTCTTCAGGGCGGCCTGAAATCCCTTGTTGACCGCCGGGATGTACTCGCTGGGGATGCGCCCGCTGGTGATGTTGTCTTCGAACTCGTAGGTGGTCTCGGCATCACTCGGCAGCGGGATCAGCCGGCCCACGACGTGGGCGAACTGGCCGGCGCCGCCGGTTTGCTTCTTGTGGCGATAGTCGTATTTGGCCTCGGCGGTCGGGGCCTCGCGATAGCTCACGCTCGGCGCTCCGACGGCGACGCGAGCCTTGAACTCGCGACGGATGCGCTCGACGTAGACATCGAGGTGCAGCTCTCCCATGCCGGCGATGATGGTCTCGCCCGTTTCCGGATCGGTCGAAACGCGGAAGGTCGGGTCCTCTTTCATGAATCGGCTCAGGGCCTTGGCCATGCGTTCCTGGTCGGCCGAGCTGGCCGGCGTGATCGACAGGCTGATCACCGGATCGGCGACGAAGATGCTTTCGAGCGAGAAGTTGATGCCGTCGCCGCAGATCGTATCTCCACTGGCGCAATCCACGGCCACCAGCGCCACGATGTCGCCGGGGCCGGCGTCGGTAATGTCCTCGCGGTTGTTGGCGTGCATCCGCACGATACGCCCCACGCGCATCGTGCGATTCGTGCGGGCATTGCGATACTGCCCGCCCTTGACGAGCGCGCCCTGATAGACGCGCACGTAGGTCAGTTGTCCGAAGGATTCGTCTGCGATCTTGAAGGCCATGGCCACCAGCGGGGCGTCCGGGTCGGCCGCCAGCGGCGTCTCGGTCCCCTCGTTGTCGTGATCGCGGGCGAAGCTGGCACGATCCATCGGGCTGGGCAGGAACTCACAGACCGCATCCATGAGCGGCTGGACGCCCTTGTTCTTGAAGGCCGAGCCCATCATCAGGGGAACCATGTGGCGGTTGATCGTCGCTTCCCGGATGGTTTGGCGGATCATGTCCTCGCCGACGCTCTGGTCCTCCAGGAGCAGCTCGATCATCTCGTCGTTGAACATGCTGATGGTTTCGAGCATCTCGTGGCGGGCCGTCTCGGCGGCGCCCCGGTAGGCCTCCGGGATGGGGTTGCGGACAACCTGCTCGCCGTCCTTGCCCTCGAACGTCACCGCCTCCATCGCGATCAAATCGATAACCCCGACGAAGCTCTCCCCGGCGCCCATGGGCAGTTGAATGGGCACGACGTTCAGGCCGAGCTTCTCGCTCAGGTCGCGGCGCACCCGCTGCGGGTCGGCGCCCACGCGATCCATTTTGTTGACAAATGCAATGCGCGGCACGCGATAGCGCTTCATCTGCTGGTCGACGGTGATCGACTGGCTCTGTACGCCCCCGACGGCACAGAGGATCATGACGGCCCCGTCCAGGACCCGCAAGGAACGCTCGACCTCCACGGTGAAATCCACGTGACCGGGCGTGTCGATCAGATTGACGCTGTTGTCGCGCCAGGTGACCTGCGTGGCGGCCGAGGTGATCGTGATCCCGCGCTCGCGCTCGAGATCCATGAAATCCATGGTCGCCCCGCCCTCACCGGCGTGGACCTCCTGCATACGATGAATCCGGCCCGCGTAAAATAAAATGCGCTCGCTCAGCGTCGTTTTGCCCGAGTCGATATGCGCCGAAATACCTATATTGCGAATTCTGTTACTCTTTTCCATTTCTGCTCACAATGTCCATTCACGTCAACTGCAACCATCCGGCAGTCCCTTCCTTTCGACTCGTCTGCCGGGCTGTACTCTCTCGCCCGCCGGTTGGCCGCGTCGGCACGGTCGCCAACCAGCGATTTGAATCACAGGGGGTACGGTAAGGTCATGCACCCTCCCCTCCATGCCGAAAGGTATAGCCCCTAACTATACGGCCTTATCGGCCGAAAGGCAAGAGAAAATCATGTTTTTTTGGAAAATCGCCCCCAGCCGGCATCGTGCCCCGTTTCCCGACCGGCTGTGCGTTGTTGGCCGGGAAACGGGCCTCTTGCTCGCGTTAGGGCCGTTTTCCTGCCTCGTGAGGCCATCACATTTCCGCAGCGAAGACCGTTGCCGGGGCGGGTCGGTCGGTCAAAAAAAGAGGCGTTTGTACTGTATCAGAGCGCTGAGGGCGTGCTGGACGTAGTCGATGCGGATCTCGGTTACCCGGTCGTTGGCGGCCCTGGAGTAAGCCGGATGGCCCGGCGGGAGGAGGTGGGTGCCCCGCGGAAAGGCGCCGGCGAACTTTCCGGACGGAACCTGGGCCGCGAGCAGGAAACGGATGCCGAGCCTGA
>JAFGCA010000738.1 GCA_016932895.1 Sedimentisphaerales bacterium | reverse complement strand
TGGATATGGTCGTCAATATCAGCAAGGCGCTCAGCGGCGATTGGGACTACGTCCGGTCGGACCTCGCGGCCGTCATCGACGTCACGCACAAGCAGGGGCAGAAGGTCAAGGTGATTTTCGAGAACTGCTATCTTAACGACGAGCAGAAAGTCAGGCTGTGCGAGATCTGCGGCGCGCTGGGGGCGGATTGGGTCAAGACCTCGACCGGCTACGGCACCGGCGGCGCCACGATGGATGATCTGAAGTTGATGCGGAAGCATTCTCCGGCGTCGGTGCAGGTCAAAGCCGCCGGCGGCGTCCGCGATCTCGACAAGCTCCTGGAAGTGCGAGCCCTGGGCGTCACGCGCGTCGGAGCCAGCCGCACCGCCGACATGCTCGACGAGTGCAAACGCCGGCTGGGCCTGACGTAGGGACGCCGCCCGTCTAAACGAGGTTGAAGTCTTCGACGACGATCTGGTGACGGCCCAGTCCCATGTCTCTGAATTGACGGATGAGCGAGTTGACCATGGGGGAGGGCCCGCAGAGAAAAACGTACTTGTCCCGGACGCCTCCTGTAACTTGGCTGTCGATGTACTGCGCCGTGATCCGGTCCTGCTGTGAGCTGGCGTACAGCTCGTAGTGATGACCACGCTGCTCGAGAGCGCGGAAGCCGTGGAAGTGGCTCATGATCACTTCCTGCTGAATATCCCGGTCAAAGCTGGCTTCCTCTTTCGTGCGGCACACGTAGAACAGGCTGACCAGCGGGCTGTGCCAGGTCTTAATGATCTCCGGGTGCAGGCGCGTCAATTTCTCCGGAACGTTTTGCCGCTCGTAGCGGTCTTCCGAATGAAGCGCCACGTGCCACATGCCGACGAACGGCGTGATGCCGATGCCTCCCCCGATGAACACGCAGTCGCGCTCGGCCGACAGGAATCTCTCGCTGAAGTGCCCATACGGGCCATAGACCGTGGCGCAGTCGCCGTCCTCGAGCACATCCAGCGTTCGGGTGTGGTCGCCGACCTGCTTGATCCCGAGTTTGAACTCGGCGCCCAGGTTGTAGCCGCAGGCAATCGAGTACGGATGGGGCTCCGGCGTGATTCCTTCCCTGTGAATCACCAGGTAGACGAACTGGCTCGGCCTGAAATCCATCTTCGCCTTCAGCGGAGCGAAGGTCACATGGAGAATCTGTCCGGCCTTCTCGACGTCGGACACGACGTACTCAAAATGAGGGCCCAAAACGCGATACAGAAAACGAATGTAGACGAAACTCCCGACCGCCAGCGCGAGCAGGCCATACAGCCAGATGCGCAAGAGTGGATATTTGGCCACGTCGGCATCGACCAGAGCGATATGCAGGATCACGAACGGCAGGAGCAGCCCGAACCATTCATGCGTTTTTTTCCATACGTGGTAGGGCAGCTTCACCCAGAGCGTCAGCGCCACCAGTACCGCGAAAAGCAGCAGCGCCGCCACGCCGGCGTTCTGTCCCCACAGATAGCGGTTTCCTGACGGCTGCTGGAACCACATGGCCCCCAGAAATGCGAGAATGCGCGGCAGCCGGTCGAACGCCAGGAACAGCGGATGCAGCAAGATGATCAGGAACGCCCATCTTCCGATGCGTTTGTGCATCTGATAGACCTTGTCGAGGCCGCCGAGCCAATTCTCCAGGAATCGCGCCCGCGTCGAGAGGATGACGCCGAGGCACATCAGGACCGTGGCCGTCAGCGAGGCGGACTTGGCGACGTATTTGTAGGGGTTGGCGAACCAGTCGTGATAGTACCATTTGCTGGCAAGCCAGAACAGCAGCGTGATGCAGACTGCCAGCAGGATCGGCCTGTTGTTCAGATGCGTCTTGGAGGTCGTCAACATGAGACGATTAGATGCCGGAAAGTCGCGAATTTGTCCAGGCTAAAATCGAAGGAGTGCGTTGGCCGCCTTCGCAAGACTTCGGGCAGGAACGTTTGACGCCGGTGGCGGCGGGAGCAAGCCACGCGCACCGGGCGCAGTGACGATTGATTCCTGTGGGGGAGGTAATTGCCGTTCAGGCCGTGCGCTTATTGATCGAAGCTGTAGATGCTGCGGACGCCGTTGCCTTCGTCCACGATGCGGACTTTCTGTGGAACGAGCTTCGTTCCGTCCCAGACATATCGGACGGCGACCTCTTCGCTCGGAGTTTTCGGGTTGTTGGGTGCAGCGGTGTTCTGCGCGGCAGCGGAGCGAAGCGGTACCGTTCGGACTTGCATCGGCTCGGTAAACGTGTTCCGCGGAGTCTGGCGGGCCGTCGAAATCTCCGACGCCGGGGCGGACGTCTCTGTCGGCAGCTCGGAAACCCGTTCGATGATTTGCGGCGCGGAATCTCCCGGCGCCGGCGGATTCTCGGACCCCTCGCCCAGGTCCGGTGTCAACGTTGGCATTTGGATGTCCGCATTTCCGGACCTTGGCGGCTGGCTGCACATCAGCAGAACCAGCAGCGCCACCGCCACGATGATGAATTCCAGTCTGGTCGTTTGTGAGAACATCTTCGATGCCCCTGTTTTGAAGCATTCCTGTGCGGCTGTTTCCGATAATCGCGCTGATCCGCGCGCGGGGTACCGAACGCCTTCTCAGGCACTATCGGCAGTTACGCCGACCCACATAAAAGATAGCGAATGTTTTGAAGTTTGCCAAACCGCCGGTGACGTCCGGAAAGGTCGCCCGGAACGCCTCGCGGGCTTCATGTGCTGCATTTCGCGAGCTCTGCGACCATGCAGGAGGAGATTGCTTCCCCCGCCTTCGCGAGGGCAGGCTTGTTGGGCTCCCTGCAATGACATATACGAATCCTCCGTGTCATTGCGAGCGAAGCGAAGCAATCTACCGTCGCACGAATGGCAAAAACGCGTTGCGCTCCTCGCCGCCTTCTACTGCGGTTGCTGCGGTATGTTGGGTTCGGCGGGCGGGAAGTAATGCAGGGGTGGGTGGTGCATCTCTCCGATGGTGAAATAGCCGCGGCCCTGGCGGTCGAAGCAGATGCCTTCTCCCTGCGGCTCGGGCATCAGACGCAGTCCGGCCTGCTTTCCGTTGAAGGCGTGCCAGAGGGGCTTGCCGACCGGACGGGTCCAGATCGAGGCGCCGAATATGCCCCGGACGATCACGCGTCGACCGTCGGGCGACACATCGCCGGCCACCGCCGCGCCCCAGGGCAAATTCTTCACGTGTTCCATCTTGTTGGGCTTCGTGGTGGACTGGGGCCAGGCGGCCCGGTAGACCTTCGAGGGCCACTGCCGCTTGGAGACGACGTAGATGTCGCGCGTCAAAGGATCGACGAGCAGGGTTTCGGCGTCCCGGGGGCCGTCCGGATAGAGCAGCTTGATGGCGTCCGCCGGTCCGGCCGACATCGTGCCGAAGGGCGCCGCCGCACCGACCTGAGGCTCGCGCACGCGGTACACCGTGATATCAGGATAGCGTCCGCGATTGTCGCCGATGTCCCCGACGTAGAGATAGGGCTCGTTGGGCTCGGGTCCCGGCCCGACGGCGATGTCCTCCCAGTCGCGCGCCGCGGCGCCGGCGATCGTGCACGTGCCGAGGACGTCGCCCCTGGTGTTGATAGCGAAGAGGCGGGCGCCGTCGCCCGAATCGTTATGAACCCAGAGCACCCCGGGATTCCGCCGGCTGGCCACGATGCCGGAAGCCTCGTTGATGAGATCGCTGCGCACGATGCCCGCCTGTCGGCCTGGAGCGAAGGCATCCGAGGGCGTCAGCGCCGCGCACGAAGTGTTCAGCAGCACGCAGGGCAGAGCCAGATGGAGCCAGAGATACGCCTTACGAATCATTTTTGGTCGGAAGCTGGGGGATCAGCCAGGACAAAAACGCGTCCGTGCTGCGGGACTGGATCAGGATTTTGCCGGGCCCGGTGAGGCGGCACACCAGCCCTTCGCCGCTGAAGAGCGTGGATTTCAGACCGCCGACCTTGCTGACGCGATACCGCACGGTGTCGGCGAACGCCACCATGTGGCCCGTGTCGACGACGTACTCCTGGCCGGCCGCAAGCTCGACTTCGTGGACGGCCCCGTAGCTTGACAGGAAGACCGGGCCGGTGCCGGTGAGCTTCAGAAGGAACAGGCCCTCGCGCGAGAAGAACGTCTTGGCGCCGCCCCATTTCGTATCGACGCTCACGTCGGGCGAGGAGGCGACGTACGCGCCGGATTGGGCGTAGTAGCTGTTGCCCGAGAGCTCCAGGGCCTGGATGTCACCGGGCAGCGGCGGGGCCAGCGTCACCTCGCCCGGGGCGCTGGCGTGAAACGTGTTGACGAAGAAGCTCTCACCTCCGAGCACGCTGCGCTTGAGCGCCCCGAAGACGCCGCCGCGGGCCTTGGTCTTGATCTCGATGCTTTCGGACATACTGACCATGGCGCCGGATTCGGCCGCGATCGATTCGCCTTGCTCCAGCATCACGCGTAACAGCGAATACGAAGGGCGGTACAGGACTTCATGACGCATGGGGCGCTCCTTTCATTCTCGGAAACCGAATTGACAACCGGCCGCATTGTACTTGCTCCCAACCGGCCGGGCAAAGAAATGTACAGGCCGCCAGCGCCGGAACGTCCGAATCGGCCCAACGCCACCCGTTGCGTCTGCGCCCGCAATCCACTATTATTTGCGGGATCGCTGCCGACTTGAATGATGAAGAGTGTTTTTCGTAGTGAGAGGTAACATATGGCCAAGAGAGATCCATCGGTCCCGGTTGCGCGGCGGCGCAAGAAGGCCGGTCGGCGCAAGACCGCCAAAATCTCGCGCGTGCAGAAGCCGGAGGAGATGTCGCTCGAACAGTGGCAGATCGCCTTGCGGCGGCAGTATGCCCAGAAGCAGGACTTGCGGCTCAAGAATACCGGGGACGAGCCGATCTTCTCCGAGTTTACGGTGACCAACCCGCAGACGGGCGGCCAATACCGGGTCGCCATCCGCGGGGCGGGGCTGGGCGACAACTATTGTTCCTGCCCCGACTTTGCGGCCAACACGCTGGGGACCTGCAAGCATATCGAGTGGACCCTGGCTCGGCTCCGGCGCAAGCGGGGCGGCAAGAAGGCCTTCACCGAAGGGTTCCAGCCGCCATATTCGGAGGTGTACCTGCGTTACGGCGCCCAACGTGCCGTGATCTTCCGCCCCGGTCTCGAGTGCCCGAACCCGCTGCGGAGGCTCGCCGGACGGTACTTCGACGCCGACGGTGTTCTCGAACCGCAGGCGTACCTGCGATTCCATACCTTCATGAAGCAGGCCGGCGCATTCGCCCACGATCTGCGCTGCTACGATGACGCGCTGGATTTCATCGCGGAAGTCCGGGACGGAACCCTGCTGGCCCGGCGAATCGACGAGGCGTTTCCTTCCGGCGTCGAGAGCAGGGCGTTCAAACGCCTGCTGAAGGTCTCGCTGTATTCGTACCAGCGCCAGGGGGCTCTCTTCGCCGCGCGGGCCCGACGCAGTCTGATCGCCGATGACATGGGTCTGGGCAAGACGATCCAGGCCATCGCCGCCTGCGAGATACTGGCTCGCGTGGCCGGTCTCGAACGCGTGCTGATCGTCTGTCCTACTTCGTTGAAGCACCAGTGGAAGCGCGAGATCGAGAAGTTTTCCGGCCGGCCGGCGATGGTGGTCGAAGGCACGATGGCAAAGCGGGCCAGTGCATACGGGCAGGAAGGGTTCTACAAGATCATCAATTACGACGTCGTGCATCGCGACCTCGACGCCATCAGCGCCTGGGCGCCCGAGATGGTCGTTCTGGACGAGGCCCAGCGGATCAAGAACTGGAAGACGCGGCGGGCGCAAAGCGTCAAGAAACTCGATTCGAAATACGTTATCGTTCTGACCGGGACGCCTCTGGAAAACCGGCTTGAGGAGCTGCATTCCATCGTCGAGTTTGTCGACCGGTTTCGCCTGGGTCCCATGTTCCGCTTTCTCGCCGAACATCAGCAGGCCGACGACAACGGCAAGGTCATCGGCTACCGGAACCTGACGAAGATCGGGCGTACGCTGGAGCCGATTTTGATTCGCCGCACGAAGAAGGAGGTTCTTCAGCAACTACCGGAGCGGTTGGACAAGAACTACTTCGTGCCCATGACGAAAGAGCAGATGCAGCATCACGAGGAGAATCGCGAGACGGTGGCGCGAGTAGCGGCGAAATGGCGACGGTTCGGATTCCTTTCCGAAGCTGACCAGCGGCGCTTGATGATCGCCCTGCAAAACATGCGCATGAGCTGCAACAGCACGTACCTGCTCGATCATAAGACCGACTACGGGGTGAAGGCCGACGAGCTGATCTCCGTACTTCAGGAATCCTTCGAGCGGCCGAACGACAAGGCCGTGGTCTTCAGCCAGTGGCTGCGCACCCACGAGCTGATTCTCGATCGTTTGGAGTCGGCCAAGCTGGGGTATGTGCTGTTTCATGGCCGGGTCGCCTCCAAGAACAGAAAGGAGTTGATCCGGCAGTTCAAGCAGGACGCCGACTGTCGCGTCTTTCTGTCGACCGACGCCGGTGGCGTGGGGCTCAATCTGCAAAACGCCTCTACGGTGGTGAACATGGACTTGCCCTGGAATCCGGCCGTCTTGAACCAGCGTATCGGACGCGTGCACCGCCTGGGGCAACACCAGCCGGTGCGCGTCGTCAACTTCGTCGCACAAGGCACCATCGAACACAGCATGCTCTCGGTGCTCTCGTTCAAGCAGTCCGTCTTCGCCGGGGTCCTGGACGGGGGGCGGGACGAAGTCTTCCTGGGCGGGACCCGGCTCAAACGCTTCATGGATTCCGTCGACCAGGTCACGCAGGCCATCCCGGAGTCCATGCCGTCGCAGGCAGAGAGCGTGGAACCGGCGCCTGAGAGAGCGCCGGAAGGAGAACCGGCGGCAGCCGCAGCGCCGACGCAGCCGGACTGGACGGAATTGCTCTCGGCCGGACTGTCGTTTCTGGACAAGCTCGGTCGGGCGTCTTCTTCCGAGGCGAAAGCGCCCAGCGAAACCCGGCCCAGAGTGGAGGTCGAAACCGATGCGTCCACGGGGCAGCAGCATCTGAAGGTGCCGGTGCCATCCAAAGAGGTGCTGCAAGGACTCGCCAGTTTTCTAAACGAGGTCGCCGGAAAGCTGTGAGTCTTACGGACGGCGCGGATGTCGCCGTTCGTACGCGCGCTCTGAAGCAGGAAAAGGAGGCCATGATTGTGAGAGTGTCTTTTTCCCATCGTTCTGGTTGCCAGGCAGGTTTGGGTGTTGCCGGTCTTGTCCCGCGCGCGGTGTTGTGTGGTCTGTTCTTGATGGGATGCGCCGTCGTTGGGGCGCGGGCCGAGAGCGCCGAGCGTCTCTTCGTGCGGGTCAGTCCGCGCGATTCTCGCTATTTCGAGCTCTCCGACGGGCGGCCTTTCATTCCCATCGGATTGAACATGATCGCGCCGCCCGGGTCGCAGGAGACTGAAGGCCTGGCACGGTTCGAGCAGTGGATGCGGCAGTTGGCCGATCACGGCGGCAATTTCATTCGCATCTGGCTCAGCAACGATTTCCTGGACATCGAGCACGCCCGCAGCGGGCAGTACGATGAGCGCAAGGCCGAGCGGATCGACGCGGTGCTGGAGATGGCGCGCCGGCACAATATCAAAGTGAAAATGACGCTGGAGCATTTCCGGCACCTGGGCGAAGGGCGCCAGCGCTGGGCGGCCAAGCCGATTCATCACGTCTCCCACGGAGGGCCCGCCGAGAACATTGTCGACTTCTTCGCCGACCCGGCTGCGCAGGCCCAGTTCAAGGCCAAGCTCGACTGGTACGCGCGGCGCTACGGCGACGATCCCACGGTCTTCGCCTGGGAGCTCTGGAACGAGTTCGACGCCGTACAGAACCTGTGGACGGCCGAGATGTGGTTGGGCGATTCCGCCGTCGCGCGGCAATGGACTCAGGTCATGCTCGAGGCACTGCACGATCGATTCCCCCGGAACCTGGCGACGCAGAGTCAGGGCAGCTTCGACCATGCCCGCAAGGTGGAGCTGTATCGGTCTCTCTGCGCCATCCGGGGCAACGACCTGGCCCAGGTGCATCGGTATCTGGATATGGGCGCCTCGCTTGAGGTCTGTCACGGCCCGGTGGACGTCCTGGCGGCCGATGCCGTGACCGTACTGCTCGGATTCGGCTCGGGCAAGCCCGTCTTGCTGGCCGAGAGCGGGGCGGTCGAGCCAAGTCACTCGGGCCCTTTCAAGCTGTACGCCAGGGACGAGGCGGGCATCATCCTCCACGATGTGCTGTTCGCGCCGTTCTTCGCGGGGGCCGCCGGACCGGGGCATTGCTGGCACTGGGACCACTATGTCGCGAAGAACAACCTCTGGCATCAGTTCGGCCGGTTCGCCGAGGCGGTCAAAGGAATCGATCCGCCCGCCGAGGGATTCCGTCCGATCCGTATCGAGCACCCGCGGCTGCGCATCTATGCTCTGGCCGGACGGCACACGTTTCTGGCCTGGTGCCGGGACAAGCAGAACACGTGGCGGACGGAATTAGCCGAAGGCAAAGCTCCCGAACGGCTCGCCGGTCTGAGCGTTCTTGTGCCGCAAGAGGCCATGACGAAAGGCAATTCGATCGCCCGTTTCTACGATCCCTGGACCGACAGGTGGCGGGAAGGCAAAGCTGACGGCCGCTCGGTCTCGCTGCCTCCGTTTGCGCGATCCATCGTTCTTCGCCTCGAACGGTAGGCGAACGTGAGACTTGGACGAAAAGCCGAGCGTGGTTATCATGGACCCGGCGCGGTTCGACCACAGATTCCAGAGATGCCAAACAGGACAGGAAGAAAAGGAGGCCAGACATGAAATCCGACCAACACATCGTCTCTCAAACGACACAATGCGAAGCTCGTTTCTCCAGGCGGGATTTCCTGGGCACATGTACGGCGTGTGCGGCGGGACTGGGGGCTGCGGCGCTGCTGGGGGTGACGCCGGCGGGCGGTCAGACCATGCCCGCCTGTCCGAAGGCCAAAGTCCGTCTCGTTTTCTCGCACATCCCGCCGGGCAGCCCGACGTGGCCGAACATCGGATACGACTATGAGGGCCGCAAACGCCAGGTCACGCAGAAGCTGCGGCAGGCGTGCCCGGACATCGAGTTTCTGCCGGCTACCGCCCACAACGGGGCCGAGGCGCAGAAGATCCTCGAATCGGACAAAGAGGTGGACGGCTACCTGTGTCACATGACGGGGATCTGGACGGGTGTGCCACAGGCGATTGCCGCCACGGGAAGGCCCACGGTCTTTGCCGACGACCTGTACGGCGGCTCGGGCGAGTTCCTCGTCGCCTACGCGGCGGCCCGCAGGAACGGCTGGAAGGTCGCGGGCGTCTCGTCCAACGATTTCGGCGACGTCGCCCAGGCGGCGCGGTGCTTCTCGTGCATGAAGAAGCTCCAGCACTCAAACATCCTGCGGATCGGCAGCGGGTTCGGCTGCTCGCCCGAAGGGGTGGAGAAGGTCTTCGGGACCAGGACGATTCTGAAAGACCACAAGGAGCTCAACAAGTACTACGAGAAGGCCGACAAGGCTGAGGCCCGCCAGTGGGCCGACCGATGGATCGGCCGGGCCCGCAAGGTCGTGGAGCCGACGCCGGGCGAGATCGTCAAGTCCGGCGCGATGTACCTGGGCATGCGCGAGATGATGGACGAGCACAAGGCCCAGGCGATCACCGTAAATTGTCTGGGCGGTTTCTACGGCGGCCACATCACGGCCTATCCCTGTCTCGGCTTCTTCCAACTCAACGACGACGGGTACGTCGGCGCGTGCGAGTCGGACCTCAAATCGACGATCACAATGCTGCTGATGGGCTATCTGACGGGCCGGCCCGGCTATATCTCCGACCCGGTCATCGACACCTCGAAGAACCAGATCATCTACGCCCACTGCGTTGCGCCGAGCAAGGTCTACGGGCCCGACGGGAAAACGAATCCCTACGATATTCGCAACCACTCCGAGGATCGTAAGGGAGCGGCCGTGCGCTCGCTCATGCCGCTGGGCGAGATGACGACGACGCTGGAATTCGACCCGGACAAAAAGCAGGTCATCCTGCACCAGGCCAGGACGGTGGAGAACATCGACGAGGACAAGGCCTGCCGGACCAAGCTGGCCGCCGAGCCCGTCGGCGATATCGACAAGCTCTTCGACCACTGGGACACCTGGGGCTGGCACCGCGTCACGTTCTACGGCGACCTCAAACGCCCCGTGGAGCACATGGCGGCCTTGCTCGGTTTCGAAGTCATCGAAGAAGCCTGAGCGGTGAATCCTGTCCGTGACCGTTAGCCGAACCGGTTTTTGCGGCGGCGGAGCTCGGCGAAGACCTCGGCCGGCTCGGCGTCGGACATTCCGAGGGCCGCCTTGATTCTCGGGCTGCCGGCCAGCAGGAAGATGTTCGTGGCCTTCTCCTGGGCGATGGTGGAGGGCACGGTGAGCTGGCCGTATTCGACGGCCTTTTGCAGTTCGGCCAGCCGCTCCTGGAAGGCCTCGTTGTCGGGATCGATGGTCAGCGCGAACTCGTAGTTCTCCAGGGTGTAGTCGTGGCCGCAACAGACTCGGGTCTCGTCGGGCAGGGCGGCCAGCTTGCACAGCGATTCCCACATCACCGCCGGCTCGCACTCCATGGGCCGGCCGCAGCCGCCGACGAAGAGCGTGTCGCCCGTGTAGACCACGCCGCCTCGTCCCTCGCTCGCGGATTCGACGTGATAGCACACGCAGGCCTCCGTATGACCGGGCGTGGCGATCACGTTGATCCTGATGTCGCCGAGCGAGAACGCGCCCCCGTCGCCGACGGTCCGATCCGGCGTCGAGAGAAGCCGGCGGCCCGCGCCGATGATGTCGCAACCGGTTCTGGATTTCAGCTCTTTGGCTCCGCCGACGTGGTCCCAGTGGTGGTGCGTCAGCAGGATCGCCGCCAGGGTAAGACCGTGCTTGGCCAGTGCCGCAAGGACCGCCGCCGCCTCGCCCGGGTCCACGACGAACGCCCGCTTGTCATCGCATCGGTGTAGATAGATGAAGTTGTCGCCCAACGCCGGAATCGCTATCACGTCGCTCATGATCCAATCATCCTCACCAGACCCAGTCAACTCGCCAGAACCTATCATTCCCGGTTCCATCCGTCAAGCGACGCGCGGGTGTCTCATGAATGCAAGACGCCCGACGGGGGTCGGGCGTCTTTCGGCTTTGGGATACTCTTGTGAATATCCCCGGGCTGCGTGGCTCTTAGAGCCGGCCGTGGGTGCCGGGTGGAGGTGAGTGGCTCTAAAAGCCGTAGATGACTCTCAATTGTTCGTTCGTGGGCAGAGTGTCGTAGTATTCGCCGCGCGGGCCGACGTACCAGGAGCCTTCCCGGGTCAGTCGGACCGAGGTCCGCGAGCCGTTGGAGTTGGTGATCCAGATTGTAATTACCGTCTCGGGCACCGGCGCCGGGCGATGGACCACGACGGGCGGCGTCGGATGGACCACGACAGGCCTGACCACGGGCCGGCGGACCACCACCGTCTTGTGGTGAGGC
This sequence comes from Sedimentisphaerales bacterium, assembly GCA_016932895.1. The sequence continues at coordinate 790 of JAFGCA010000738.1, read as the reverse complement.
GGCCGGACGTGAACGAACCGGCGGTCTGGGGGACGCGTGACGATAACCGCTCGGTGCGTGCGGACCGGCACCACGGGCGGGCGGCCGATCCACACACCGAATCCGATGCCCGCGTGCCGGCTCGCCACGATCCCGGCACTGGAACGCGAGGAAATGACGACACTGCCGGCGCGCAACTCACTGGCCGACAGGGCGACTATCATGCCAACGCTTGCGATCAACAGGAATCTTTGCCGTGTCATCGTCCTACCCTTTCCTTGATCCGTTGCATTGCTGTGCGTTTCTTTTCGGCTCGGAATTGCCTCTTCCGGCCTTCTATTGTCTAAAGGCCACCAGCGGCTCTGCGGTAACGGTTTTTCGGGAGCCTGCGCCCGGGCCGCCGGGAAAGCGGGCGAAGGTTCGGCTTGCACAGGCGTGACACGGCGGTTACAACTGTCGCAAAGAAGACCCGTATCGGTGTTTGTGGTGGCTCCGTTATGGCGAAATCACGAGTCGGCAAGCGAGCGAAGCAGCGCGTCCCCGGGAAGGGGGGGGCGGGTCATGGGCACAAGCCCCGGCCTCAAACCCGAGACGGGGCCGATCGGATCCCTTCCCGCCGGCGTCTGTGGTGCCTGCGCATCGGCATGGCGGTCGGGGCGCCGCTGGTGTTTCTGCTCCTGGCCGAGGCGGTTCTGTCTCTCGTGGATTTCGGGTACCCCACGACGTTCTTCATTGCGAGCGAGCAGGAGGGGGTTCTCACCACGAACGCCCGTTTCGGGTGGCACTACCAGCAGCAGGCCGTCACGACGCC
>JAFGCA010000737.1 GCA_016932895.1 Sedimentisphaerales bacterium | reverse complement strand
CTACGACACCGTCGCTCCTGTCAAGCGCGACCTCGTCAAGCTCGGCTACCACCTGCGGGACGTGCAGAAGTACCCACTGGAAGACGAGACGCTGGCGGCGCTGGACTACCTCGAAGACTGGCGTGCGGCCGGTTGCAGGTCCGAAATGGCCATCAAGGGCACCGAGATTCTCAACCTCATGCCGATGGCGTTCCGCCAGAACTTCGCGGCCGCGACGGTCTACGGAGGCGGTGTCAGCGGCCTGTGCAACATGCTCCAGACCCTCGACGCACGCATCGCCGCCGACCCGAACGCGAGCCTGACCGACGAAGAGGCAGACTATGTGAATCTGATCCTCCGGGCCGCCTGGCGCTATGGCAAGGCCAACTATGGCGATGACCCGAGTCAGTGGCACGAGCGGGCGCAGCAGCAACTGCTCAAGACGCCACTGCCCTATATGTCCACGCTGGATGGCTTCGGCTCGTTGGACGAGGCAAGCGACATTACGTTTCCGGCATTACAGTGCCTCGACGGCGGGACGATCCTCTCGCAGCGGGCCCAGTCCTACACGCAGTTCGCCACGATGGGCAACGCCGACAGCGCGACGGCTCTGCTTCCCATCGGCCTGTCTGAGCACCCCGACAGTCCCTCGCGTCTGAGCGGTTACGACCTGTGGAGCCAAGGCAAGCTGCGTCCGGCGCCGCTGTCCCGCAGGCAGGTGGATGCAATCACGGTCTCACGGGAGAGGCTGTGACATAGTGGTAGCGAGCGCTGGAAGGGGGTATGGCCGTGCAATATAGAACGCGACGCGACTTCCTCAAGGCGATGGGGCTCGGGGCCTTGGGGATGACCCTGCCGGTGCAGCGCAGGGCAGAAGCACAGGGCTTGCAGAGCAGGCCGAACATCATCGTTATTCTCGTCGACGACCTGGGCTACGGCGATCTGTCGAGCTACGGCGCGACGGACTTGAAATCACCCCATGTCGACAAGCTCATGGCCGGCGGCATGCGCTTCGACCGGTTCTATGCGAATTGTCCGGTCTGCTCGCCGACGCGGGCGGCGCTGCTGAGCGGGCGCTACCCCGACTTGGTGGGCGTCCCGGGCGTGATCCGCACGCATATCAAGGACAATTGGGGATTCCTGTCGCCCCACGCAATCCTGTTGCCGCAGATGCTCAAGCGCGCGGGTTATCACACGGCCCTCGTCGGCAAGTGGCACCTGGGCCTGAGCTCGCCCAACAAACCCAACGAACGAGGGTTTGACCACTTCCACGGCTTCCTCGGCGACATGATGGACGACTACTACAACCACCGTCGCCATGACATCAACTACATGCGGTTCAACGATACCGAGATCGACCTCAAGGGCCGCGCTACCGACCTATTCACGGATTGGGCCATCGACTACCTTCGGCAGCGATCGGAAACGAAGCAGCCGTTCTTTCTGTACCTGGCCTACAACGCTCCGCACGATCCGATCCAGCCGCCGGACGAATGGCTCGAACGCGTCAAGCAACGCGAGCAAGACATCAGCGACAAGCGAGCCAGGCTGGTCGCCCTCATCGAACATCTCGACGCCGGGATCGGCAAGGTCATGGACGCGCTCAGAGAGACCGGACTGAGCGACAACACGCTGGTGATCTTCACCTCCGATAACGGAGGTCATCTCGGCCTCGGCGCCCGCAACGGTCCGCTCCGCGCCGGCAAGGGCGACATGTACGAAGGCGGTATCCGCGAGCCGATGTGCGCCGTCTGGCCCGGCAGGATCGAGCCGGGCTCGCGCAGCCAGCGCGTCGCGCTGACCATGGACATCTTCCCCACGGTCTGCGCCGCGGCAGACGCTGCCATCGAACACGAAATCGACGGAGCGAGCTTCCTGCCGACCCTGCTGGGTGAGAATCAGCCTGACGAGGACCGGTTCCTGTTCTGGGTCCGTCGCGAAGGGGGTAACTATGGGGGACGAGCTTACTATGCCGCCCGATACGGCGACTTCAAGCTGCTGCAGAACAATCCCTTCGAGCCGCTGCACCTCTACAATCTCACTGCCGATCCCCAGGAACAGAGCCCTCTCGACAAGACGCACCCGATGTACGACGGGCTTTTCGGAGCCCTGCGCGACCACCTCGTCAAGTCCGGCGCGGTCCCGTGGGAGCGATACCCCGTAGACCTCAACGAACCGCTGACACCATAGCCGACCCGAAAAAGGCTTGCCTCGCAGAGTCACTGGCGGGTATAATCTCGACAGCTTGACTTTAGAGAGGGGCTATTATGCGGTGGAAATTGTTGCTCTCGTCGGCCATGATCGTGGTGCTGGCGAATCTCGTCTGCGCGCGGACTGCGTCGCAGGAAACAAAAGACCAGCGTGATTTCGCACAAGAAACCCGGCAGGCAGCCGCCGAAATGCTGGAAGGCCGGGGGCTGGTGGTCCGCATCTACCCCGAGCCACAGAACGATCCGGCCAGGTCGGTGCTCGTTACGGTCTCCATCCACGATCTGGCGGTTGAGTTCAGCGCTCTCAAGAAAGCGTCGCCATCGATCTCCGAATCGGCCTACGTTCTCATCCGCGCCGAGGATCAGAAGGACCAGGGTATAGCCACGGTTCTCACCCCGTACGTCTGTCTCCGCACCTACCGGTCGGACTATCGCCAGACCATCTGGTTTCAGGCCGGTCGCAGCCGATACAGCGACGGGTGGACGTTCTTCGACGCCTTGGGCAATCCGATGACCGGCGCATCTGTCACGATGGAAATGAGACCCTCCGACGACGTCGAAACACCACCGATTCGTCTGGGCACCGCCCAGTCGGACGGAGAAGGCCGGCTCGCGCGGCTGCTGGAAGGCGCCGGCATGCTGACGATGCGGGTCGAACACCCCGACTACGGCATCGCCACGGCGCAAATGATGCGGAGCGAGGAGAATCCGGACGGCATCTACGTCGTTCCCATGGTGCCCAAGAATTCCGAGGCGATGGCCTCCGCGATTCAGGGGACCGTCGTCGACACAGAGGGACGGCCTCTGGCAAGCATCCCGGTCTTTTCGGCCACGGCGGGATCGGCCGGAGACAATGACTGCTATCACAAGCTGTTCGTCAGTCGGGCCATCACGAACGAGCAAGGGTGGTTCGCGCTGTGCTGGCCCACCATGACCAAGGACTTCGTCCTGAGAGGACTGCCGGCGCCGGGAACCCGGCACGAGATTACGATCGAGCCGCCGACCACTTTGAACCTGCGGCGCTTGGGCGGGGTCAGACCGCTGACCGTCTCGGGAGGCGTGCCCAACACCTTCACGCTGGCGCCGCTGGCAGGCGAAGAGAGTTTCCATACCTTCTCTTTTGAATCTTTCGACGGTCCCGTCACCGACGAAAAGGAATTGGCCAACATCGAGCTTGTCCTGCGGCGGGATGAAAGGACGTGGGCGCGCTTACGCTACGACCAATTCAAGGATGGCTATGTCTTGCCGCCGGGAGAGCTCCGCGCCCGCACCTTCGGCTGGCACGGACCTGTTGGCTTCGGCCCGGTGGAGCTGACGGCCGAGAGTCCCGAGCACATCGTTTTCAGATCGGGCTCTCCCATCACCTACCGGGGGCGGGTCGTCAAGAACGGAACAGGCAGACCGATGGCGAACGTCGTCGTGCTGGCCAATCACTCGCTCAGGGACACGGATCCCTGCTCGTTGAAACCACGACAATGGGAGGACCTGGTGACGCAGGCGGCCCAGGCGGCTGCCGGCCTGACGCCCAAGCAGACGCTCTACAGCGCGCGCAACCGCGTGACGAAGACAGACCGTGACGGCCTCTTCGAAATCGTACTGCTCCCTGCGAACGGCGAGCGGCTCTCGTTCTTCAGCGCCATGGCCCCCGGGTATTCCGTCGCCGCGACCGTGCAGCCTCCCACGTCAAGGCCCAGTCCCGAGGGCATTATCGAGGTGCCGACGATCACCTTGTCACCTCAGAGCGAAAAATACTTCCCGCGCTTCGTGGTTGAGGACGAGTCCGGCCCGGTGACCGATCCGGACAAGCTCGACAAGGTTCAGATCGACATCCGATACGGCAACCGCAGTTCGGGACGGTTTCTCAGTCGCTTCGTGCGGGAACGACAGTTCCAGGCGGGCATCTATCATGCTCGCGCCGTGTGGGACGGACAGCTTTGCACGTTCCGGCCGGTCGACCTCACCACGGCTCGGCCGGATGTCGTCGTGTTCAAGCCCGAGCAGGTCCGACCCACCCGTCTGACGTACCAGGGCCTCGTCGTCAACGGCCTCACCGGCGCGCCGATCGCGGGCGCGCTGGTCGTGTGCAACGTGTCCCTTGGCGCCCCGGACGCCTCTGCCGTCGAGCCCTGCCAGTGGGAGGCAATCAGAGCCCTCGGTCCCAATCCCGACCCGAACGACCCGGCGCTGGCCCTCGTCCTGAACGGGTTCGACCGCGACTGGCGACCCAATGCCATGGCGTTCGCACTGACCGACCGCCAAGGCGCGTTTTGCCTCGTGGCAGAACACCAGGTCGGTCTGCCGATGGCCTCCATGGCGGTCCTGGCGGAGGGCTTCATGGGTACCCCGGCGGGACTAAGCGGCCGAGGCTCGGCCGATCCGCGTACACCGATGCAGTCACTGCGGTTCGAGCCTGACGAGAACGGCGTCGTGACCTTGCCGAATGCGTTGAAACTCTACCCGGCAGCAACGGTATCGCTTTGTCCCGTGGTTCCCGACCCGGGCAATCGGGACAGTACCAGAACTCGCGCGTACCTCCACTGGAGCGCCGCGCCGGGGGAATCTGCTCGGTGGCTGACGGAACTGAACGGCATGGCTCGTCGCTTCGCGTTGCGGCCCAATGTCGAACAGACCGTCCACGTGCCGGCCGGTGTGAATCTCACCCTCATCGCACGCTTCGACAGCGAGAGAGGATGGCTCCCCGTTCAACTCGGGCAGGTCCGCCTCCAACAAGGCGAGGTCACTGAATTCGGTCGGGTCGGGTTCACTACAGGTATCGGCGTGACCGTCAGGGTCGTCGACCCCAACGGCGCGCCAATGGAGGGCGTGACCATCTTCTCCACGGATTCCGACCGGCTCCTGCTCTATACCAATCAGCGCACCGACACCGAGGGCATCGCGCGGCTCAACGTGCCCGCACACTCGACAGGCTGTCTGTGCGCGTTGGCTATCGATCCGGTCACGCGCGAACGCATTGAAGAGCATGTCGGCTACGAGGTTGGAGGCGAGGAAGACGCGGGCAAGGAGTTCACATTGCGTCTGTCCGACGCCTTTCTGGAGCAGCTAACAACCAGCCCTCGGTAGGGTCACCCGGACAGGGCCGACACAGTGTCATTTCGCCAAAGGCGGATGGGGTTAAGCATTTCTCTCGTCCAGATAGAGCCTTTTGCTCGGGGCAACGCCCTTGCCGGAAACGTATGATAGCAGATGTTTGCGACTGTTTCGTAGAGATTTGCAGTCGCCAACACCGAGAATGGACGCACATTGACAACGGCAATCCGAGGCAGCGCTCTTGAAAGCAAGAAGGTGATCGAGAGCACGCGCACAGTACTGCATCGGGATTCGGCCTGGTTGAGGCAAGGGACTGCTTCGCCAAACCGAGGACGCTCGGATGAGCACAGACGAGGTGGACCATGCACTCATATGACCCTTCAGCCTGTTCAGGCACGGCGACAGCCGTCCTGATCGGGGAAGAGAGGCCGGAAGTCCGTATCGACAAGATCCTGGACATCCGCCGGCAGCTCGGCGAGGGACGGTACAGCATCACGGAGCGACTCGACGTCGTCGTCGACAGGCTCTTGGATGTCCTGCGCAAGTGAACGGCGTATCTCACCTGCAGGCGGGTTGACCGTCAGGGTGGCTCGCCAGGACAGCGGAGGGGGCTTTTTCACGCCTGTTCAGCCTATTTTCCACGTCAATCTTCCCTGACCCGCTCATAGTCCGGGCTCAGGGATTGCATCCGAGACCTTGCCCGGCTATAGTAGTGCCCTGCATCGAAGGCGTCGCGCCTTCACAGAGCGGGCGAAGGCGCCCCCGACAGAAGAAGAGCAAAGGGCACGGAGAAAGATGAAGATCGCATTGGGTACGGACCACGCAGGCTACGAGTACAAAGAACGCATCAAGCAGCACCTCAGCGAACACGGCCACGACGTCATGGACTTCGGGACGAACTCGGCCGAATCATGCGACTATCCGGATTTCGTCTACCCCGCGGCCCTGGCCGTCGCCCAGGGCAAGTGTGACCGTGCCATCGTCCTCGGCGCCAGCGGTAACGGCGAAGCCATCGTCGCCAACAAAGTCCCCGGCATCCGCTGTGCCGTCTGCTGGAACGAACGCGGCGCCAGGCTGGGCCGGCAGCACAACAACGCCAACGTCATATCGATCGGCGCCCACATGGTCTCCATCCAGCAGGCCCTCGAAATCGTCGACATCTGGCTGGCCACGGGCTTCGACGGAGGTCGCCACCTGCGCCGGATCAACAAGATCGCCGATCTCGAAAAAAACCGACCCGAAACGGGCCAACCGTAGGCATCTCTTGAAACTGCCGCCCGCAACGGCTACACTTCGGCCAGAGCTCTCTCGATCCATCGCAATGTCAACCGAAGCCATCGTTCCAGAGGGTCGATGCCATGGCGCTTTCCTCCAGACGTGTAGTCGTACTGCTGATCGCGATCGTCGTTTCGTTACTCTGGCCCGGTTCGCTACAGGTCGCTACAGGTCGAACCATCCTGGTTGAGGCTGAGGGCTTCGAAAACCCGGGAGGATGGGTCGTCGATCAGCAGTCGATGGACCAGATGGGTTCGCCCTACCTGCTGGCGCACGGCTTTGGCGTGCCGGTCAGGGACGCGACGACGAAGGTGAGCTTCCCGGCGCTGGGCACGTACCGCGTCTGGG
>JAFGCA010000736.1 GCA_016932895.1 Sedimentisphaerales bacterium | reverse complement strand
GGCGGCGAACTGCCCGCGATGGTCCTGATCGACGCGGTCGTCCGTCTGCTGCCCGGCGCCCTGGGCGACGAGGATTCCGCCAAGGACGACTCGTTTAGCGAAGGGCTCCTCGAATATCCCCAGTACACGCGCCCCGAGGTCTTCCGCGACATGAAGGTACCCGAGATCCTGCTCTCGGGCGACCACGCCAAGATCGCCGCCTGGCGCCGCCAACAAGCCCTCGACCGAACCCGCCAACACCGCCCCGACCTCCTTGACGACAACCCCCCGGCTGAATAACATCTCTCTCAGAGCGGCGGTGAGACCCGCTGCACGAGAACAGAAGCGACTTTGAAAAGCGGAAACAGGAGAGCCCCCATGAAATGTCCGGCGTGCGGGTCAAACGAGACGGAGACTCTGTTACGCTGCGCTTCCTGCGGCCACGAATTCAACGCTTCGGATCACTCGAAGCAGAGGGTGAAGGTCAAAGTCAGCCAGCCGGCGGTCGCGTCAACAGTTTGTGCCCTCATCGGGGTTGTCTTCTCCGTACCGGGCGTGATTGCGGGACTGGACCGGACCCTGCTGAGTCCGGAATCGAGTCTCCCTGCCCTCAGTGGGCTGGGGACTTTCTGTGCTATGGGGCTTGGATTCTGGCTTGGAGTCGCCGGTCTGGTTCACATTGCCCTAAGTGGGGGACGGCGCAGCGGTTACGGATTTGCCGCGATCGGCGCAGCCACGCCGTTTGCCTTTCTTGTTGTGTTGACCTATGTCCCCGCTTTCGGTGGCATCAAAATCACGGCGCCGCGCCTGCGTTGCGGGACGAATCTGTCGGGTATTGGCAAGGCCATGCTGCTCTATTCTAATGACTATGACGACATGCTTCCGCTGGCCGGTGGCGAGAATGGCAGGTGGGTGGCGCGGACGCCCTGGTGGGGCGCCGGGGATCGTCAGAACGCCTATGGTCTGAGCGACCCCAACGCCGCTGACGGCCGCACCAGTATCTCGGCCAACCTGTACCTGCTCGTCAAGTACTCCGAAGTGCCCCCCAAGTCGTTCGTTTGCACAGGGGAACGCAAGACGAGGGAATTCCAACCGACCGACTACGGCCTGGCGGATAGAAAGCTGACCGACTTGTGGGATTTCGGCCCCAATCCGCCGCGGCACTGCAGCTACGCCTATCACATGCCGTACGGTCCGTATCGGCTCACGGCATTCCGGCCTCCCGACTTTGCCGTTGCCGCCGACCGCAATCCGTGGATCGGTTCACCCTTTTGCAGGGCCAGGGACTTCTCCAGGTTCAAGCCCGACATTCCGCCATACAATGGGACCGGTGATGAGAGGCGCTGCGGTAATAGCGTCGCGCATAGGGGCGACGGCCAGAACGTTTTGTTTCTCCAGGGTTACGTCGAGTTCCACAAACTCTCCTTCGGCTTGGGCAACGACAATATCTACACTTTCTGGGACGAGCAGGGCAAAGAGCGCGGTATCCCGCCCGTTCTCGGATCGCAGCCGGCAGACCCGACGGACTCCCTCCTCGTCAACGATCCGGCCGTCCCGCGACCTTGACGCTGCCACGCGTATGCGAGGATATCGTCATAGACGCGCACAGATCGCACACGAGGCCATTACGATTCGTATCATTTGTGGGCACGGTCAACGCATGCTATGATGTGTGAGAGTTCTCGGGAGGGAACGCGGATATGGACAAGCGACGTAACTCGGGACTGACGGTGGGCGAGTTGGTGTTTCTTCTGGTTGTGTGTGTGTTCTTTCTGGCGCTGCTCGTGCCGGTGCTGCGGCGACGTCGAAGCGTCGCCGTTCGCCCGATCTGCGGGTCGAATCTCTGCGCCATCGGCAAGGCGATGCTCATCTATGCCAATGACTACGAGGAGGAACTTCCTCGCGCCGGCGGCGTCGACGGCTGCTGGAACGCTCGTATTCCAGATTGGACTGCCATGGACCAATACGCCGCGTTTGGCACGCAGCGCGACAGCCACCAAGGCGGCCGGGCCAGTATCAGCGCCAGCTTGTATCTTCTGGTCAAGTACTGCGAACTGACGCCGAAGTCGCTCTTGTGCAATCACGACAAAGGTGTCACGGAATTCAAGCCGGGCTTGTACCGCCTCCGCGGTCGGGCACTGGATACATTGTGGGACTTTGGCCCGGACCCGCCGAAGCATTGCAGCTACGCCTATCACATGGTCTACAGCCCGCACAAGCCGACCGTACACGGTGACCCGGGTTTCGCCGTCGCCGCCGACCGCAATCCCTGGATAGATTCGCCTTTCCGCCAGGCCAGGGCCTTCTCCGGGTTCAAGCCCAACATTCCGCCGTACAACGGGACACGTGATGAGGCTCGCGGCGGCAATGCTGTAACGCACAGCGAAGACGGCCAGAATGTACTCTTTCTCGACAGCCACGCCAGTTTCGAAATGCGCTCCTTCTGCGCTCTGGACGACGACAACATCTACACGTCCTGGGACGGTCAGGACAAGGCGCGCGGGACGCCGCCTGTCGTCGGATCGCAACCGGCAGACCCCAACGATTCCCTCCTCGTCAACGATCCGGCCCTCCCGCGGCCTTGACCGCGGGGGGCGTGCGCGTCTATGAAGATATTTTGGCATGCGCGTGGCAGCGTCAAGCGTAGCTTGGCGATGGTGGACTTTTCTGCTTCGTATGCTGATAGAGGGTTACTTGGCGTTGAACCATCGCCAAGGCCTGCGGCCTTGACGCTGCCACCCCGGAGGCCGGCGAAGGACTGTATCTCGGTTCCGCCAGACTCTCCCACAAACGCGAAGCGCCGCCGGGGGCGGGGGTTGCGGGACGCGCGGGACTGTGGTATACTCTGGCCGCTCATTTCGGTTGGTTGCCTGCCGTTGCAGGGTCCAGGTAAGGCGACCTTCTTTCCTTTGGGGTGGTGAACGTGGTTTTGTCGTACGCGGCCAAGCCCGTTGTCACCGGAAGGACCGATGAGCAGGACCGTGTGAAATTCGACGAGGTATAAGGCCTGTATGGGACGAACTCGGCCGGGGAGACAATCTGTTCGACGCTATCTGAAGCTGACGCCGGCGACGCAGACGGTGTTGTTTGCGGTGGTGATCGGCATTTTAGGCGGCTTCGGTGCGCTCTTTTTCAAGAAGCTGATCTTCTTTCTGCAGGAGGTGTTCTGGGCGACGCCGGACATGGCGCCGGATTCGCTGCTGGCGGTGGCCTGGTTCCGGCGGCTGCTGATGCCGGCGGTGGGCGGCTTGATCGTTGGCCCGCTGATCTACTTCCTGGCCCGCGAGGCGAAGGGCCACGGGGTGCCCGAAGTCATGATCGCGGTGATCACGCGCAACAGCATCATTCGCCCGGTGGTGGTCGTGGTCAAGACGCTGGCCTCGGCGGTGAGCATCGCCAGCGGCGGCTCGGTCGGCCGGGAAGGACCCATCGTGCAGATCGGCGCCGCCATCGCCTCGACGGCGGGCCAGTTGCTCCGCGTCCACCCGGTGCAGCTCAAAACCCTGGTTGGCTGTGGCGTCTCGGCCGGCATCGCCGCGACCTTCAACGCGCCGATGGCCGGCACGCTGTTCTCGCTGGAGTTGATCGTCTCGGACTTCGGCCTCAGCGCCTTTACGCCGATCCTCGTCTCGGCGGTTGCCGCTACCGCCGTGACCCGGCAGTTCCACGGTGACATCACCGAATTCGTCCTGCCGCAATTCGCGATGGTCTCGCCCTGGGAGTTCGGCCTCTATCTGGCCCTCGGGCTCGTCGCCGGTCTGGTCGGATTCGTCTTTTCGCGCAGCATCTACGTCGGCGACGACCTCTTCGAGCGGACGCGGTGGCCGCAATGGATTCGTCCTGCTCTGGGCGGTCTGCTCGTGGGTGCCGCGGCCATCATCTACCCCCATATCATGGGCGTGGGCTACGAGGGAATCCGCGCCCTCTTCGACGGTCAGCTCGCGCTGCACGTCATGCTGTTGCTGGTCGTGCTGAAGATTCTTGCGACGGCCGTGACCATCGGCTCGGGCGGCTCGGGAGGCGTCTTCGCGCCGTCGCTGTTCATCGGCGCCATGCTGGGCGGCGCCTTCGGGACCATCGCCAACCAACTCTTCCCCGGAATCACCGCCTCCACGGGCGCCTATGCGCTGGTGGGAATGGCTGCCGTCAACGGCGCCTGCACGCTGGCGCCGCTCTCGGCGATCATCATCCTGCTGGAGCTGACCGACGAGTACAACATGCTGCTGCCGCTGATGTTCACCGTGGTGATGGCGACGTTCGTTTCGCGCAAGCTCAGTCCGGAATCGATCTACACCGAGAAGCTGCGCCGCCGGGGCATCCGCGCCCATCACGGCGAGGACCTTAATATCCTCCGCGCCATCGCCGTCAAGGACGTGCTGCGCCACGACGAGGCGTCCATCTCGGAAACCGCTCCGTTCGAGTCGCTCGTCACGCTGGCGCTGAACACGCATCGCAACGTGATCTTCACGCTCGACACCCGCGCCCGGCTGACCGGCGGCATCCTGTTACAGGATCTCAAGCACGCGCTGAGCCATTCCGGCGAGCTCAACCATGCCTACCACGTCAGCGACTTCAAGCGCGACATCGCGCCCGTACGCGTCACGGAGTCGCTGGATACGGTGGTGGACCGCTTCGCCGAGACGGGACTGGACCGCCTTCCCGTTGTGGACGGCGAGGGCCGCCTCGTCGGCTCGGTCATCATCAGCGACATCATGCGACAGTACAACCTACAGGTCGCCAACCGCAACATCGCCATCGAGCTGGGCGCCCGCATCACGGCCCACGACAAATCCCAGACGTTGCATATCGGCGGCGACACCGTGGTGGCCGAGATCGAAGTGCCCCGGTGGATGGCGGGCCAAAAGCTCGGGACGCTCGAGCTGCGCTCGCGCTACCACGTGTCGGTCTTCATCGTCAAGGAGCAGCGCGAAGCGGGCGAGCCGCAATTCGTCACTCCCAGCGCCGCCTACGTCTTCCGCGCCGGCGACACCCTCCTCGTCGGCGGCACCGACAAGGACATCAAGGCCCTCCAGCAACACATCTGATACGGCCCCTGATTGTGGCGCAAAGTCACACGGCGGCCGCGTGATGGCGCAAGGAACGCCGCGGTAGGGTGGGTTCTCAACCCACGCGTAGAAACGTTGCGCGCAGGAACGCGTGGGTCAAGGACCCACCCTACAGTTCAGGATGACAAATTCGATGAGGCGCTCCGGCATCGGAATTGTGCCGGGCGATGTGGAATTGTTGCTTGTTAGGGGCGGCGCGGACTGGTAGAATCGTTGGTGTTGACACGACGAGGAAAAACGATTTCGGGAGAGAAGAGGCTTTTTCCGGGATCGTCGATCGATGAGGTCCTTTAGTGGAGGATGCGCGGAATGAGACGGCGAATCGATGCGAGGCGAGTGATGTGTGCCGATGTTCTGGTGCTGGCGGTGCTGTGCGTGTTTCTCCTGATGATCGTGCCGGCGCTGTTTGCGCGGACGCGAGAGGCCCAGATGCGGGTCGTCTGCCTTGCCAATCTCGGCCAGATCGGCAAGGCGATGCTGGTCTACGCTGAGGATTACGACGGCGCCCTGCCCCGCACGGGCGGGCCGAGCACAACATGGGGCAAACCCTACAACTGGACGGCAGTCGATCGCTACAATGCTTTCGGCGTCACTCCGACTGATGAAAGCGGTGGTAGAGCGAGCATCAGCTCGTGTCTGTATATGCTCGTCAAGTACATGGAGATGCCGACGCGGGTCTTCGTCTGCGGGGGCGATGAAGGGACGACCGAGTTCAAGCTCTCTGATTTGACCGCTATTCCTTCAGATTTCGAGCTGACGGACGCGTGGGATTTCGGGCCACCCAGCGAGGCGCCCGAGCATTGCAGCTACGCCTACCACATGCCGTTCGGGATGTACCCCTTGGCGACATCGCGCGACCCGAACCTGGCCGTCGTGGCCGACCGGAGTCCGTGGATCGAGAGTCCGGCCGCCGACGCCGGCATCTTTGTCAATTTTATGCCGGATATCCCACCGTATTTCGGGTCGGCTGAAATGGCTCGCGCCGGCAATGCCGTGAGTCACCGGAGCGACGGGCAGAATGTTCTCTTCCTTGACGGCCGCGTGAACTTCGAGACACGCTCCTATTGCGGCGCCACAGGTGCGGATGCCCCAGCGGCCTTTGCGGACGCACCGGACAACATTTACACGATCTCGTATAATCACAACACCGGGGATCCATTCGGAGGAGTGCCGCCGGTGCAGTTTGCCCCGGCGAACGAATACGATTCCGTCCTGGTCCACGACCCGCCCGACTTTGGCGGGGGACGACGCTGACGGGGAAGGTCGCTGCGGCGACGGTCTGGTGCATCCGGGACTCCATCGTCAAGACCTGCGGTCTTGGCGCTGCCACCCGGACACAGGTTGCTTCGTGTCGCTTTGACCGTTGCGGGCTATATGCCGTTGGCGCGGCGGCCCTGGGGCATGGGGTGGCGCTTGGCCCGCTGCTTCTTGGCCTCGATACTCTCGGGGGTTTCGCCCGGATTGATGTACCATTGACTGGGCGTGTGGGCCTCTTTCATGATGCGCGCGATCTTCTCGACGACGTCGGGCCGCTCGGCGGCTTTGTTGCTGTTGCACGCGGGATCGTTGACGATGTCGTACAGCTCCATCGGTTTGTCCGGGTGCGGCCGATACGCATGCCATTGATCCAGGCGCACGCTCTGCGACTGTCTGCTGGTGCCGTACTCCCAGTAGAGGCACTCGTGGCGGCGCTGGGCGGCGGGGCGGTTCTCCAAGTCTGCGACGATGCTGATGCCGTCCGTGTCGTGGGGCGTCACGCCGGCTAAGTCGGCGGCGGTGGCGAGGAAATCCCAGAAGGCGGTGACGTGCTCGCTGACACGCGGCTCGATTCGGTCCTTCCAATAGACGAAGAAGGGGACGCGCAGGCCGCCCTCGCGGTTGCTGAACTTGCCTCCGGGCCACGGACCCTTGTAACGGAAGATCGGATCGTCCTCGTAACGCTTGTTGTTCAGGTAGGACGGCTCGTAGCCGTTGTCGCTGGCGAAGAAGAGGATGGTGTTGTCGAGCAGGCCGTGCGATTCGAGGCAGGCGACCAACTCGCCGACGTGGCGGTCGAGGTGGTCGATCATGGCTGCCCATTCCTTGTGCTTGAGGTCCCAGGGCGCGTCCTTGAAACGCCCCAGCTCCCGGGCCACCAGCGGCCCGTGCGGAATCTGCGTGGCGTAGTACAGGAAGAACGGGTGGCCCTTGTTGTCCCGCACGAACTCCAGGGCTTTGGCATGGATGCAATCCTGCGAGTTGACCGCCTCGCGCGGGTCGGCGACGCCGTCGGGGACGAAGCGGCCTTTCTCGTCGTAGCGGTTCCGCGTCTCGGGCGCCATCTTGTCCAGGGACTTGCGGTCGTATTCGTACATCCGCGTCATGTTGAAGCCGCCGTTTTGCGGCAGCGGGTCCTTGCGTCCGTTGTGCATGAGGTACTCGGGGTAGTAACCGTGGGCCCGGCGCTGGTCGTAGAATCCGTAGGCCAGGTCGAAGCCTTGCTTGTGCGGGACGCCCTCGGTAGTAGGCAGGCCGATGCCCCACTTGCCGACGAAGCCGGTTCGGTAGCCGGCCCGCTTGAGGACCTCGGCGACGGTGACGTCTTCGTCGAGGATGTAGTCCTGCCCGCCCCTCACGGAGGCGTTGTGTCGGACGCGGCAGTGGCCCAGGTGCATGCCGGTCATCAGCACGGCCCGCGACGGCGCGCACATGCTTGCACCGGCGTAGGCCTGCGTGAAACGCACCCCGCCCAGGGCCAGCCGGTCGAGGTTAGGCGTCTGGCGGGCCTTTTGCCCGAAGGCGCTGAG
>JAFGCA010000735.1 GCA_016932895.1 Sedimentisphaerales bacterium | reverse complement strand
TGCACCAGCTTCGCGGCCGGGTCGGACGCTACAAGCACCGGGCCTACGCCTACATGCTCCTGCCCAACAGCCGGCCCATTTCGCCGGTGGCGGCCAAGCGGCTCAAGGCCATCGAGGAGTACTCGCACCTCGGCGCCGGTTTTCGCATCGCGCTGCGCGACCTGGAGATTCGCGGCGCGGGCAACATCCTGGGGCCCGAGCAGTCCGGGCACATCCAGATGGTCGGTTATCAGATGTACTGCGAGCTGCTGGCCAACGCGGTCCATGAGATGCGAAACGAAACGGTCGAGCCGATGCCGACGACGACCATCGACCTGGGCTTTGCCGTCTCGATTCCGAAGAACTACATCGCCCTCGACCGCCAGCGCATGGACGTCTATCGCAAGATCGCGGTGGCCCGGACGGTCGCCGACGTGCGGCAGATCGAAGCCGAGCTAAGCGACGTCTACGGCCCGCTGCCCGACGACGTCACGCGGCTGCTGGAGATCGCCGAGCTCCGCATCGCCGCCGCCAAATGGGACATCCAGAGTATCGCTGCCCAGGCGCCCCCGAGCCGCTTCGCCCCGCCCAGCACCAAACGAAACCTGATCTTCTCCTTCAAACAAGACCCGGGCGACAAGGCTAATGCCCTCTTCGCCAGCATCAAAGCCGAAATCCGAATCCCCGACCCCAAAACCATCTACCTGAACCTCCCCCCCAACTACTTCGAACCCCCGACGCTCATCACAATCCTGAGAAGGACCTTTGCGGAGAAGAAAAATGACTGAGACATCCACGAAGTCACCTCGCCCTCGGTTCAAAGTTTCCTGCCTGACGGGCACGCTTCTGATCTTGCTCACAACGGTGCTCTTTCTTCTTCTGCTTCGGGGGCCAGCATGTGTGTTCCCGTATGAACCGCCGCCTTCGGTGGTGTGCACGGCGAATCTAAAGACGCTTGGGGTCTTACTTATCCTGTATGCCGAAGAGAATGATGGAGTGTATCCTGCGCATCAGAGGTGGTGTGATTTGCTCGTTGCCAAATACGACGAGGCCGAGGATTTCAAGGACTCTTTCCGTTGCCCGAAGGCAAAAGCCGGGCCTTGCAACTATGCTATGAATCCGCACGCTGACCCGTGCAGTGCTGCGGATGTCGTTCTATTGTTTGAGAGCAAACCGGGCTGGAATCAGTCTGGCGGGGTGGAGTTGCTGACAACGGAAAACCACGGGGGCCAGGGTTGCAACGTTGTGTTCGTCGACGGCCATGTCGAGTTCGTGAAGGCTGACGAGATTGTCGGCCTGCAATGGGTAGATGAGACGAATCTGCCGGAGGAGTTGCAGAACGCGCGGCGGCCGGGGGATGATGCGGAGTTGCGGTACTGGTTGGAGAACATGGTTTGGTATCATCGGTTTACGACCCAGGAGGTGCGGGCGGCGACGGGGTTGACGGCGGGGGAGATTCGGGCGGCGCAGGAGAAGTTCGATGTTTGGCCGGGGAATCGGCCGCAGCGGGAGGCGGATGCGCCGTTGCTGGTTTTGCCTTATCCGGGGGGGCGGCATCCTCGGATCGGGTTTCTCGACGGCGCCATCGATCCGCAGCGGGAGACGAAGTTCAGCGTGTTTACGCCGTGGGACCCGAACAGCTACGTGGTGCTGGATATCCCGGAGGCACTCTGGTCGAATCTGGGTCTGACGTACCTGGCCCATACGCACATCAATACGATCTGGACGCAGCAGGGCGTGGAGCTCAAGAAGCTCGAATGGAACCGCCACCCTGATGGCAGTCTCGACGTCGAGCGGACGCTGCCCAACGGCCTCGCCTTCGGCGTGAAGGTCCGGCCCGCGCGCGACGCGGTACACATGGAGATGTGGCTCAGGAACGGGACGCAGGAGAAGCTCACGGACCTGCGCGTGCAGAATTGCGTCATGCCCAAGATGGCGAAGGGATTCGCCGCCCTGACGAACGACAACAAGGTCCTGACGAATCCCTACGTTGCCTGCCGGAGCGACGACGGCAAACGCTGGATCATCACGGCCTGGGAGGGCTGCTATCGGCCCTGGGCGAACCCCGACTGCCCGTGCTTTCATTCGGACCCGAAATTCCCCGACGCCGAGCCGGGACAAACGCATCGCCTGCGCGGCCGGCTCTCGTTCTACGAAGGCGACGACATCCAGGCCGAATTCAAACGCATCGAAGCCACGCTCTGGCGGCAAGACTGACGAAATCGCCAAACCACGGCGTCGCCACGGCGTATATAGCAGCGACGTCTCAGTTGGAGCCCAATCATGATGAGTCACGTAATTGACAGGAGAGAGCAAATGGACAAATTCACCCACAAGGCCATTTTCCTGGTTGCTGTTATCGCGCTGAGTGTTTCCGTGACATGGGCGGCCCCTGAGGAAATCAAGACGCTGGAGATCGGCGCCAAGGCGCCTGATTTTCTTTTGCTCGGGGTCGATGACAAGCTGCACCGGCTCAGCGATTACGACGACGCGAAGGTTTTGGTGATCGTCTTTACCTGCAATCACTGCCCGACGGCGCAGGCATATGAGCCGCGTCTCAAGAAGCTGGCGGCCGACTACAAGGACAAGGGCGTGACTCTGGTGGCGATTTCTCCCAACGATCCCCGGGCGGTGCGTCTCGATGAGCTGGGCTACACGGACCTGGGCGACTCGCTGGAGGACATGAAGCTGCGGGTCCAGGACAAAAGGTGGAATTTCCCCTATCTCTATGACGGCGACCGTCAGGAGGTCTCGAAGGCGTACGGCCCGATGGCCACGCCGCACGTGTTCGTCTTCGACCAGCAGCGAAAGCTCCGCTACGTCGGCCGCGTGGACGACAACGAGCGCCGGCCCGACCAGGTCAAGTCCCACGACACGCGCAACGCCATCGAAGCCCTGCTGGCAGGCAAGCCGGTCCCCGTAGAGAAGACGAAGACCGTCGGCTGTTCCATCAAGTGGTCCTCCAAGCGTGACTCGGTGAAAGAGGCGTTCGAGCGCTGGGCGAAGGAGCCCGTGTCGGTGCAGGAAATCGACCTGAAAGGCGTCGAGAAGCTGGTCGCCAACGACGGCCAGAAACTGCGCGTGATCAACGTCTGGTCGACGCGCTGCGGACCCTGCGTGATCGAGTTCCCCGAGTTGGTCGAGATCAATCGCATGTACCGCGGGCGCGACTTCGAGATGGTGGGCGTCAACATCGACGGCTCCCGGCAGAAGGACCGGGTTCTCACTTTTCTGAAGGACAAGGAAGCCTCGTTCAAGAACTACACCTTCACCGGCACCGACATCTACGCGTTCATCGAGGCCGTGGACCCGCGCTGGCCCGGACCGATCCCGTACACCCTGATCGTCAAGCCCGGCGGCGAGGTCCTCTACCGTCATCTCGGCCTGATCGATCCGCTCGACGTCAAACGCGCGATCGTCGAATACCTCGGTCGCACGTACAAGTAGCGAAGGCTGGCGCCGCATCTCGTAAGCTGCGCGATTCAGGGGGGGTAGATTGCTTCGTCGCTGCGCTCCTCGCAATGACACATGTGAGTTTTCCGTGTCATTGCGAGCGAAGCGAAGCAATCTATAATCGCACGATCTATGACACGCGGCGGGTGGCAGCGTCAAGCGCCAGCTTGGCGATGGGGGACTTGCCTGCCGCGTGTGACGCTATACGAGCCCCGGGCTTTGCGCCATCGCCAAGACCTGCGGCCTTGACGCTGCCACCCCGGGGGCCGGCAGCGAAACGGTATCCTGACGCCGCACGACTTTCACACACCCTTCGGTGGCGGCCCTTTACCAGTCTGTTGACGATGGTCAGGGCGATAGTTAGACTTCCTGCATGTGTGTTCCGCATACACAAACGCCTTGGCAAGATGTGGTTTCGGGAGGACGAATCGTTATGAGCGCCAGAAGCACAATCTTCATGACAGCAATCCTGACGGTGGTTTTTGGCTGTTCCCGTGGCGGTCTGTTGTACGGCGCCGACGTGGACGAGGCGATCCGCAAGACTCGTATGGGTACGCTGGTCGTAGAGGCGGCGCCGGGCGCCGAGGTTCGCGTGGAGCAACTGCGCCACGAGTTCTGGTTCGGCGCGGCCCTTGCCAGTCAGGTATTCGGCAACTGGATGGACCCCAAGGACATCGCTCAGTACAAGAAGGTCTTCCTGGAGAATTTCAATGCGGCCGTAACGGAGAACGCCCTGAAGTGGCACGCGATGGAACGTACCCAGGGACAGGTGGACTATTCCATCGTCGATGCTATTCTCCAGTGGACCGAGCAGCATGACATCCCTCTGCGCGGTCACAACATCTTCTGGGGCATTCCCAATCGCGTTCAGCCCTGGCAGAAGACCATGGACGATGCCACGCTGCGCGAGACGCTCAAGGCCCGCGCCCTGGATGTCGGGACACGATACCGCGGCCGGTTCGCGGAGTACGACCTGAACAACGAGATGCTCCACGCCAACTACTACGAGGACCGTCTGGGCCCGCTGATCACGCGGGACATGGCCGCCTGGGTCCGGCAGGGGGACCCGGAGGCGGTGCTCTACCTGAACGACTACGATATCCTGACCGGCCGGCGCCTCGACGATTACATCGCCCACATTCGTCGCTTCCTGGACCAGGGCGTGCCCGTGGGAGGCATCGGAGTGCAGGGGCATCTGCACGGGGATTCGTTCGATCCGGCCGCCCTGGAAAACGCACTGGCCCGGCTGGCCGAGTTGAAGCTGCCGATCTGTGTCACGGAGTTCAACTTCCCCGGCCAGCGATCGAAGCACTACCGCAAACGCGGCGTGCCACTTTCGGACGAGGAGGAACAGGCCAAGGCCAGGGCCCTGGTGGAGTACTATCGCATCTGCTTCGCCAATCCCGCGGTCAAAGGCATCCTGATGTGGGGGTTCTGGGAAAGGGCGAACTGGATTCCCGTATCCGCGCTGTACCGCCGGGACTGGTCCGCCACACCCGCCGCCGAGGCCTACCGCGATCTCGTGTTCAGGCAATGGTGGACGAAATGGCGCGGCAAGGCCGACGCGCAGGGCCGGTGCGAAGTCCCCGCCTTCTACGGCCGGCATCGCGTAACCGCAGGCGGGAATGAAGTGGTCGTTGACCTGAAGCGATCGGAGCAAACGAAGTCGCTCTCCTTTCGGAAGTAGCGTTGCGAACGCTTGTGCTGCGCGAAGACGTACGTCACGGTCGCCGACGTGCCGCGCGGAGCTTTTGCTTCGGACAACGACGTCGTGTGGATAGAGATCGGGAGAAGAATCATGCGCATGAACAAAGCACAGGTTCTCGGGTTTCTCGCGTGGGTCGTTTTCGCGACCTCCGTCGGCCTTCCGGCATTGCAGGCGGGCGTCTCTCCGCTCGACGAACTGCCGTCGTACATCAAGCGGGTGACGCATTTCGGCCAGCGGGCCGATTGGTCGCACGACGGCAAGCGTCTGCTCTTTATCGAGAAGACCTTCGGGGACGTCTACGAAGTGGAACTGGCGACCGGCGTCATCCGACCCATGACCCATCGCTACTTTCATGAAGGCTACACGCGCGCGTTGTATCTGAGCAACGGTGACATCCTGTTGTCGGGGTCGCGGCAGTTCGACGCCAACGATCCGTGGCCGAGCCGCAGTGAGAAGAACGCCGAGCTGTGGGTGCTCAAGAAGGACCTTTCCGGGCCGCCCGTGCCGCTGGGGGAAAAGTGCTCCGAAGGTCCGGCCGTATCGCGGCGGCGCCTGCACATCGCCTGGACACAAGGCGGGGCGTTCTACGCCGCCGATGTCGTTTATGACGGGGGCGTGCCCGGGCTGGCGAACAAGAAGAAGATTCTCGACGGGAAGGACCTCCCGTTCGAATGCGGTCTGGAGACGCAGAACTTTCGCCCGCCTCACGAGCGAGAGCTGATCTTCAGCGCCTACGGCTATCAGGGCACCGATGTGATGGGCCTGGACCTGAGGACCGGAAAGGTCACCAACTACTCGCAGGCTCCGGGCCAATACGACGAGCCGGAGGGCATCTTCCCCGACGGCCGGCACACCCTCGTCGAGTGCGACAGGCACAACCGCAAGGGCAGCCAGCATGTGGATCTCTACAAGCTGGCGCTGGACGGCTCGGGAGACATCGATCGGATCACGCGTTTCGCCGACTATCCCGGCTACAAGGCGTCGAATCCGGTGGTCAGCGACGACGGCAAGTACATCGCTTTCCAATTCGCGCGGCAGGGCGATCCGGCCGGTGTGGGCCGGGGTCTGCTGATTCTGGATATCGAGGCCTCCGAGAAGGCAAAGCGGGCCGGCCACTGAGCGAGGCGGGCGCGGTGCCAGTGGCGCTGCGGACCGTCTCAGGTGCGGGAGCAGACACTCCTGTGCCCGTTGGCGCGTCGGTAAATCGCGTTTGCATTTCATTCCTTTTGCCGCTACCATGGGCTCCGATCTGATTGGGCCCGGACAGGGGAACCGCCCGTTTCGCAGGCAACGAAGGAACTGGAAATGGCAGAACACGAACCGACGCGCGAAGAGGCTTTCGCGCTGCTGACGCAGTACAACGAGAACGAATCGCTCATCAAGCATGCCCTGGCGGTCGAAGGGGTGATGCGATACTGCGCCCGCAAGCGGGGCCAGGACGAAGAGAAGTGGGGCGTGATCGGTCTCGTTCACGATCTGGACTACGAGCGGTTTCCCGATCAGCACTGTCACAAGACCGAAGAGATTCTGCGGGAGCACGAGTGGCCGCAGCAGTACATTCGGGCGGTTCTCTCGCATGGCTGGGGCCTCTGCACCGACGTGGAGCCGCAGACGGACCTGGAGAAGACGCTTTTCGCCATCGACGAGCTGACGGGGCTGGTCGCCGCGACGGCGCTGGTTCGCCCCAGCCGCAGCGTTCTCGACATGAAGCCCAAGTCGGTGAAGAAGAAG
>JAFGCA010000734.1 GCA_016932895.1 Sedimentisphaerales bacterium | reverse complement strand
GACGGCAACGACTTCCCGCTCCAGACGGACTATGTCGGGCTCTACGACCGCTACGTGGACTCCGTCCACCAGGTCCTCGATTATCTGCACGGGAACAAGTACAAAACGAAAGTCTGCGTCGAGCCCAAACCGTTTGAGCCTCGCTCGTGGATCATGATGGGCACGACCGCCGCGGCCCTGGCCATCGTCCAGGAGATCAACGACCCCAGCTTCGGCATGAACATCGACGTGGGCCACAGCCTGATCGCCAAGGAGAACGTCGAGGACATGTTCTCGCTGGTCCTTCGGGCGGGCAAGCTCTTCCACACACATTTCGACGACAACGACCAGCAGGCCGACTGCGACATTCCGCCGGGCTGCGCGAACTTCATTCGATTGGTCAGCATCTTGTACGTCCTCGATCAGCAGGGCTACGACGGCTGGTTCGGCCTGGACCTGTTCCCCTATCGCGACGACCCGATCGACTACATGAAGCTGTCCGTGGAGAACCTGCGTTACGGGCAGGCCGTGGTGGACCTGATGAACCAGCGCGGCGCCAGGGAACTGCGCGCCGAAGGCACGGACGGACCCGCCATGTCGCGACTGATCCGCGACTGCATTCGCGACACCCGGTAGCCCGGGCCCGAGCGCCCACGAGCCGGGAGCATGAGCCGGATGCCCGTACCACAGAGAGCCACTCATGGAATAGGCCCGGCCATGTTACAGTGTGCGACTGAGCTTCGTGGGGGTAGGCACAGTTCGCAAGGGTGGCAGCCTCAAAGCCTCCGGCTTTGCGGATGGCCTGCCCATCCCTGTGGCCGGCGCACGTCCCACCATCCCCAAGGCCTACCGGCCTTGAGGCTGGGGTCCCCAAACGCGTTCTTTCGCGTTTGGGGAACCCCTGCCACCCGCCGGACCGTCCCCACGAAGCGTAGTCGCACACATGTCATGGCGGTATTCATTCTGTCGTTGCATCCCGGCGCGGAATCTGGTATCTCAGAAAACCGTGATGGCGACCCCAGTAGACATCTCGGTGGATTTCGCGGGCCTGCGCCTGGCCAATCCGGTCTTCACCGCCTCCGGCACGTGCGGCTACGGCGAAGAGCTGGCCGACTTCCTGGACGTCAACGCCCTCGGCGGCTTCATCACCAAGAGCATCACGCTCAAGCCGCGCAAGGGCAACCGCACGCCGCGGATCGTCGAGACCGACGCCGGCATGCTCAACGCCATCGGCCTGGCGAACGTCGGACTGGACCGCTTCCTCTCCGAGAAGCTCCCGGCCATTGCGAAGATGACCGTGCCGGTCTTCGTGAACGTCGCCGGCGAACTGATCGAGGAATACGTGGCGGTCATCGAACGGCTGGCCTGCGAACCGGCCATCGCCGGGTTCGAACTGAACATCAGTTGTCCCAACGTGGCCAAAGGCGGCATCAGCTTCGGACGCGATCCATGCCAGGTCGCGGAGATTACCGCCGCCGCGAGAAAGGCCGCGGGCCGCAAGGTGCTCATCGTCAAGCTCTCTCCGAACGTGACGGACATCAGCACGACTGCGCGTGCGGCGGTCGAAGCCGGTGCACACGCCCTGAGCCTCATCAACACGTTCACCGCGATGGTCATCGACATCGAGACGCGCCGGCCGGTCCTGGCCAATCGCACGGGCGGCCTCTCCGGCCCGGCCATCAAGCCGATTGCCGTCTACCTCGTGAGCAAGGTCTACAGTGAAGTGGCGAAACCGGCGGGCATTCCGATCCTGGGCCTGGGCGGCATCCGCACCGCGTCGGACGCCATCGAGTTCCTCATCGCCGGCGCGTCGGCCGTCGCGGTCGGCACCGCCAGCTTCATCCAGCCGGACGCCGCGATCCGCGTCATCGACGGCATCCGGGATCACTGTGCAAGGCACAACATAGACAGACTCTCGAACCTCGTCGGCTCGCTGTCGGTCAAGTAATCAATCATCAATTGCAGATCATCAATGCAGAGGTCTTCACGGATGAAACGCCGCGACTTCCTGAAAACCGTCGGATGCGGGACAGCGGCCCTGCTGTCCGGCTGCGTGACCGAAACGACCACGACAACCACCAAGGCGAACCCGCGGGCTCGCAGCCGGCCCAGGAAGGCCCGAGCCCGGAGTCTCCCGTCGAGACCACCGAACATTCTTTGGCTGATCTCCGAGGACACCTCGCCCGATATCGGCTGTTACGGCCATCCCCTGGTCCAGACGCCGAACATCGACAGGCTGGCCGCGGAGGGGGCGAGGTTCACCAATGCCTTCGTCACGGCCCCCGTCTGCTCGGCGGCGAGATCGGGCTTCATGACCGGCATGTACCAGACGAGCATCGGCGCCCACAACCATCGCAGCCATCGCAACGACGGTTACGCGCTCCCGGCGCCGGTCGCGGTCATCACGGAGTATTTCCGACGGGCAGGCTATTTTACCAGCAACTGCGCGGGCCTGAGCTACAAGCGGGCGGGCAAGACCGACTGGAACTTTTCGGCCGGAGGCCCGGCCTTCGACGGCACCGACTGGTCCGAACGCAAGCCCGGCCAGCCGTTCTTCGCCCAGATCAACTTCAGCATGACGCATCGCGAGTTCCGGCGGGACAAGAACAACCCGATCGATCCCGCCAAGGTCGAGCTGCCCCCCTATTACCCGGACCATCCGGTCACCCGGCGAGACTGGGCCAATTACCTCGAAGCGATGCAGGTCCTCGACACCGAGATCGGGATCGCCCTGCAATGGCTCCAGAAGGAAGGCGAGCTCGAGAACACGATCGTGATGTACTTCGGCGACAACGGCCGGCCCCACGTTCGCGGCAAGCAATGGCTCTACGAGGGCGGCATTCACGTCCCCATGATCGTCCGCTGGCCCGGCGTGATCGAGCCGGGGACCGTCGTGGACGACCTCGTCAGCACCGTGGACTTCGCACCGACCTTCCTCACCGCGATCGGCGTCGAGCCGCCGGAGCACCTGCAGGGCTACAACATCCTGGGCGAGAAGAAAAGGACCCGCGAGTACGTCTTCGCCGCAAGGGACCGCTGCGACGGGACGGTGGACCGCATTCGCTGCGTGCGGTCCAAACGATACAAGTACATCCGCAACTACCACCCGGACTTCCCGTACATGCAGTTCAACGCCTACAAGAAGCTCCAATACCCGGTCGTCACGGTGCTGCAGGTCCTGAACAAGGAAGGCAAGCTCACGCCCGACCAGGCGAAGTTCATGGCCTCGGTCCGTCCCCGCGAGGAGTTCTACGACCTGCAGGAAGACCCGCACGAACTGAACAACCTGGCCGAGAGTCGGAGCCACCGGCGGCTCGTGCGCGAGCACAGCCGCAAGCTCGACGAGTGGATCAAGGCCACAGGCGATCAGGGCGAGACCCCCGAGGATCCCGCGACGATCGAGCGGGAGCAGAACGCAATGGCCAAGAATTTCGTCGAGTCGATGGAGAAGAGAGACCTGTCGCCCACCATCTCCGACGAAGACTACCTCAAATGGTGGGAGCAGAAGCTGCTCGGCTGAGACGAATCGCAGTTCAGCATGAGGGGCGGCGATCATGACCCGCGGCACAATAGGGTGCGTGCACGCGCCATCATCTTCCGCAGGACGGACTCAAGACCCCGGCGAAAACCTGCCGCATCTCTCACGTCGAACACACAAGCTAACCGGCACGGCCCGGAAAAGCATGCCACAAATGGAGTTCACGTCGGGGCAGCGTCCGGTCGAGCAACGGGTTCGCCTGTCGGTTCGCCGGATTCACTCCGCTGCTTCATGCATCTGTGCAAAAACGGCCTGGATGCAGTCGGGGCAGAGAAACCGACGCTCGAATGTCGTCGCATCGCCCTTGCTGCCCCGAATACCAAGTCGACGTTTCCGCCCCCCAACCTCGTAGTTCCAAAACATCAGCCCCTTCTCCTGCTCAATTGCCTTTGCCACATTTTCACGAGCGAGGCGAGACCAGTGATTTCCTTCGGCGGTCCCGATTTCGAAGATCGAATCACAAAGCTGGCACTTGCCGAGCCGAAGAGCCTCGAATAACCGCATTTGCATTTTCGAAATCGGCTGATGAAATGGACTTGATAGTACTTCCGCGCACCTCTCGCCCTTGATTTGAATCAGACCAATGCCGAGGTTGCTCGCAATGAAGGTTTCGTCTTGGCTGAAACGTTCTCCCCGTAGGTCAGCCAAGTAAACACGATTCGCGTACACGCTATACCCGTATGTCTGGCCACACGCATTGGCGAATGGGGTTGACCCACGTTTGACTTCTACGGCGATCGTTTCGACTTCGCCAGAAAGATCGCCTCCAACGTCTCGGATGCCGATTACGTCGATGCGCCCGTAGCGGAGTCCCTTATTGATGGCGACCCTGAAGCATAGGAAGTGACGCTTCAGCCAGCGAGCAACAAAGGGATAGTAGGTCTTCTCCAGGGATACCTTTTTCTTCGCCATGGTTCCTCAAACCTCTGCCGAACGATGATTGTACAGTCTGTATAAGATGGGAGACACAGACCAATGTCTTTCTGTATGAGAAGCTACCAACTCCTCTCACAGATTCCTCTGACATCTCTCACTCCAGTAGATTACGCACTCTGCGCTCCGTCGTCGATTTCCGGTTCATACAGACTGCATAAACCAGCCTTCGGGCCATCCATCGGGCTGCGGGCACCATGCCCTCCTCCGCTCAAACCGTCTGCCTTACGCACTCCCAACACCCGGGTCTCCTTCACTTGCGGCGACGATTATACCGTGCCGGGCAGGGGAAGGCAAGACAGCCAGCAGAAGAACTCAATGATCCGGTCGAAGGCTGAGACAACGGTTTGGGCCACAGAGGACACAGAGCAAAGAAAACAAGAGAGTGCCAAGAGTAGAAGGTCGAAAGCTCTCGTGTTCTCCTCTTCCCCCATTCTCTTTTCTCTGTGCTACTAACTCGCAACAACTGAAAACGATTTCCAGATAATTGAGGAAAACGCTCCCAAGTCGTTTGCTGACGGGGCTTTGGGATTGGCCGAAGGAGTGCGTTTGACGCATGGTGGGGTACCGGCGGAGATGTCAGAGAGTTGCTCGAATTGCCCCTCTCTCCGCTGTCACCCCGCCAAGCGATAAACGCTCTTGGTTCCGGCCGAAGGCCGGGCTGGGTCATTCTGTGACCTCTGTGGCTTCCTTTCTTGGCATTTTACCGGGTCGTTGAAAGAACTGCCTCTCCTGCGGCTGCGGCCGCAATACGGTGGCAGGAGTTGTGCAAATTGTGTACTATTTTCACTTTTTGTGCAACACACAAGCATCCTCAGGCGTCTTATTATGAGCGATGCATCGGCGGCCGGCCCGCCGATACGGCGACACTGCCACAACGTTGGGGCACGGTCACAGGCTGGATCAAGGTATCTGGGCGACAAGGGCGCGACATCTTCTTTTCCGGCTTCTTGAGACAATGAACCGCACTAATAATACTAATAGCGTAGGATTTCTTGCTTTCTTTCGCACCACCCAGGGTCTTCGTCGTTCACGAGCCGCCAAGCTCGCGAAATTGGGTTTGTTTCGCACAGTTGGCCTCTGGGCCTGGGCCGGGCTTTGCGAAATTGGCTTCGTTTTGCACAATCGTGCGTTGGCCACGGCGGGGTGGCCGGGTCGGGGGCACGCCTGTGCGAAACGAAGCCAATTGGCCCTGGACCAAGTGGCACGCGGGCCGGCGAAAGGACTGCGACCGGTGCGAAGTCTGCGAAACGAAGCCAATTTCCACTCCTGCGGCCACGACGTCGAATCCTGTATCGGCCACCGCAGGCCAGCCGCACCCTCTCCTGCTCTGCCCCGGCGAAGGCAGGCGGGATCGAGACTGAAATTGATGTCTGGGAGGCAATGGGGTATCTTGGGCACGTCCGGCGGGCCGGGGGCCCTATGGATCTGCGATTTCGCATTGAGGATTTCGGCGTCCCGGAAGTGACGCTCGACTGGATCCTGGACAACCAACTGACCCGTTATGAGGCCATGCTGCAACATGAACTCGACAAGAAAAGCTGACCGACGACTCGCCGCCTCCGGCGCCATTCTGATCGCCCTGCTGCTCTCGCGGGCGCATTCGGTTCCTGCGCAGTCGCCCAAGCTGGACGAGCGCCCCGCCGAGGCGGGGACATGGGGCTACCGGCCCGCGGAAGGAGCGGTCTCGCAGACGGACCCGCCCAGCTTTTGTTGGCGGCCGCAACGGGACGTGACGTGGGAGATCGAGTGTGCCCACGATGCGGATTTCGCCAACGTCGTCTACAGAGCCGGAGATATCGAGTTCAACGTCCATTGTCCGCCCAAGAACTTCGGGCCGGGTAGTTACTGGTGGCGGTATCGCGGGAAGGACAGGGATGGTCGCGTCACCGAGTGGGGTCGGGCACGGACCTTCACGATCGCCCGCGACGCGGTACAGATGCCACTGCCCCCGCGCGACGAGCTGATCGCGAGAATCCCCAAGACCCATCCGCGCTTGTTCGTCCGCCCCGAGAATCTCGACCGGCTGCGGGAGTTGGCTCGCGGCGAGTTGAGCGGTCTGTATCGCGATCTCGTGAAGGAGTGCGACCGGATCCTGGCGAATCCGCCTTCGACGCAGGAGCCGCCGAAGTACCCGCCGGGGACGGAGACCAAGAGCGAGGAATGGCGACAGATCTGGTGGGGCAATCGCACGTACACGATTCGCGCCCTCGACAGCGCCGCGACGCTGGCCTTCACGCGTCTGCTCGGCGGCCAGGAGAACTATGGCCAGGAGGCGCGGCGCATCCTGCTCGCATGCGCCCGGTGGGACCCCAAGGGCAGTACGGGCTATCGCTACAACGACGAAGCGGGCATGCCCTACAACTACTACTTCTCCCGAACGTACACCTTCATCAACGACCTCCTGACGGAGGAGGAGAAGGCCCTCTGCCGCAAGGTGATGAAGGTCCGCGGCGACGAGATGTATAATCACCTGCACCCGCGGCACCTGTGGCAGCCTTACGCGAGCCACTCGAACCGCGCCTGGCACTTCCTGGGCGAGATCGGCATCGCCTTTCTGGGCGAGGTCGAGGGAGCGGAGGATTGGGTCTGGTTCGCGACGAACGTGTTCTTCAATGTCTATCCGGTTTGGAGCGACCCCGACGGCGGCTGGCACGAGGGCGCCTCCTACTGGGCCAGCTACCTGACACGGTTTACCTGGTGGGCCGACGTCATGCGCGAGGCGATGGGCATCGACGCATACAAGAAACCCTTCTTCGCAAACGTGGGCTACTACGCAATGTACCTGATGCCGCCGGGCAAGCGTGGCGGCGGCTTCGGCGACCTGACCGCGGCGAAGACGTCCCGGTCCAACGTCCCGCTGATGAGCATCCTGGCCGCCCAGGCCCAGAATCCTCACTGGCAGTGGTACGTCGATCAGCACGGCGGCCCGGTCCCCACCGGCGGCTACGTCGGCTTCATTCGCGGCCAACTGCCCAAGGTCGAGCCCCAGGCGCCGACGGACCTGCCCGCCTCGCGTCTGTTCGACGGCACCGGTCAGGCCTACCTCAACACAAATCTCACGAACGCGGACGAGAGCGTGCAGGTGGTCTTCAAGTCGAGCCCCTTCGGCACGCAGTCGCACGGTTACGAGTCGAACAATTCCTTCCTGCTCTGGGCCTATGGCCGGCGGCTTCTGATCCGCTCAGGCTACCGCGACATCTACGGCAGCGACCACCATCAGAATTGGATGTGGAGCACCCGCTCGACGAACTGCATCACAGTCAACGGCCAGAGCCAGAAGAAGCACACGGTCCAGGCCCAAGGCAAAATCACGGCGTTTCTGACGACGCCGCAGGTGGACGTGGTCATCGGCGACGCGAGCGACTCCTATGGCCCGCCGGTCGAGCAATTCAAACGGGCGATCCTCTTCATCAAGCCCGACCTGATCGTGATCTACGACCGCCTGAAAGCGAGCGAGCCCTCGACCTACGAGTACTGGCTCCACGCCGTGAACAAGTTCGAGGTCCGCGACGACCAGAGCATCACCGCACAAAACGGCGACGTAACCTGCGACATCACCTTCCTGACGCCGCAGAATCTCACCTTCACGCAGACCAACGAATACGACCCGAATCCGCGAGAACGTATCAAGCTCCGCGAATGGCACCTGAAGGCCAGGACCAGCGACAAGCAGGGCCATATGGAATTCGTCACGCTCTATCGCCCGCACCGAGCCAAGGGCCGGACTGAACGCCAAGCGACACTCGAACCAACACCGGGCGGCTACATACTGAACGCCACCCTACCCGACGCGAGCCTCACCGCCCTGTTACCTGCGAATGATGCCAAGACGCTTGAGGCCGACGGTCTCAAGACCGCCGGGACTATCAAGCTGAAGCTCAAAGG
>JAFGCA010000083.1 GCA_016932895.1 Sedimentisphaerales bacterium | reverse complement strand
CTCTGCGGTCTGGGCAAGACGGCGCCGAACCCGGTGCTCTCGACGCTGCGGTATTTCCGCGAGGAGTACGAAGCCCATATCGAGAAGCGCTGCCCGGCGGGCAAGTGCAAGGCTCTGATCAAATACACAATCACGGATGACTGCATCGGCTGCACGATCTGCGCTCAGCATTGCCCAACCGCTGCGATTGCGATGAAGCCTTACGAGAAACACGAAATCGATACAGAGAAATGCGTTCGCTGTGGGACCTGCAAGAGTGTTTGTCCCGCCGACGCCGTTCGAGTTGAATAGCCATGCCCAAGATTACGATAGACGGTCGCGACATTGAGGTGGACGCCGAGGCGACGATTCTCGACGCTGCGGAAAGACTCGGGATCGAGATTCCGACGATGTGCTATCTGCGCGGCCACGAGCCGACGACGAGCTGCATGGTCTGCGTGGTGAAGGTGGCCGGCGCCGGATCGCTCGTGCCTGCGTGCGGCACACCCGTTCGCGACGGGATGATCGTCGAGAGCGACTGTGACGAGGTCCGCGACGCGCGCAAGGCGGCGCTGGAACTGCTGCTCAGCGACCATGTGGGTGATTGTATGGGACCCTGCGCGGCCGGATGTCCGGCCCACATGGACATTCCGCTGATGATTCGCCAGATTGCTGCGGGGCAGATGCGCGACGCCATCGCCACGGTCAAACGGGACATTGCCTTGCCGGCGGTGTTGGGACGTATCTGCCCGGCCCCGTGCGAGAGCGTCTGTCGCCGAGCCCAGCACGACAAGGCGGTTTCCATCTGCCTGTTGAGACGCTACGTTGCGGACGTAGACCTGCAAACGGGGGAGCCCTACGTGCCGAGGTGTGCGGAGAAGCGCGGCAAACGCGTTGCCATCATCGGGGCCGGTCCTGCCGGCCTGGCGGCGGCCTACTACCTGCAGCAGAACGGTTTCGACTGCACGATATTCGACGACCACGATGAGCCGGGTGGGATGCTGCGCTATGCGGTGCCCGAGCAGGAGTTGTCGCACGATGTCCTGGCGGCGGAGATTGCCCAGATCCGGAAGTTGGGCGTGCAGTTCCGGCTGCGCACGAAGGTCGGCATGTCGCCTTCGATGGAACAGGTGCGCCAGGAATTCGATGCGGTCTTTGTGGCCGTCGGCGCGTTGAAGCCCGGCGATGCCGAGGCACTGCAACTGGCCGCGGCGGACAAGATCAAGGTGGACGGCAATACATATGAGACGGATGTGCCTGGCGTCTTTGCCGGAGGTGACGCTGTCCGCAGACGCAAGATGACCGTACGTGCCGTGGCCGATGGAAAAGAGGCGGCGCGGTCGATCGAGCAGTATCTCCTGGGCGAAAGAGTCACGGGGCCTGGAACGTCATTCAACAGCCGGATGGGCAAGCTCCAGGACGGCGAGATGAAGGTCTTTCTGGAATTCGCCGAGCGAGGTCCGCGACAGACGCCGGCGCAACCGGCGGTGGGGTTCACTGCGTCTGAGGCACATGACGAGTCGCTGCGCTGTCTGCGGTGCGATTGCCGCAAAGGTGATGCCTGCCTGCTGCGACGCTATGCTGAGCGCCACGGCGCGCGGCAGACACGATACAAAGCCGACAGAAGGTCCTTCGTCCAGCAGACGCAACACCCCGAGGTGATCTACGAGCCAGGCAAATGCATTGATTGCGGCATCTGCATCGCGACCGCCTCCGAAGCAGGGGAGAAGCTTGGGCTGACGTTTGTCGGTCGCGGTTTTGACGTTCGCGTGGCCGTACCTTTCGAGGGGTCCCTGGCCGAGGGATTGCGGCAGGCCGGCGAGAAATGCGTAGCCGCCTGCCCGACGGGGGCGCTGGCTTTCAAGGACGGTCCTCCGCCCGTTTCCACGTGACAGGAGCCAAGCGATTCATCCGAGATGATGACAAGAAGAGGATGATATTCAGGAGAGTGATTATGAAGCCGTGTCCGAGAATTGGTCATCCAATCGTGTTGCGCATCGTTGCGTGCGCCGCCCTTGTGGCTTTGCTGGGCGGGTTGAGTCTGGCGGCGGACTGGCCCAACTATCGCGGGCCCGACTACAACGGGATATCCAGCGAAAGTGGCTGGACCACGGATTGGCCCGATGCCGGTCCCAAGGTTCTCTGGAAAGCCTCGATCGGGATCGGGTTTGCCTCGATGGCGGTCAGTGACGGTCGTGTCTACGCGATGGGCAATGCCGACAACGCTGATACGGTCTACTGCTTCAATGCGGAAACGGGCGACGTGGTCTGGAAGAAATCGTATCCTTGCCCGCTGTATGCCAAGATGCACGAGGGTGGACCTGCGGCGACGCCGACGGTCGACGGCAAGGCGGTGTACACGTTCAGCAAAGATGGGGACATCATTCGCTTCGATGCCGTTACCGGCGAGATTGCCTGGCAGAAGAACCTGACCAAGGAACTGGGACTGAAGCAGCCGATGTGGTATTTTGCCGGCTCGCCGCTGGTCGTCGATGACTTGATTGTCCTCAGCGCCGGCACGCGTGGGATCGCGCTGAACAAGAGCGACGGGAGCGTGAAGTGGCAGAATGGAACGGACGCCGCCGGCTATGGCACGCCTGTACCGTTCAAAGCGGGAGATCGTCAGGGTGTCGCGATCTTCGTCGCCAAGGGGGTCGTTGGACTGGCGCCCGAGAGCGGCCAGGTGCTGTGGGAAATCCCCTGGGAGACGCGATCCGACATCAACGCGACCGATCCCATCATTTCCGACGGGATGCTCTTTGTCTCGTCGGGCTACAACGCGGGATGCG
>JAFGCA010000733.1 GCA_016932895.1 Sedimentisphaerales bacterium | reverse complement strand
GGCCACCGCCCTGCTCTACGGGATTCGCTCCGACACCCAGGACCTCGGCCGCGAGGCGTCCCGCTTCGACATCGAGGCCATCGAGTTCCTCTACCCCTTCGCCAACAAACGCATGCTCGGCATCATCCAGCGCGGCAAGGTCCCCCGAGTCTATTATCAAATGCTGGCCGACGCCCTCAAGAACGCACGCGTCCAGAAGCCCGCGATCGTCACCGAATTGGGCGAGATCGACAACCCCGACATGATCGCCGAGGTCGCCGACCTGCTCCTGCGCGAGGACGAGACCACCTGGACCATGTGCACCGGGTTCTGGAACGACAAGCTGCTCATCTCCATCCGCACCTCGGAAGAGAGCAATCTGGCCGAGAAAGTGATCCGGAAGATGGTCGCGCGCCGGGGCACCGGCGGCGGACACCTAACCTACGCCGGCGGCCAGATCCCTCTCAAAAAGGGCACCAAAGCCGAACGCCAGAAACTGGTAAAGCTGATGCAGCAGCGCTTCCTCAAGGCCGTCGGCGCCGACAACGGCCAGACCACCCGCCTGGTCTCAAGCTGACCTCGTCACGCCTGCGACACCCTCCGATTGCACCACTGCGGTCTTGCTTTTCATCGCGCAGACGTTACCATGGATCGCAACGGACGCCGAGTCCGATGTATAGCTTCTCGAACGGGTGCGCCTCTTTGGGGGCAGGCTGGGAGGCAAGGCAATGACGCCGGATCGTATGGCCAGATTGTCGCATGAGTATACCGATTGCGCCGTGATCGTCGCGCACGCGGCCGACGAGACGCTCTGGGCCGGCGGGACGCTCCTGCTGCACCCCGAAACGCGCTGGAGTATCATCACCGTCTGCCGGGAGAGTGACGCCGACCGCGCCGCCGGGTTCCAGAAGGCGCTCGAGCAATACCATGCCAAGGGCGCCATGGGAAACCTCGATGACGGCCCGCAGTCGAAGCCCCTTCGTACCGTCGACCTGGAAGACGCGATCATGGACCTGCTGCCCTCGGACCGCTACGACCTGGTCCTCACCCACGGCCTCTGGGGCGAATACACCGGCGACAAGCGCCATGAAGAAATCGCCAGGGCCGTGATCGCCCTGCGCGAGAGCGAGCGGCTTACGGCCACCGAGGTCTGGATGTTCGCCTACGACGACGGCGGCAAGAAATACCTGCCCCGCCCCATCGACGACGCTGACGTCTACATCCGCCTGCCCAAGGACGTCTGGGACCAGAAGTACGAAATCCTCACCGACACCTACGGCTTTGCCCCCGACAGCGTCCAGGCCAAAACCACGCCCAAAGACGAAACCTTCTGGCACCTCGGAAAAGGAAAATAGCCCCCCGCCGGCCCCCCTTCTCTCCCTGGCCTTTGCGATCTCGCTATGCCCATCCGTTACACTGGATCATGACGACCGTTTTCTTCTCGACGTCGAACACCACGCGCACGACGCCGCAGCCGCCATCATAGACGATCGTGAAGTCCGAACCGGGCGCGTCGGATCCCGGTATGAAGGCGGACCCTTCGAGGCCACCAAAGAAGATCATGTTACAGATGATGTACCGCGAGCCGCCTTCCAGGAAACCGCCGTACTCCCGGTCGTAGCAGCGGAAGTTGGCCAGCAACTGTACGCTGTCGACCCACGTCCGCTCCACGAAGTCGACATCGTGTTCGAGACAGGTTCTCAGCACGTCGTCCAGACCTTCGATATCGGCTGGCTTGGGAATCCACGCCTCGTCGTATTCGATGCCTTCGAAGCGAAGAAACCGCCGAATCTTCTGCCGATCTTCGACGATCACGGTGTACGGGGCCCATGGTCCCAGGTTCGGGTCCGCCACGTCGCCGCCCAACAGCTCGACCACATCGGCAAAGGCGAAATCGAAGGCGTAATCCAGAGCCGTTCGCGTATTACTGTTCAGGGCCCCGGCGTCGGCGCCGTGGGCGATCAGAAGCTGGATGATCTCGACGCTGAGCGCCACCGCGGCATCGCAAAAGCACGTGACGCCGTTCCTGTCTCGAGCGTTGACGTCACCGCCGTGCGTGACGAGAAGCTCGATCATCTCGTAGCCCGCGCACCATATGGCGCTGTGCAAGGGTGTCCCGACGTAACGCCCGAACGTCCCGGCCGTATTGATCTCGGCGCCGTGCGTGATGAGCATCTCGGCCGCCGCCAGATGGTTCTCTTCGGCAGCTAAATGCAGCGGCGTCGCGCCCCAGGGATGCTCGGCGTTGAGGTCGGCGCCGTGGGCAGCCAGGAACGCGATGAAATCGGCGTGCCCCCCTTCGGCGGCGTCATGCGCGCAGGTCCAACCGTATTCGTCGTGCCCTCCAGACAACAGACCGTATATCCACATTACACATTTTCCCACGTTCGGTCAAGTGCGATCCCACCCTGGGCGTCCTGGGCCGCCCGGCGGCAGCGCCTGCACCAGAAAGGTTCGTCTACCGGAAAAACGGTGACAGTCACGAATGGCGGTCCGTTAAGCGGCATGTTGGTTTCTCCATTGGGCCCGCGTGACTTTCAAAGCGGGGTAATGTTTCCGTT
>JAFGCA010000732.1 GCA_016932895.1 Sedimentisphaerales bacterium | reverse complement strand
TCCAGACGGTCGAAGTGCTTGCGCAGGGCGGCGGTGCTGAGGATGTTGTTCTGCCAGAACGGGTCGCGCTGGCAGGCGCGGAGGGCCGCTTCGATCCGCTCGGGGGTGCGGTGGTCGAGGCGGATCATGCGATCGACCTCGACGGCCCACCGCTGCAGGTCGGGCCGGCGAAAGTCGCTCTTGCTCTCCAGAATCAGATCAAGAAGAAGCTGCGAAAGCGTGAACTCCACCGAGTTCACCGGAAACTTCTTCCCCTTCTTTTCCTTCTTTTCTTTCTTCTCTTTCTTATTAGTGGTTGCTTGTTGGTTGGTTGTTGGTTGGCGGTTGGTTGCCTGTTGGTTGTTGGTTGGTTGCTGGTCAGTGACATTGATATCGTAAACCGATTGATCGAGCAGAGTTGCGACGGTTCCCCGGGTGGTTGCTTTGACGTCGATCAGGCCGTAGCGTTGGAGTCGCGTTTGGGCGCTGCGGTATTGTTGTCGGGTCAGGCCGCAGGAGCGGTAATCGCCGATGAGTGCCTGGCCGGCCTTGAGGCCGTGACAGTTGAAGCCGTCGGTCCATCGGGCCCGCAGAGCGATCGCGGTCAGCAACAGAAACGCGTTCGGGTCGCCCAGCAGCTCCCACGTCGCGCTGCCCCGTTTGAGTTTGATGAATCCTCCGTTCATGACACCCTTTCGACGGGAGATTCGACTACACCTGCGGTGTTGTCTCCGGTATAATGAGCTCCGCAGGAGGATGCTTATGACAATGGCGTACAATGTTTACTGCGACGAGAGCAGTCATTTGGAGCGCGATCGCTCGGATGTTATGGTTTTGGCTGCGGTGTGGTGCCGAAGAGAGGATGCCCGTTCGATTGCCAGAGAGATCCGAGGCTTGAAGAAGAGACATGGTCTCAAGCCGTCCGTGGAAGTGAAGTGGAACAAGGTGTCTCCGGCGAAGATGGAATTCTATCTGGCTCTCACGGACTACTTTCTCAGACAGGAGTTGCTTGCCTTCCGTGCGGTGATAATCCCTGATAAATCGAAACTGCGACACTGCGATTTCCAGCAGGATCACAACGAGTGGTACTACAAGATGTGCTTCAATCTTCTCAAAGTGATTCTCGATCCTCAGGCAACATATCGGATCTACCTCGATATCAAGGACACGCACAGCGCTGACAAGGCGAAACGCTTGCGAGAGATACTCTGCAACAGTATCTACGATTTCGACCGGCGCATCATTGAGACGATCCAGCCGGTACACTCGCACGAGGTCGAACAGATCCAGTTGGCCGATTTTCTCGCTGGGGCGGTCTGCTATGCGAACCGTCATCTGGATTCGAGCGCGGCGAAACTGGAAATCGTGAATCACCTTCGCCGGGAGACAAGATACAGCTTGACACGCAGCACGCTGCTGAAGGAAACAAAACTGAACCTCTTGGTTTGGCAGGCGAGCGAGGCAGAGACATGAGCGAACGGCCTTCCTGGCTTCCCGGGCTGATTCTGTTGGATGATTTTGCTGGCTCATGGGAACGCTATGAAAACGAAGTCTATGCTGTATTCTATCGCGACTTTGTTGAATCGAGTCCGCTTCTCGAAGGGTTGCGCGTCTGCATCACGAAGCAGTTGATCAGGGGCAAAGAACGCACGTTTGGCACTGCATACAAGAAGGAAACGTGGAAGAGGACCGAACGCCGGATCTACGACGCTGTGAGAGAATGCCGTGGATTCGGGCTGTCATCGAACACGTCGATGATCCCATGGTAAGACAATGGTCGAACCGACGAGGTAGAAATGTCCGGCGGTTGCTTTGGGTTGAGCAAGCGGAGTACCTTGTGGTCTTGGAAGCGCGGCGCACACATTGGATGCTCTGGACCGCATACTGCGCATCAAGGGAACACACGAAACGGAAGCTGCGAAAGGAATATGAAGCCGCGACAAAATAGCCAACGCCGCCCTTGGCGGACGGCGTTCGTACTCCTTCTACACATGGTAGATGAGCTATCCATATTATCGTTACAAACTCGCCGAAGTCAAGCATAATTCCGTCACGGCACTGTAAATGCTGTTCGCGACCAGGGTTACAGAAACTCTATTTTTTCATGGCGGCGACGAGCTGGCGGGTTTGGGGGGATTGGGTTTGGTGGGCGTCTTTGAAGGCCTGGGCTGAGGATTGGTTTTGTTTCTTGAACAGCTCGTTGCCGGTGACGATTTCCTGAAGGGCCTGAGACTTGTCGCGGGCGTCTTTGAGGAACCGCACGGCCCGGGTGCCGTAGACGCCGCCGAACAGGG
Organism: Sedimentisphaerales bacterium; assembly: GCA_016932895.1. Next base: position 4,075 of record JAFGCA010000732.1, on the reverse strand, counting down.
CGCCGATGCCGATGCCGACTTCGAGCAGGGAATCGGCGACCTGCCAGGGGTCGGGACGCTCGGCCGATTCGGTCTGCGTGGTGCGGGCGAGGTTCCAGTTGGACTGGGCCAGGATGTCCTCGGCGGTCTCGGCGGGGGGGTATTCTTTGGGCAGGCCGAAGTAGGAGGCGAAGGAGCGGCTCTGCAGCTCGGAGAGCCGGGCCAGCGACTGGAGTTTGTCGGAGGCGTTCTCGGTCCGCGCCGTCTGGGCCGCCTGGGCGGTGGTGCGGCCGTGCAGCCAGGCGTTCTGTTTCTGCTGCTCGCTCGGCGCCAGCCGCAGGCTGTCACAGCCGCCGACACAAAGCGTGACGACGAAAAGGATGAATGCGAAGCAGACAGCCAGTGCGGTTGCGGTTCTTCTGCTTTCGTGCGTGTGCATTTTCATGTTGTTCTCCCAAATTCTTCTACAGTTTCCTGGTGGTGAAACGTACAATGACGCGTGACGAACGATGTGCGGATGACGGTTGAGATGGACACGGCCAGGGCATTTAGACCCCAGACGATCCTGTTGTGGCGCAAGATAGAACGGCACGCCGAGGCCCGGCGCATTATCGAGATGTTCCCGGAGGCGCGCGTGCGGATCGTCGAGCGACAGCGCGGCGTCGCGATGCCCGGGCATTCGCGCGACCACGCGGTCGTGGCGGGAAAGCGGGTGTTGATGATTGGCGAGACGGCCTCTTTCGTGAAGCAATTCGACGGTTGTCTCGGCAGCGGGGTGCTCTGCCATCCTTATGCGAAGCTCGTCCCCATCTCCAACGGCTGTCCCTACTATTGCACCTACTGCTGTCTCGCGCAGGTCTATCGTGACTATCTGCCGGTGATCAAGATGAACGTCAATCACGACAGGATGTTCCGAGAGATACGAAGGACGACAGCCGGCGCCGGCGGCGCGGTCGCTTTCAACATGGGCGAGATGCTCGACAGCCTCGCGCTCGACCACGTCAGTCTCTTGACGGAGCGGCTGGTGCCGTTCTTCGGCGGCCTCTCGCACGCGTACCTGATGCTGCTGACGAAGAGCGCGAATGTTGAGGGGCTCTTGCGCGTCGAACCGCATCGCAGGGTCGTGGTGTCGTGGAGCTTGAACAGCCGGCGAACGATTGAGCGATACGAGCCGGGCACCGCCGGCCTGGACGAGCGTCTCGGTGCGGCCAGACGCTGCCAGGAGCATGGCTATCGCATCCGACTGCGTATCGACCCGGGGATCCTGTCTGAGCAGTGGCGCCGCGACTATGCCGACCTGATTCGAGAGACGCTGGCCGTTCTTGAGCCGGAGAATATCACCCTGGGGATGCTCCGCCTGCTGCCGGGACATTTCCGTCTCGCCGCGCGGGCGTACGGCCGGCGCGGAGCCGAGCTGCGAAACGCGGGGCTGGCCTGCAGAGCCTCGGACGGCAAACTCTGCTATTGGCCCGAGCAATGCGTCAAGTTCTACAGATTCCTGATTGACGCAATTCGCGGTTTCAGCAAGCATGTTTCCGTCAGTCTCTGCCGTGAGACGCCCGAGGTATGGAGCCACCTGGCGACTCAATGCGAACGAGGCAAATGCAACTGCTTGATCTGGTGACGTCATAAACGCTTCTTCGCAAGGGTCGGCGTCCGTGTGCTAAAGGCACTTGCGTTTTTCTGTTTCTTCCTCGATCCGTTGGAGGCGATACTCGTGTGAGATGCTTGTCTCGCTGAGCAGCTTGAGTTCCTGACGGACGTCCCTCTGGCTGTCGAGCAGCATGGTGACGTCGCGCTGGAGCAGGTTGAGGCGGCTTTGCAGATTGACCCAGGTCCCCACGATCAGCGAGGCCAGGACCATCAGTTGCAGGACGACCGAGAGATTGACGCGGCGATCGAGCCGCCAGGCGGTGGGGTTGGGTCTGGGCATGATATACCTCCCGGCGATTGGAGATTGGGGGTATGTAGGATGGGCTTTAGCCCATGCTGGTAAACTCAGGAAGCCGCATGGGCTAAAGCCCATCCTACGCCTGCGTTTCTGGATGTACGCATGCCTAATCCCCAATCGACAATTGTTCAAGGTTTGGCGTGGAAGACATTATTGTCGCCGACGCGGCACATGAGGGCGTAGGTTCCGGGGGCGAGACTGCCCTGGCTCAGGAACGACTCGGCCAGGTTCGTCGCTTGCATCGGCTCGCCCATCTCGGTCGGGGCCGAGCCGGCGGCGCCGATAGCGACGGCCCGAACGTTGTAGACGTTGTAGGCGACGTGGCTCGTGACCTTCACCGCCCAGGCGGTGGCACCGGCTCCGGGCGAGATCACCATGGAAGCCTCTTGCCGGTCCTCGGCGCCCGCGCGGGCCAGGTCGGCCAGCAGTTGTCCCTGGTCTGTGACGTGTCTCTGGTTCATCTCCGGCTGCGCCTCCTTTCCGTATCACACGCGCTGACGCACGAGATGCAAGTTTGTGCACTGGTTCCGAAAATCCATGTGTACCCGCTCGACCCACACGCAGCTGCGGCTGTCGCGCCGGCAGCTCAGCAGATCGCGGCTCTCGGGGTGCGACGTCACCGTATCGCCCGGGTGAAAATGCAGCGCGAGGCTGGGCGTCTGGACGTCGATACGCTCTATGACGGCGGGTGAGGCGGTGGCCCGTTGGCGGACGAACTCGTGCAGAGCCATCGAGTCATCCGTCTCGTCGGGCGTCCCGGTTCCGACACTGTCTTTTTGGGCCAGGACGCTCTGGGGTGAGACCTGGCGATACTTGAAGCGACGCGGCAGAGTCAGGAGATGATCGACCACGGGCGCCGTGGAGCCCACGGGCCCGTCGGCAACGATGCAGCTAAGTCGCTCATCGCTTACGACCGAAGCGGTGATGCGGAACCGCAACGTGTCGCTCAAGGCGGCCGCCCACGTGTCCACGTCGAGCTGGTCGCTGCTCAGCCAGATTCCGCATTCATCGAGCAGGTTGTTGAACGCGTGGAGGTAGGGCCACCACTGCGTTCCTGCGTCGAAGGAGACCTCGACGAAGTAGCCCAGCGATCGGCCTTGCGTGTCGGTGCTCAGTGCGGGGCGAAATCGCCGGCGCCGACGCAGGTAGGCGGAGGTGCCGAAGAGCCGGGAGAAATCGTACGCCGGTCCCTGGTTGAAGGGGCTGGCCGTGTAGTCTCCCGCTTCGTTGAGACACCACTGGCGGTAGACGTCTTTGACCTGGTGGAAGTCGGGGTTCGTGGAGGCGGAGAACAGGCCGTAGTCGGTGCTCTGCAACGCCGGGTCCCAGGCTTTGACCAGTGTGAAGGTTGCCTCGTAGACCTTGAAGTCGCCCTGGCCGATGTACCGGTGCGTGACGGGATAGAGATGTCGCTCGCTTTGCATCGCGGCGATGTTGGTGCGCGAGAGTTTCAGCGGCTCGCCTTGCTGCTGACAGCTTAATTCGACGGTCGGGCCTCGGGCGTTCTGGTAGAAGACGATGGCCTGGGCCGGCCCCGTTTCGAGCGGGCATGGCACGAAACGAAACGTCAAACCTGCCTCCCGACAACAGCAGTGCAGGGCTTCGAGCAGAGTCATCCCGGTGACGTCGAGATCTCGTGCGAGGCGGTTCTCCGTCAAGGCGCGCAATTGCTCAAGGTCGGGCCGGGATACCTGTCCGCCGGGAACGTGCCGGCTCAGCAGATAATGGATGATCTCCGCATAGCTCCACCGCGCGGCACCCGGGGCGGCGGCATTGAACAACGTGCAGGTCGCGCCTTCGACCGTGGCCGGTGCGGCCGCATTGCCTTGCCCGCCGGGGTTGAACGTCGTGGCCAGACCCGGCAGAAACACCGGGGCGCCTTCGCTGCCGACGACGTGTTGTCCGTAGACGGTGGTGCGACCGAGAGCGGCACTGACGTCTTTGGCGAGAATCTCGACGGTCTCGCCGTCGGGACCGATGGCCGTTTCCATGCCTTCGATCCGGCCGACGAAGAGAGGAGCGGAATCCACCGTCGCATCCGGCGGGTTCCTGGGGTACACCTGGCGCAGGCAGACCTGCCGGCCCATGCTGAACCGGCCCTCCATGTCTTCCTGAGCCAGCACGTTCGCAGCCTGGCCGGCAGCC
>JAFGCA010000731.1 GCA_016932895.1 Sedimentisphaerales bacterium | reverse complement strand
GATGTCCATGTCCACGCGGGGCAGGCCCAGGCGCATCCGCGGCTTGTCTTCAGGCAACAGACGCATCAGCGCGCCGCTGGGACAGACCTGCGTGCACTGCGTGCAGTCTTCCCGACAGTAATCGTCCTGGAAATTCAGCACGGGCGTCCACAGACTCGCCCATCCACCCTGTCCGGTGTCGCGCCGAATGATCCCGCTCGGGCACGAGCGCAGGCAGTTGCCGCACCGCGTACACACACCGACGAACTTCGATTCGTCGAGAGCGCCCGGCGGGCGCAGAGGGTGAGACGTCTTCCCGCGAGCCAGTCCCGTCATCCGCGCGACCACCGCACCGGTTGCGATTCCCATCGCGGTTCGTCGGCTGAGAATCTGACCGTTCTGCCACGCGTCGTCGGCAGCGCCCAGGCGCCGCCGGACCGAACCGAGGAATCGGCGCCAAAACGACAGCAGGTCCTGGAACGCACCCAGCGGACAGATTCGCGCGCACCAGAGGTTGGGCCACAGCAGGCTCGACAGCAGCAGAGCAAAAAAGAGCAGCGCCGAGAACGACACGAAGGACGCGGGGCCGTCGGTCCCCAGCGTAAAAACGCCGGTGAAGAGCGCCAGCGGATCGAGCCACAACAGCAGAGGATATCCCAGGCACGCACCGCCCAGTGTCAGCAGGACGATCCAGGGCCCGACCCGAGGTCCCGGCACGACCCGTCGTCCGAGCCGGCGTCCCAACCGGCTCGCGCCGTCCAGGCACAATCCCATCGGGCATATCCAGCGGCAGAAGATGCGATGGCGCACCAGGACGACCACGCCCACGGCCAGTCCCGCCCATGCCATGGCGGCCCATGCGCGCGTCGCGAGCAGTGAGGCCGTCGCCACGAAGGGGCTCAGGGCCCCAACCAGTGCCGGCGCCCAGGCGACCGGGACCACGGGCCAGAGCAGCAAGACCGCCCCGACCAGGCACGCTCCGCGCACCAGCAAGCGAGCGCGGTTTCCCCCCCGGCGCGTCGGCGCGTCGGCCGCAGAGCGTTGTTGTGCGTTCCGGGTCAACCGAGATAGGCCTCCTGCTGCCTGAGGATCTTCTGGACCTTTGCAACATCGACGTCGCGCGGCCGGCATCGGTTTTGCACGGCCACGGCCGCGGCCACTCCGGCGGCGTGACCGGTCACGAAACAGTTCGGAATCAGACGCACTAAATCGGCCATGCGGATTTCGGCGCTGACGCAGCGCCCCGCCGCCAGGACGTTATCGACCTCGGCCGGCACGAGGCTGCCGTAGGGAATTTGCCACGGGCCGTGGCTGCCGTTGTCCGAGCCGCCCACGCCGACGACGTCGGCGAACTTCGTGCCGGCCTTGAGATCGGCCAGCGTGATCGTCTTGAGGCCGTGAAGAACGCGCGTGATCCGCACGCCCAACTGCGGCGCGGTCTCGACGAGATAGACGTTCTCGTAGCCCGGCGCCTGCCGCGTCTTCTGCATGTGGTTCCAGATGAACTTGCGGTGGTTCATCTCCATGCGCGTGAGCGTGGCGATATCGAGACCGTCGACCTCGGGCCCGCGCATGTTGACCCAGTTGACACCGCTGACCGGCGTCGGCGACCCGAGGCGCTTCGGCTTCGGCGCGCCGGCCGCTTTGTCTCTATCGACCCGGTCCAGTTTCCCGATGCGCGAGACGAGCCCGACGTTGTGCGAGCGGTGCTCGAACTCGGCGCCGGCGGCCGCGAAGATGTCCCCGTCCCCGGTCGCGTCGATAACCGTCCGGGCCAGGACCGCCTGCCGTCCCGATTTGCTTTCGAACACCACGCCCCGAACGGTGCGGCCGGCCACGACGGCGTCGACGCCCCAGCAGTGCAGGAAGACCTTGACGCCCGCTTCCTCGATCATCTCGACCATGACGTACTTGACTGCTTCGGCGTCGGCGGTCGGGTTGACGCCGGGCCGGCGGTTGATGATGCCGCCGTCGAGCTTGTCAAGGCGGCGCATGATCTCCTCGCCGATTCCCTGGCAGACCTGCTTACCGCCCTTGACGATATGGCCGATCACCAGCAGGACGAGGCCGCCGGTCCAGAGGCCGCCGAAGTGTCCGTAGCGTTCGACCAGCGTGACCTTGGCGCCGGCGCGTTTGGCGGCGATGGCCGCGACCACACCGGCCGGACCGCCCCCGACCACCAGCACGTCCGTTTCGTCCAGCACCGGCAGCTCGCGCCGCGGCTGAATCACCTTGCCGTCGATCAGCGTCGCAGGGGCGCCGCCGGCCTGCCTCGTGCCGCTGGCGATGACGGAGCTCTGGAACCCGCTGGACTCGCCGACGCTCTGCGCCGGACAGGGCCGGGGCCGGACCGTGCCCAGCCCCGCCGTCAAGCTCGAGAGGCCGAGCATTCGAAGGCAATCACGCCGGTTCATACGCTTGCTCATGGGCAAACTCCTTAGCTTCGAAACTCCGGTTTCATGTCCCTATGGATGTACCGTTCGCAGCGGTCCGGCGTCAACGCAAATTCGCGCACCCCCCTGCCGATGAGCCCCTGTTTTAGAGTTGACCCGCGGCCGGTCGCTTCGTAGAATCTGGAATCCTGCACCGGGCGGGGTTTCCACCGACCGCCCTATCCGGGTGCAGGCTTTCTCTGTGTGCCTGGTCGGAAGGCAGCGGCAAGCGCAGCTTGCAAAGGGCCTCCAGGGGCCACTCGTCACCGTTTTCGGGGCGTGCGACCGCGGCGAGGCCACGAAGGCGCCGGCCTTTACAGCGATGTAAACCCGGCATGGAACTGTAGTTACCGGCACTTGCCGCGAACTCGGACGTGAGAACATTTGGAAAGGCGATTCATGAGATTGATCCTGATTGACAGACCCACCGAGAACCGACGTCATTTCTTCCCGCTGATCCTGAACCGGCCGTTGTGGGAGCTTCGTTGCGGCATCACCTCGCTGCAGGAGAAATGGGAGGCGAAAACGGACCCGGGTGAGGTTGCCTATTTTCTACCCGACTACATGGCCGAGGTGTACCGGGCCCAGACGGATCGGCCGGTCAACGACGCGGCGGCGCTGGCCGGGGCGGACCTGCTGATCGCCGACGCCCGCCTCAAGGCCGAGGGTTTCGACGCCGGCGCCGAAGGAGCGAGCCAGGTGGGTCTGGACGCAGGGGGAGAAATCCTCTACGCCCGCGTCAGCAGCGCCGATGCGGCCAAGCTCGACGGCAGCGATCTCGAGGCGTTCCTGGCCTCGGCCAAGGCCGCCCTGCCGAACGTGCCCTGCAAGCTCCCGACATGGGACTATACCTGGGACCTGGTCCTGGCCAACCCCGAACAACTCACGACCGACTTCGCTGCCCTGGGCAGAAGCGGTATCGAAGGGACCATCGAGGAACCCATGGCGATCCGCGGCAGCAAGAAGGACGTCTACGTCGCCCCGGGAGTCACGATCCATCCGATGGTCGTGATCGACGCCGAGCACGGGCCCGTCTACATCGACGAAGGCGCCGAGATTCATCCCTTCAGCCGCATCGAGGGCCCCTGCTACATCGGCAAGAACTCCATCCTGCTCGGCGCCAAGTGCCGCGAGGGCAACTCCATCGGGCCGTTCTGCCGGATCGGAGGCGAGTTGGAAGAGTCCATCATCCACGGCTTCTCCAACAAGTACCACGACGGGTTCATCGGCCACAGCTACGTCGGCCAGTGGGTCAACCTCGGCGCGCTGACGACCAACAGCGATCTGAAGAACGATTACTCCAACGTCTCGGTCATGCTGGACGGAAAAAGCTCGATCGATACCGGCTCGACAAAGGTCGGCTCGCTCATCGGCGACCATACCAAGACCTCGATCGGCACGTTGTTCAACACGGGTTCCTACGTGGGCGCCATGGCGATCATCATGGCCACGGGCAAACCGCTGCCGAAGTTCATCCCGTCGTTTTCCTGGTTCATCGAGGGCAACGTCACCAAGGGATTCGGGCGGCGCAGCCTGTACCAGACCGCCGAGAAGGCGACCGGCCGCCGGGGCGGGAACTGGACCGAGGCCGAGCAGGCCATGTGGGACGTGATTTTCGAGATGACCGCTTCGCCCCGAAAAGAGGCGATCAAAAAAGGCCGCAGGGCCATGATGAAATAATGTAAGAACGGGAGGTATCATTGATGGCAACAGTCGCAGAACGTGTCAACGCGGTAACCGCACGCGTATTGAAAATCGATCCGGCCTCGATTCGTCCGGAACACAATTTCACCGCCGACCTCGGCGCCGAGAGCGTACAATCGATCGAGCTGGTCGCGATGTTCGAGGAAGAATTCGGCATCGAGATGGACGAGGACGCCGCCCTGTCGGTCGAGACCGTCGGCAGCGCCGTCGAGTTCATCACCAACGTGTGCAAGGAACAGGGCGTCGAAGTCGAAGAGTAATCCCGGCGACGCGAACCACCCGACTGGCGATTTCGGATGGACGATGCGGAGCGAGCGCAACCGTGCGGCTCTGCCGTCCGACATCGCCCCTGCAACGAATCTGGTGTGAAAGGATATACCATGGCTAGTACCAAAAAAAAGCATCCACTGGTCGATGCGACCCGGCCGAACCTGATCGAGGAGATCTACCGGCACGACTTGCCCCCGCTGATCCGGCTGGAAAGCCCGGTCGTTGAGATGATCGACGGCGCGCCGGTGGAGTTCGACGTCGCAGCGGTCAAGGACCGGGACATCATCATCACCGATACGACGTTCCGCGACGGGCAGCAGGCCCGCCCGCCGTACACCATCGACCAGATGGTGCGCATTTACGATCTCCTGTCGCGCCTGAGCGGACCCAACGGCGTCATCCGGCAGACCGAGTTCTTCCTCTACACCAAGAACGACCGCGACACACTGGACAAATGCCGCGCCCTGGGACACAAGTATCCCGAGTGCACCGGCTGGATCCGCGCGGTCAAGGGAGACTTCCGCCTGGTCAAAGAGGCGGGCCTCCAGGAGACCGGCATGCTCACGAGCTGCTCGGACTACCACGTGTTCCACAAGCTCAAGTTCCGCAGCCGCCAGCAGTGCATCGACTCGTACTGCGAGGTCGTGGACGCCGCGTTCGAGGCGGGCGTGCGGCCGCGCTGCCACCTCGAAGACGTCACTCGCGCCGACATCGAGGGCTTCGTCCTGCCCTTCGTAGACAAGCTCATGGAGATGAGCGCGCAGGTGCCCGACGAACTCAAGGTCAAAATTCGCCTGTGCGACACGATGGGCTTTGGCGTCAGCTATCCCGGCGCCGAGCTGCCCCGCAGCATCCCGAAGCTGATCTACAAGCTCAACCGCGAGTGCGGCGTCCCCGGCGACCGCCTCGAATGGCACGGGCACAATGACTTCCATAAAGTCCACGTCAACGGCGGAACCGCCTGGCTCTATGGCTGCGACGCCGTCAATACGACCCTGTTCGGCTTCGGCGAGCGAACCGGCAACCCGCCGCTCGAAGGCGCGATCTTCGAGTACATCGCGCTCAAGGGCGACCTCTGCGGGATCGACACGCTGGCGATCACCGAGCTGGCCGACTACATGCGATCCATCGGCCTGCCGATTCCCGACAACTATCCGTTCGCCGGGCGGGCCTTCAACACCACGCGGGCCGGCATCCACGCCGGCGGACTCCGCCAGGACGAGCGCATCTACAACATCTTCGACACCGAGACGCTGCTTGGCAGGCCGCCCCGCGTCGCCATCACCGACAAGAGCGGCGCCGACGGCGTGGCCCACTGGGTCAACGAGTTCTTCGGACTCAAGGACGAGGAGCGCATCAACAAGATCAAGGTCCATCGCCTGGCCCGCTGGGTCATCGACCAGTACGACGTGGAAGGCCGCCTGACCGCCATCAGCGACCAGGAACTCGAGGCCAAGGCCAAGGAGTTCTTCCCCGACTACTGGGCCAAGTACAAAGCCGGCGCGTAGGGAGTTGTGAATTATTCGTTTTGAGTTTTGCGTTCGCTACTTCACAACTCAACACTCAAGACTCACAACTGCTCCCCGCCCGGACGCGTTTCGCAGCCAAACGGCTCCAATCCGGCACCAAAATGCCGCCTTGGAGCCGTTTCCACATCCGCTCCGCCGGCCATGATCTACCGTTCCTCATTTCCATTCTTACAAGAATGACCGCCGAATCAACGACCAGAGAGGTTGAGACTCGGCTACCTATTGTGGTACTATGCAGAGCGTACATGCATAAGTGGCGTATATAAACTCCATGTCGGACGTGTCAAATGAGGAAAGGGATCAGGGCATGGCATATCAGGCTGAGACGAAGAACATGGCCCTTTTCTGCGATTTCGAGAATATCGCACTGGGCGTGCGCGACGCCAACTACGCCCAGTTTGACATCGCCAAAGTGACCGAGCGGCTCCTGCTCAAGGGCAATATTGTGGTCAAGAAGGCGTATTGCGACTGGGACCGGTACAAGGAATTCAAGTCGGCCATGCACGAAGCGTCGTTCGAGCTGATCGAGATCCCGCACGTGCGTCAGTCGGGCAAAAACTCGGCCGATATTCGCATGGTGGTCGACGCACTCGATTTGTGCTACACCAAAGCGCACGTGGACACGTTCGTCGTCATCAGCGGCGACTCCGATTTCTCGCCGCTGGTCAGCAAGCTGCGAGAGAACAATAAAATCGTGATCGGCGTCGGCGTCGAGAACTCCACATCGGAGCTGCTGATGGCGAATTGCGATGAATTCATCTATTACGATGATCTCGTGCGTCGTAAGCCGGCCCGCAAGAAGAATGGCGTGAAAGACACAGGCCGCAAGTCGGCACGGGGCTCGGCCGCCGAACGCAGCAAGCCCCCTGCGGATAAGAAGCAGCAGGCCTGGGATCTGACCGTCGAGACCTACGAGGCGTTAGTGGAAGAGCGCGGCGAGGGAGGCAAGATCTGGGGTTCGATGATCAAACAGACCCTGAAACGCCGCAAGCCCGGCTTTAGTGAGTCATACTACGGTTTCCAGTCGTTCAGCCAGCTTTTGGAGGAGGCCGAGGCGCGCGGGATACTGGACCTGGAGCGCGAAGAGAAATCGGGGGGCTTCATCATCAGGGGATGCCACACTCGGTAGCGGTTCGAGCGCGGGTGGAAGTCACGGATGGCGCAGCATGCATGGGCGCTGTCTCTGAAGGCAGACAGAAAATCCGGGCTTGAGCCGCAAAGAAGAGTATGACTCCAAGGCCTGACAGGAAAGGTTTCGGTCCGTGAGTCGCGCTGGTTTGGCCCGATGCGGCTGTGCCTATTCCGAATTCATGTTGCGTTTCGGGGGGACAGCCGGGAATGGCGGGCCGTTACCAGCCCGGACGAAGACCGAGGCCAAACTGAGGCCTTCCGCCAAGCCCATGACGAGCAGGACCGACGCAACGCCAACGGAACGTATCGGGCCCTTCGCCCGGTAGGGGGTCGGTAACGATCACGACTCTGTCGCAACCGGCCAGCATCAGCAAGACCCAAAGTCCAATCAATGTCGTTTTGCGTTCCATGCGAGCATACCTCCGTACGCAATTGCTGTACTGAAAGACTATGATCGTCTGGCGTTCGCACGCATCGACGCTGCGCTGACATTCCCCCGTTAACTTCAGACGCACTGCTCCTGTACGCAGCAGCCGCCATAACATCACGACAAGGAACTCAACGCCAGCACCTCTCACCGGCCGTCCGGCACTCTCGCCGCCTCTCGAATCAAAATGACGTACCGGCGTGAAGCGAAAAAATGCCAGGCGTCAGGGGCGGCGTTTCTGGTCTTTGCCTGGTGTCGATTCAAGAGTGGCCCAGAACCGCGGGTTGTCACGGCGCCGTGCTGTTTTGGCAGGGCGGGGGAGGCTCCGTCGGCGACGCTTGGCCCCGAAATAGTTCGGCGACGCCCGTTTGGGCGTTCGTTGACAGGACGGAGTCGTTTCCCGTAGTATTTTACGGTCATAGAGCAGCTCCGCCGACCTAACAGAGAAGGATGCGATGCCGATGAACGCCAACCGACGATGGTACCCCGCAGTGCTGATGAGCCTTGTGGTTTTGTGTTGCATGTCTTGCACGGCGCGAACCGCGGCCGAACCGGGAACGTGGCCTTTTGCGATCGAGGTCCAGCACCGGCCGGGAACCTACTGGTGGTCTCCCGGCAGCGCCTGGGATCGCGAGAGCATCGATTGGAACCTGGAGAATCTCAAGAAGGGCGGCATCGGCACGGTGCATATCGTCCCGATCTACGGCGCCAAGGGGTACGAGGCTCGCTATATCGAGTATCTCTCGGCCGATTGGATCGACTCCTTGCAGTACATCGTTCGCCGGGCCGGGGCGCTGGGAATGCAGGTCGATATGACCACCGGCACCGGATGGTGTTTCGGCGGGCCGGATTTGCCCCAGGAGCATTGGGACACCGCTGCCAGCCTGGATGCCGAGACGAACCGCCTGCGATTCACGAGTCGCCGCATGGTCAAACGTGCCGCACCGGGCGGGGCCGGGCACATGCTCAATCCGTATTCCATCGGTGCGATCTCGGCGTATCTGGAGCGGTTTGACAAGGCGCTGGCAAATTGTACGCCTCTGCCGCGCGCTCAGTATCATGATTCGTTCGAGTACAGCGGCAACTGGTGTGCCGAGTTGCCCGATGAGTTTGCCCGGCGGCGCGGCTACGACATGAGGGACCATCTCCAAACGTTGTTCGGACAAGAAGCGGATGCCGAGAAGGCCGGCCGGATCAAATATGACTACCGTCTCACCGCCGCCGAGCTGCATCAGGAGTTCATCCAGAAATGGGCCGACTGGGCGCGGTCGCGCGGTATGCTCACCAGAGACCAGGCTCACGGCTCTCCCTCGAATCTGCTGGATGTCTACGCGACCGCCGATATTCCCGAAACCGAGATGTTCGGATCGCCCGAATTTCCCATTCCCGGTTTCCGTCATGAGGAGCAGTTCTGCCGGCCCGGAGATTCGGATCCCCGGATCTGCCGGATGGCGTCATCGGCGGCCCACGTAGCCCACGAGGTCGGCCGGCAACTGGTCTCCTCGGAAAGCTGCACGTGGATGCGCGAGCACTGGCATGGAACGTTGGGCCAGATAAAACTGGAGATGGACCTGTTCTTCCTGGCCGGAATCAACCACGTCTTCTACCACGGCTCGTGCTACAGTCCCAAGGACGCGCCCTGGCCCGGCTGGTTTTTCTATGCGTCCACCAAGGCGGACCCGAGAAATTCAGTGTGGCGCGACATGCCCCTTCTGAACGACTACATCGCCCGCTGCCAGGCGGTGTTGCAGGCGGGCCGGCCGGCGAACGACATTCTGGTGTACTGGCCCATACACGATCTCTGGATGGATGCCCGCGGCCTGCTGAAGAATTTGCCGGTCCACCACAAAGAGTGGATCGATCAGCAGCGGATCGGTGAGGTCGCCACTCTTCTCGACAAGAGAGGGTATGCGTTCGATTTCATCTCCGATCGGATGTTGCACGATATTCGTTGCGAGAAACGGACGCTGGTTGCACCGGGCGGCGCCTACAGGGTGATCGTCGTGCCCGAGTGTCGTTTCATGCCGGTCGGCACGTTGCAGCGGCTGGCCGATCTTGCCGGGCAGGGAGCGACGATCCTCTTCGAGCGGACCTTGCCCGCGGATGTGCCCGGCTATGCCGACCTGGCGAAGAGGCGTGCCGAATTCAACCGTCAGAAGCAGCGCCTTGCCCGAGCTGTAATAGCCGACGATCTCGTGGGCGCTTTGACCGAGGCGGGCGTCATGCGCGAGACCCTCGCCGATCAGGGCCTTCGCATCATTCGCCGGCGGACGGACGACTCGTACTGGTATTTCGTAGCGAATCATACCGGGCGAGACTGCACCGATTGGGTCGATCTTGCTGTCCCGTTTGTTTCGGCGGTTCTGCACGATCCGATGAGCGGCACGTCGGCACTTCTGCCGACGAGAAAGAGAGGCTCGGTCCGCCAAATCTATCTCGATATCGCTGCGGGTCAGGCGTTCGTGATCCAGGCAAGCGCGTCCCGCCTCGAGGCCGAGCCGTACGTTCCCCTGCAGGCCGCGGGCGAAGCGTTCGCACTGGAAGGGACGTGGGAAGTCGAGTTCATCGAAGGCGGACCGGAGCTGCCGCATGGTTTCCGCACGGACGCGCTGTCGTCCTGGACCGAGGCGCCGGACGAGAAGGCCAGGGTATTCGCCGGTACGGCCCGCTATCGTCTGACGTTCCCGTTCTATGATCCCGCGGATGCGGATGACTACGTACTGGCCCTGGGCGATGTGCGCGAGTCGGCGCGGGTGCGAATCAACGGCAAGGAGGCGGCGAACCTCTTCGCACTGCCCCTGCGGGCGCGCGTCGGGCGGTACCTGAAGAAGGGCGCCAACACGATCGAGATCGAGGTGACGAATCTCGCCGCCAACCGGATTCGCGATCTGGACGTGCGTAAGGTGAACTGGAAGATCATGCACGATATCAACATCGTAACGCCCGCCTACAAGCCTTTCGACGCGGCGCAATGGCCCCTGCAACCGTCGGGATTGCTGGGACCGGTAACGCTCCAGGCCATGAGGCGGAAGTGACCGGCGGGTCGAGGTCTCAGGAGGGCGGCGCATCGGGGAATCGACCCCAAAGACGCGACCGGCCCGCTCGGACCGCTGTGCCACGCCCATTCCAATGGCCTGCATGCCGAGATCACGTCGGCGATTTTGAGAAATCAGGGTTGACAGAACCGCCGAAAACGTGGTATTGTTAGCCGTTTAGGGCAGCCGGCGGCGTAGCTCAGTTGGTTAGAGCGTGGGATTCATAAGCCTAAGGTCGGTGGTTCGAGTCCACCCGCCGCTATTTAGTGCCCCCTTCGTCTAGTGGCCTAGGATATCAGGTTCTCATCCTGGAGACAGGGGTTCGACTCCCCTAGGGGGTACTTTTTTATTTTCTATGTACCATTGATGATGTGGCATTTGCTTGGCCCCTTCCCCCATGATCGACCACAATAGCGAATCTGCGCCGGACGCTTTGGACGCAGAATGGAAGCCCATCAGCCCGGACGACCGCGAGGCCGTGGTGGATTTGTTCAACCACTACGTGGAGAACAGCTTCGCGGCGTTTCCGCAGGAGAAAGTCCCCTACGCGTTCTTCGACGCCATGTTGGCGTCTACGCGGGGCTACCCGACGGTCGCGGCCAGGGACGTGGCCGGCAATCTGTTGGGTTTCGGTCTGCTGCGCCGGCACAATCCCATGCCCGCCTTCGCCCGGACCGCCGAGATCACGTACTTCGTCGCCCCGGGGTCCACGGGACAGGGAATCGGCTCGCGCATGCTGGACGAACTCGAGCGCCGCGCCGGCCAGCAGGGGATTCGCACGATCCTCGCTCCCATTTCGTCGCTGAATGATGGGAGCATCGCCTTTCACCGCAAGCACGGTTTCGTGGAGGTCGGGCGTTTTCGCCAAGTCGGTGTCAAGAACGGCCGCGTCTTCGACGTCGTCTGGATGCAGAAGATACTGTGACGGGTTTTTGATGGAGCAAACGCAGGCACAACTCGACGAGCGATACATGCGCATGGCCATCGACGCGGCGCAGGTGGCCGAGGAGAACGGCGACGTGCCCATCGGCGCGGTGATCGTGTACCAGAACCAAGTCATCGGCCGGGCCTACAACCAGCGCGAGCAGCTCAAGGACCCGACCGCCCACGCCGAGATCATCGCCCTGACGCAGGCGGCCAGTTTCGTCGGAAGCTGGCGGCTCCACGGCTGCACCCTCTACGTCACGCTGGAGCCCTGCCCGATGTGCGCCGGGGCCCTCGTGCTGGGCCGGCTCGACCGCCTCGTCTACGGCTGCGCCGACCCCAAGACCGGCGCCTGCGGCAGCCTCTACGACATCGTCCGAGACGAACGCCTCAACCACCGACTCGAAGTCACCCCAGGCGTCCTCGCCGAAGACTGCGCCACCCTGCTCCAAACCTTCTTCCAACAACGCCGCCCCAATCGGAACGGTAGTCAGTAGTCACGCGGCGCTCATGTCGGCGGCGCAATGAAGGAGTGCTTATGGCTAATTTCGAGGTGGCTCATTTTGACGAGATCCAGGGGGTGAAGTGTCCTTGCGGGTTGGCCCGGCGGGCGTTTGCCGAGGTGGGCGATTCTCCCGCGACGCTGCACATGGTGGACATCCACGCCGAGGCCCGCGTGCACTACCACAAGGAGCACACGGAGATCTACTTCTTCCTGGCCGGCACCGGGCACATGGAGCTCGACGGCGAGAAGGTCCCGGTCCGCCCCTACAACACGGTCCTGATCAAGCCGGGCTGCCGCCACCGCGCCGTCGGACGATTCCGCATCGTAAACGTCTGCATCCCCCCCTTCGACCCCGCCGACGAATGGTTTGATTAGGTGCAGGGCCGCGGCGACTGTGGTATAATACGACAACGATGAAGCTTCGAAGAGATCAAGTCAGGTTGAGAAAGCTGACGGACGAGGACGACGACTACATGGACGCCTCCCCGGCCGAACGCCTCAGCTTCATGTGGGAGTTGACCGCCGAAATCTGGTCACTGCAGGGACAGGACCGTGCTCAACAGCGATTACAGAGACATGTTGCAAAGCTTATTAGACCAGGAGGTTAAGTTCCTCCTGGTGGGCGCCTACGCCATGGGCGCGCACGGGTATCCTCGCGCCACCGGCGACATCGATATCTGGGTCGAGTGCTCGGCCGAGAACTCCCGGCGCGTCTATCATTGTCTCGCAACGTTCGGTGCCCCCTTGCATGAAATCGATGAGACCACGTTCGTTGAGCCGGGTGTCGTCTTCCAGATCGGTGTGACTCCCCGAAGGATCGATGTCATAAGCGCTGTCAGCGGCCTCGAATTCGATCAGGCTTATGCAAAGCGTCAGATCGTGGACATAGAAGGTCTGTCGGTACCGGTTGTGTCACGCGATGACCTTATCAGGAACAAGCGAGCCACGGGGCGCGACAAGGATCGCCTCGACGCCGACCGACTGGAAAACGGTCCGGCCTGAGACCCATCGAATAACAAGACGCGAACACCAAAAAGTCAGGCACGTTGCGCCGGCGGTCCGCACTCGATTGAACGGCTCCGCTTGAAATCCTGCCCTACCGCTCGTCACCCAGCACCGGCGGGCGGTCCGGGACTTGGTCGAGCATCTTCTTGAGGGCCTGCTTCCTGGCCCGCGCTTCGAGCAAGTCTTCGGTCACAATCAGCGGAGCTGCATCGCACCGTTCGTCCCGGGAACGAATGGTGCGATTAGGGACTTTGAGCAAGAAATGAACGGAGTCCGCGCCCCCCTTGTTGCCAGCCCACCACACGCAGGGATGCAGAGAACAGATGCGCGCCGTCTTTTCCATTGCGCAAACTAGCTTAACAGCCAACCTTCTCCGCCACCTCCAATCGCAATTCCGATTTCAGAGGCTCTCTGTCAATTTCGAAAACCTTCCTCGCATACGGACGAAGTTGGTCCGAAATGCTGCTCATAGATCCCGCAAGATACAGATCCACATTTTCGAGCTCGACGAGATTCTGCACCGGTTCGTGAAAGTCTGCATCCCCGGCTGCAAGCACCAGGCGATTCCATTTGCGCTTGTGATACGACCGAGTCATGTGGTAGATGAGTCCCACATCAACTGCCTTTTGCGTCGTTTGTTCGTATTGAATTGTCTCATCGTCTGGGTGCAAAACAGGCTGTCCGCCCAAGTGCTTGGGCCAATACAACAAGCGTTTCTGAAGCCAGTAGATTTTGACGCGAAGCCCCGGGCCATTTGGTGGAGGAAAGGAGAGTGCATTGTGCAGTCTTTGCGCTTTCGGCGGATCGTCATCCGCGTTGAAAAAGTAGCCCTCGTCGGTTTCGTCATCGAGTTCCTTCTCCACGTAGTTCCTCAGCTTCAGGTAATCCATGCGGTCTCTGAATACTTTGAAGACATAGGCGCCGTCGATAAACAGTCCGATCGCCATTGCGACCTCCTTCTCTGTCGTTACGCAATGGAGCGTCGAAAGCCAATCACGCCCCACGCGTCTGCTCGGCCGATGGTTCCGAAATAGCCTCAGTTCTGGGGCGGGTTCTTAGCCACTTTCACCGCGCGTTTGAGCGTGTCCTTGCTGGAAAGCAAGTCCATAAACTCCTGCCATGTCACCTTGACTCCGTTCTTTTTGCTGGTTCTTCCAGGACACCATATCAACCCGGTCATAGTGAGATAGCAGTCTCCGAGTTGGGCTTTTCCATCGGGAGTCCTGACTTCAAATTCTATACCTTTGGTCTTGACATCCACATCAACGTCAAAGTTCTTGATTTTCACGTTCATTTCTCGCTGTCCTTTCGTTCGTAGAGGTTCTCTTGCGCAGCTCGCGCCGTATGGCCACGGTTGCGTATGTCCGATAGCTGCAGCCATCCGATCTGGTGTCTCATCCGAAGGTGTCGCGTCTCAAAAGCACTTATCGCTATCGGCACAGCAGGGGGTGGAGATTAGCGAAAAATGTGTTCGCGATCGGAAATTTGTGGAGGGCGGGGGCGGGGTTTGGTTCAGCCGGGGTTGCGTTCGGTGGGCGGGGTGGGGGCGCCAGTTGGCGTAGTGCGTTCCAGGCGTTCGGCGATGCAGATTTTGATTAGGGCCTGGCGGGAGATGGCGAGGCGGTTGGCTTGTTTGTCGAGGATGTGGACCATCCAGAGCGGGAGGGTCAGGCTGAGGCGCTTCTTTTGCTGATTGGGCCGGCGTTGGCGGGACGTGTCCAGGTGCCGCGTTATGTCTTGCCCGGTGTCGAATTTGCGGTCGAGATGCTTCGCTTTCATGGGTTCTGATACTACACTATCGCAGGGCGTAGGCGTAGAGGAAGTTTCCGTGTCGGATGTAGAGTCGGGCGGCGCAAACGACGGGGTGGGCCCAGCTATTGCCTTTGCCTCCTTTGGGGATGTCAAATGCGCTGACGAGCTCGTGGCCGCTGGGCGTGGGTCGGACCAGGCCCATGCGGCCGTCCTCGCTGAGCGTGTAGAGCATGCCGTCGGCATACGTGAGCGAGCCCTTGCCGACGCCCTTTTCCATGTGCTTGTTGGCGCCGGTCTCCCAGTCCAGGCAGACCCACCGCTTGCTGTTGCGGAAGGTGCTGTTGCCGTAGAGATTCCCACCGATCAGCACGACTCCGCCGTGGTGGTTGTCCAGCTCCTGCGTGCGCCAGATCTCGGTGAGCGCGACCTTGCCTTCGCTGACGTCGAGCTTCCACTTGACCGAGCCGGTCTTGAGGCTGCTGAAGAAGAGGTGGCCGTCGTGGACGATGGGAATCATGACGTTCTCGTCGGCGTAGGATTCGTGCTTGACGTGCCACAGCAGCGCGCCGGTATCGGCATTGACGCCGATCACCGCCTTGGCGGTCGAGGTGGTGATGATGCGCAGGCCCTCGAGCTCGAACAGAAAGGGGGAGCCGTAGCCGGCCAGCTCGCCCGTGCTGGGCGCCTGCCAGACGACCGCGCCGGTCCTCTTGTCCAGCGCCACCATGCACGTCTGCGGCCCGCCGGGGCAGCAGATCACGCGGTCCCCGTCAATCAGCAGGGATTCGGCCAAAGCCCACGTGCTCGTCTTGCTCTGGAACTTCTCCAGGGTGTTGATCTGCCAGTGCTTGCGGCCGGTCCTGGCGTCCAGGCAGACAAGATTGCCCACGGGGCTCTGGTGGTAGAGCCGGTCGCCGTCGACGGTCGGGGTGCTGCGCGTGCCGGGGTGGTCTTTCGTCCAGGCCGGGCCGTTCGCGAACTGCCAGAGGACCTTCCCGCCCATGTCCAGGGCGGTGATGACGGTGTCCTTCTCGATGTTGCCGGCGGTGTAGATCATGCCCGAGGCGATGGAGACGCCGGAGAATCCGTGCCCGATCCCCTCCGCCGCCCACAGCAACGCGGGCCCACCCTCAGGCCACTGTTTGGGAAGACCCGTCTCGGTGGAGTGATTATCCCGGTTCGGCCCGTGAAATTGAGGCCAGAACGCCTCTTCCGCGTCGGCCCAGGCGGTGCACGCTGTGACGAGGCCCACAATCAACAGAATGGACGTGTACCGGCGGATGGTGCTCGGTGATGCGAACATGGCAGCGGCTCCTCACTGGTGAACAGTTTCCCCATGGACCTGTTGCCAACGGCTCGACGCCGTTCGCTGGCAGCCTTGTATCAGGATTCGCGTCCGGTTGCAAGCACGACCAGCCCCGTTTCGCACGCAACGGCGCGCCCCCCGTGAGCAGATTCCGGCCTGCGCGTGGCAGCGTCAGGCGCGGCCGATTTTCACTCTTTACAGATTGCCCGCAGGACGGTATGATACGGAGTCTGGATGCCGATGTAGCTCAATGGTAGAGCACAGCTTTCGTAAAGCTGGGGTTGAGAGTTCAAATCTCTCCATCGGCTTTTCTCCGTCCGGGCTCGGACTCGGCGAGCGGCAGTTTCCCCTGGAAACGGAGAATCCTTTCTACCCTTGGGCGGGGTCATGGTGTATTCTATAGGGCTGATACTTTGTCCGGGGCCGATATGGGTGAAAGGGGCCGATGATGGGGTCGCAGTTGACACGCGAGCGGAACGATACGTCGCCGGAGGCGTCGCGGGCGCAGTATGAGATCTACCGCAAGATGTCGCCGGATCGGAAGCTCGAGCTGGTTTTCCAGACGTGCCGGGCCGGCCGGGAGCTGGCGCTGGCGGGACTGAAAATGCGCCACCCCGACACCACCGATGAGCAGCTCTGGCGGCTCTGGGCCCGCCAGCATTTGGGGACCGAGCTTTTCGAAGCGGCATACGGGGCGCCGACACAGTGAGCCAGCAGCGAGAGATCGAAGTCCTGGAGCGACTGGCCGATGCGCTCGATGCGCTCGGCATTCCCTACGCGATCGGCGGCTCGATCGCCAGCAGCCTCTACGGGACCGTGCGCTTCACCCGTGACGCGGACGTGGCGCTCTATCCGTTTCCGGTCGTGGCGGATCGCTTCTGTGAGATGCTCAAGGACGAGTTCTACATCAGCGAAGAGGCGATGCAGCAAGCGCTGACCTGCTGCGGTAGCTTCAGCATCGTGCATTTCGAGACCGCTTTCAAAATCGATATCTTTCTGCTGGGTCCCAGCGAGTTCGAGCAGGAGCTGCTGGTGCGCAGTCGGATCGTGCGCCTGGGCGAGTCGGCCGAGGGCGACCTCTGCTTCGTCTCACCCGAAGACGTTATCCTGCTCAAGCTGCGCCGCATCACCGAGGACGACCGTGCCTCCGACCGGCACTGGACCGACATCGTGGGCGTGCTGGCGGTGCAGGGAAAGGCCCTGGATTTCGATTACCTGGCCCGCCGCGCCAAAGGCTTGGCCGTAGAGGACCTCCTGGAAAGGGCGCTCGCCGAAGTGGCGACGTACAGTTGAGTATGAACATCGAAGAAAAATACCGTTCTCTCCAGCAAGTGCTCCGGGATCTGGGTTCGGTGCTGGTGGCGTATTCGGGGGGCGTCGACAGCACGCTGTTGCTGAAGGCGGCGGTCGATACGCTCGGTGCCGAGCGGGTGCTGGCGTGCATCTCCGTCGGTATCGTGCAGCCGCAGGGGCAGTACGAGCACGCGCGGAAAACCGCCGGGCAGATCGGCGTCGAGCTGATCGCGGTCGAGCCCAACGACCTGGCCGATCCGAAGTTCGTCGCGAATACGCCGCAGCGGTGCTTTCACTGCAAGTCGAACATCTGCAAATCGCTGGCGGCGCTGGCGAAAGAGCGCGGGTTCGAGCACGTGGTCTTCGGCACCAATGCCGACGACAAGATCGACTTTCGCCCGGGCAACAAGGCGCTGGAGACGTTCGGCATTCGCTCGCCCCTGGCCGAGGCGGAGCTGACCAAGAGCGAGATCAGGGAGCTGAGCCGGCGGCTGGGGCTGCAAACCGCCGACATGCCCGCCAATCCGTGCCTGGTCTCGCGGCTTCAGTACGATCTGCCGATCACCGAAGAGCGGCTGCGCCAGGTCGATGAGGCCGAACGCCTGCTCCGCCGGCTCGGCTTCGTCGAGGTCCGCGTCCGCCATCACGACACCATCGCGCGAATCGAGGTGCGCCCCCAGGACGTCGCCAAGCTCGTGGCCGATCCCGTCCGCATAAAGGTCATCGAGAAGCTCCGGTCGCTGGGCTTCAAGTTCGTTACGCTGGATTTGCAGGGCTTCCGTTCCGGATCGCTGAACGAGGCCCTTTCCGAAGAGCAGAAAAAAACCACCCTCGAATCATAGTTCAAACCTTTCCGGGAGGATGCCATGAAACATCGCGCTTTGCCGCAAACGCTGAAGGCCTTTCTGTTGCTGGCCGTGGTCCTTGGACTTTGTATGCCCCCTGGCGCATTCGCTTCGGACGCGCGGGAGGGCGATGGGGACGAGCTGCGCGTGATGAGTTTCAACATTCGCTACGGCACCGCCAACGACGGCGCCAACCGCTGGGAGAACCGGCGCGAGCTGGTCTTCGACGTGCTGCGCGAGCACGACTGTGACGTGGTGGGTCTGCAGGAGGCGCTGCGTTTTCAGATCGACGAGATGCGCGAAGCGGTGCCGGTATACGGCGAGATCGGCGTCGGCCGCGACGACGGCAAGACCCGCGGAGAGTACTGCGGAATCCTCTACCGCACCGACCGGCTGACGGTCACCGACTCGGGCACGTTCTGGCTCTCCGATACGCCCGAGATCCCCGGCTCGATTACCTGGGGCAACGCCTGCACCCGCATCTGCACGTGGGGACGATTCGTCCGCAAAGGCTCGGGCCAAGCCTTCTACCACTTCAACGTCCACCTGGACCACCGTTCCCAGCCCTCGCGCGAAAAGAGCGCGGTCCTGCTGGCCCGGCGCATCCGCGATCGTAAGCACGACGATCCGGTCATCGTCACCGGCGATTTCAACGCCGGAGAGAGCAACCCGGCGGTACGATACCTCAAGCGAGACCTCCGCGTCGAGGACGCGGACCCTGCAGAGAGCCCCGTCCCGCTGGTCGATAGCTTTCGCGTGCTGTATCCCGAGGCGACGGACGTCGGGACATTCAACGGCTTCAAAGGCACCCGCTCGGGCGAGAAGATCGACTACATATTCACCCTGCCCGGCGTGAAGGTCGCCGCCGCCGAGATCCTCCGCGACAATAACGACGGACAGTACCCTTCCGACCACTTCCCCGTTATGGCCCGCCTCACGCTCAGCCGGCGGAGGTGATTGGCTAATGGAGACGTAACGAGCAATTGAACTTTTGCAAAAGTCCAATGACGAGTGACACGAAGATTTGACGGAAACAGGAGCAACTGTATGAGCAAGTCATGTGACAACCGGCTTTCGAACGCCGAGTTGTTGGAGCTGAGACGCTGGAACACGCCCACGATCTATAACGGCTGGGAGCAGATCACCCAATGCGACGCGGGACGGGACGGCTTCAACCCCGAGCCCTGTCACGACTTCATGCCCGAGATGGGCCCGATGGTCGGGTACGCCGTGACCGTGGTGATCGAGCCGAGCAATCCGGAGCATCCGCAACAGAACCCCGACGGCTGGAGCCAGTACCGCCGGTACGTGGGATCGGTCCCCGGTCCCAAGATCGTCGTCGTTCAGGACCTCGACAAGCCGAACATCGTCGGGGCCTTCTGGGGCGAGGTCAACAGCGGGATGCACCGGGCCCTGGGCTGCGTCGGGGCGATCATCGACGGCGCGATCCGCGACCTGGACGAGATGAAATGCGTGGGCTTCAAGGCGCTGGCCCGCCGGCTTTGCGTGGGGCACGCCTACAGCCAGCCGGTGCGCTGGGACTGCAAGGTGGAGGTCTTCGGCCGCAAGGTCCGCCCCGGACAGCTCATCCACGCCGACAAGCACGGGTTCCTCGTCGTCCCGCGCGAGGACGAGCCGCGCCTGCTGGAGGCGGCGCGGTTCATGGATACGAACGAGTGCCAAACGATGATCGCCGCGGCGCGCCACGCCTCTGGCATGGCCACGGAGCAGATGCTCGATGCCTTCGACGCCGCCTGCGAGCAATTCGGCAAGAACGCCGAGGCCCAATTCGGGCGCAAGGGGGAATCACAGGCGTAAGCGGGAGAAACAGACGATGCAGATCGTGGTGCTGGACGGCTACACGCTGAATCCGGGAGACCTGAGCTGGAAAGACCTGGACGCCCTCGGCCCGTGCACGATCCACGACCGCACGCCCGAGGATCTCGTGGTCTCGCGCGCCCGCGACGCGGGGATCGTTCTGACGAACAAGACCATTCTCTCGGCAAGCGTTATTGAAGCCCTTCCGCAATTGCGGTACATCGCGGTGCTCGCCACGGGCTACAACGTCGTCGACGTCGGCGCAGCCCGGCAGCGCGGGATCCCCGTCAGCAACGTCCCCACTTACGGGACCGATTCGGTGGCGCAGATGGTCTTGGCGCACCTGCTGAATCTCACGCAGCACGTCGCCGAGCACGCAAAGTCCGCAGGCGCCGGACGCTGGAGCGCGAATCCGGACTTCTGCTATTGGGACTATCCGCTCGCCGAGCTGTGCGGCCTGACTCTCGGCATCGTCGGTTTCGGGCGTATCGGCCAGGCCACCGCCCGGCTCGCCCGCGCCTTCGGCATGAAGGTCATCTACCACGATATCCGGCAAGACGTTTCCGCCGCAGAGGCCCGCGCGGTCGATCTGGATACGCTGTTTGGCGAGAGCGACGTCGTCAGCCTGCACTGTCCGCTGACCGAGGCCAATCGGGAGCTGGTGAACGAGCGACGATTGAACCTGATGAAACGCTGTGCTTTTCTGATCAACACCAGTCGCGGGCCTCTGGTCGATGAGCGGGCGTTGGCCGAGGCGTTGAACTCCGGTCGGATCGCAGGAGCGGGTCTGGACGTCCTCAGCGAAGAGCCACCCGCCGCGGACCATCCGCTGCTGGGCGCCAAGAACTGCTACGTCACGCCGCACATCGCCTGGGCGACGCGTGCGGCCCGCGCGAGATTGCTGCAAACGACGGTGGAGAACGTCGCCGCCTTCCTGAACGGAACGCCTCAAAACGTGGTCAACGACGTCACAGGGGACACGCAGCCATGAGCCAATCCCGTCCTGCAGACGCGTACAGGAATCGAACCGCCCATGCGGCGCGCCGACGCGTCGTGCTGCTCGTCCTGACGTTGTTGTGCGGGACTGCGTGCGGAGGCTCCGACATTCTGGAATGGTCGGAGCTGGCGCCATTGCCCGATGTGTACGGCGTGGCCGGGCCCTTCGCCGGTGTTTCCGGCGACGCCTTCATCGTCGCCGGCGGCGCCAACTTCCCCGAAGGCCCGCCCTGGGAAGGCCACCCGAAGCGCTGGCACGATACCGCGTACGTGCTGACCGCGCCGGACGGCGCCTGGAAGCAGGCCGGGACGCTCCCTCGACCGCTTGCCTACGGCGTCTCGGTGACGTGGAACGACAGCGTCGTCTGTGCCGGCGGCGGCGACGCGGATCGACACTACGCCGACGCGTTTCTCCTGCGCTGGACGGGCGAGCGCATCGAGACGGAGGCCCTGCCGGTGCTGCCGCAGCCCTGCGCGTTCGGCGCGGGCGTGCTCCTCGACGATACCGTCTACCTCGCCGGCGGTCAGGACGCGCCAAAGGCCGAGGCGGCGCTGAAGAATTTCTGGGCGCTGGATCTGTCCTGTCCAGCCGACGAGCGACAGTGGCAGCAACTCGATCCGTGGCCCGGGCCTGCCCGCATCCTGCCCGTGATGGCCGCTCAACAGGGGGATATCTTCCTCGTCAGCGGCGCAGAGCTGTACCGCGATTCCGACGGCGCCGTCACGCGGAGGTTCCTGACGGACGGCTACCGATACAGTCCCGACGAGAAACGCTGGCGGCCGATCGCCGATGCGCCGCGTCCGCTGGTGGCCGCACCCAATCCCGGCGTCGCGCTGGGACATGCACACCTGCTGTTTCTCAGTGGCGACGACGGCGCGCATTTCTTCGAGGCCGCCCAGCTCAAGGACCGTCACCCCGGTTTTCCCGCGGACCTGCTGCTCTACCACACGGTCGGCGACACGTGGGCGCCGGCAGGCGAGTTTCCGAAAGACGTGCCGGACGAGGCGGGCCCCTACCGCAACGCCGGGACGTGGCCCCCGGTGACGACGACCGTGACACCGTGGCGCGGCGCGTACGTCATTGCCAGCGGCGAGGTCCGCCCGGGCGTGCGCACGCCGAAACTTCTCTGTGCCCGGCCGGCCGTGCTGGAGAGGTCCTTCGGCTGGCTCAACTGGACGGTCCTCTGCTCCTACCTGGTCGCCCTGGTGGGCGTGGGGTTCTATTTTGCCAGGCGCGAGAAATCCACGAACGATTTCTTCTTAGCCGGCCGGCGGATCCCGTGGTGGGCGGCGGGCCTGAGCATCTTCGGCACCCAGCTCAGCGCCATCACCTACCTGGCCATGCCCGCCCGGGCCTTCGCGACCGACTGGGGCCTGCTGCTGCTGAACGTGGGCATCCTGGTTGTCGCGCCGTTCGTCGTGTACATCTACCTGCCGCTCTTTCGCCGGCTCGATGTCACCACCGCCTACGAATACCTGGAAAAGCGTTTTCACGTAAGCATCCGTCTCTTCGGCAGCTTCTCGTTCATCGCCTTCCAGTTGGGACGCATGGGCATCGTGGTGCTGCTGCCGGCGCTGGCTCTCTCGGCCGTCACCGGCATCAACGTCTACGTGTGCATCGCGCTGATGGGCGTGCTCAGCACGATCTACACCGTCCTCGGCGGCATCGAGGCGGTGATCTGGACGGACGTGCTGCAGGCGGTCGTCCTCATCGGCGGCGCGCTGGCGGCGCTGGGGATCATTGTCGCGACATTGGACGGGGGCTGGCGCGAGCTGGTCGCGGTCGGGGCGGCCGACAGAAAATTCAACCTCGTGCAATTGGACTGGGACTGGGCCGGGGACGCGCTGGCCGTCGTCATCCTCGGGGCGCTGTTCACCAATGCGCTGGTTCCGTATACTACCGACCAGGCGGTCATCCAACGATACCTGACGACGCCGACCGAGAAGCAGGCCGCCAAGGCCATCTGGACCAACGGCCTGCTGGCGGTCTTCGCGGGCGTCCTGTTCCTGACGGTCGGGACCGGGCTCTTCGTGTTTTACAAGCTCAACCCGGGCAGGCTGGCGCCGCTGGAAAAGGCCGACCAGATCTTCGCGCTGTTTATCGCCCGGGAGATGCCGGCCGGGCTGGCCGGGCTCGTGATCGCCGGCGTGTTCGCCGCCGCCATGTCCAGCCTCGACAGCAGCATGCACTCGATCGCCACGGCGCTCACGACCGACTTCGTCCGGCGCTTCCGCCCCACGCTCGGCGAAGAAACCTACCTGGCCTTCGCGCGGGCCGCGACGGTGATCCTGGGCATCGCCGGCACCGCCGCCGCCATGCTCATGGCCAGCCTCGAAATCAAGTACCTCTGGGACTTCTTCCTGGGGATCATGGGATTGCTGGGCGGAACGCTGGCGGGCCTGTTCGTCCTCGGGGTCTTCACGCAGAGGGTCCGCACGCTGCACGCCTGGCTCGGCGCCGCCGCCGGCCTGGGCGTGCTGCTCTACGTCAAGCTCGCCACCAACCTCAGCGGCCTGCTCTACGGCGCCATCGGCGTGGCAACCTGCCTGACCGTAGGATACCTCGCCGCCCGCCTC
>JAFGCA010000082.1 GCA_016932895.1 Sedimentisphaerales bacterium | reverse complement strand
TCAGCCATCCCTGGCGCGGCCGGAACGGGTTTTCCTTCATCCACGTCACCAGCCCCGACATGCTTCATTGGACCTGGCAACCCACCCAGCTCCAGCCCGCCTTTACCGGCCACGGCATGTTCAGCGGCACCGGCTTCTTAACCAAGGATGGCCGTCCCGCCGTTATCTACCACGGCGAATCCACCGGCCGGAATCAGATCGCCCTAGCCAAGGACAACCGTCTCTCCGGCTGGGAAGAACCCTATCCCGTCGATGTCCGCAAGTACGACGGCTCTCCCGACGTGATCAGTCATTGGGATCCGGACTGCTTCCTGATCGGCGACACCTACTACGCGATTTCCGGCGGCGAGAATCCGCCCCTGCTCAAGTCCAAGGACCTGCGCACATGGACGAAAATCGGACCCTTCCTGCAACGGGACCTACCCGACGTGGCGCGCGGTGAGGACATATCCTGCCCCAACTTCTTCCCCATCGGCGGACACTGGATGCTCCTCTGCATCTCGCACCCCCTCGGATGTCGCTACTACATCGGCGACTGGGACGCGAAGGCCGAGCAGTTCATCCCGACACGGCACGGGCGCATGAATTGGCGTCGCGAGGGCCAGAGCCTGTTCGGTACGGCCTCGTGGCGCGTGGACTACTTCGCCCCCGAAAGCCTCCTGACTCCCGACGGCCGCCGCGTCATGTGGGCCTGGCTCGCCACCGTGGATCGCAGCGATGGCACCATGAGCCGCCTCACCCTCCAGTCCCTTCCGCGCGAGCTGGACGTATCTGTTGACGGCAGCCTGCGCATCCGCCCCCTGCGCG
The DNA here is from genome assembly GCA_016932895.1 of Sedimentisphaerales bacterium. Next base: position 1,936 of record JAFGCA010000082.1, on the reverse strand, counting down.
AGTTGGAAACGCTGCGGCGCGAGCCGGTCCTTCTGGAAAACATCGACCTCAAGGATGTCGCAGTCGATCTTCCAGCCGATCGCACGCTCCCTGGCACAAAGCTGGCCGATCTTCCCGGCGAGGCCGTCGAGGTGCGCATCACCATCCCACGCGGCGAGGCAGATCGCAAACTGTTCGGTCTGACGCTCTTTGCCGATGACAAAGGCAGCGGGCTTCCACTGGTGATTCGCCCCGAAACCGGGACGCTTCGGCTGGGGACCACAGAGGCGCCGTTTCCCGTGTCCGATCTTCCCCCGGGAGAGGCCCTGGTCCTGCGCATCTTCATTGACCGTTACCTCGTCGAGGTCTTCGCAAATGACCGGCAGGCGGTAGTGGCTGCATATCCCGAGTACCGCGGGCGCCTCGCGCTGAATGCCTTCACCGTGGGCGCGCCAACGCGCCTATCGAAAGTCGAGATATGGAGACTCGAACCCACAAACCAGGGCTTCCGCGACGCCCAGATCCGGCGTGCCTGGGAACCAAAAGAACAGTGAATAATAACCTCAACCTCGTGTTTGTGTTTGCCGATCAGTGGCGCTATCAGGCTACCGGTTACGCCGGCGACCCCAATGTGGCCACGCCGAACATCGACCGCTTCGCGGCCCGGAGTCTGAACTTTACGAATGCCGTCTCCGGCTGCCCGGTGTGCAGTCCGTACCGGGCCTCCCTGATGACAGGCGTGTATCCGCACCGTCACCGGATGATGGTCAACGACCAGTGCCTCAACCGTCTCTACGGTGGCCCCTTTCTCGGGGAATGTCTGCGCGGCGCCGGTTACCAGACCGCATACATCGGCAAGTGGCACCTCGACGGAAACGGTCGGAACGCATTCGTACCGCCGGAGCGGCGTCTCGGATTCGATTGGTGGAAGGGGTTCGAGTGCTCGCACGACTATCAGGCATCGTACTACTACTTCGGCGACGATTCTCGACCGCACCGGTGGGAAGGATACGACGCCGACGCACAGACGGCTGAGGCCTGCCGCTACCTCCGCGAAGAAACGGGACAAGACCCATTTGCACTGTTTCTCTCGTGGGGGCCGCCGCACAACCCGTTTGGTACTGCGCCGGCTCAATTCGAGGCCATGGTCGATGCCCAACGGATTCAGTTGCCGCCGAACGTGCCCGAAGCTTTCGCCGACCAAGCTCGCAAGGAGCTGGCGGGGTACTATGCCCACTGTTCGGCGCTGGATGCGGCGTTTGGCCGGTTGCTTGACGCCCTCTCCGCGACCGGCCGGGATCAGGACACCATCGTTGTGTTCACGTCGGACCACGGAGACATGCTCGGCAGCCAGGGGCATTTCCGAAAGCAGAAGCCGTGGGCCGAGTCCATACGTGTTCCTTTCCTCGTGCGGCATCCGGGCGGGGCCGGTCCGGGGACCCACGACACGCCGATCGATGCGCCGGACCTGATGCCGACGCTTCTGGCGCTCTGCGGGGTGCCGATTCCCGAGGGGGTCCAGGGACGGGACTTCAGTCGCACGATCCAGGATGGCTCCCCATCCGGAATCGAAGACGCGCTGCTGGCGCTTTATGTGCCGTTTCATGAGTGGCGCTACGACAACGGGGGGCGCGAGTACCGCGGCCTCCATACCACTCGCTACACCTACGTTCGCACCCTCACGGGGCCGTGGCTGTTGTTCGACAACGCTGATGACCCGTCGCAACTCCGCAATCTGATCGACGATCCGACGCAGGCGACTCGGGTTGCGGAACTCGATGCCCGACTAACGGCTCGCCTTCGGGAGGTGGGGGACAGCTTCGTCTCCGGCGCCGAGATTATCCGGCGCCAGAACTACGCGCTCAACGAAGCCGGTGACATCGCCATCATGCCGTCGCAACTGCCGGAGCCATACCCATCCAGCAGTTATGGAGGAGATCAATGATCTACCACATCG
>JAFGCA010000730.1 GCA_016932895.1 Sedimentisphaerales bacterium | reverse complement strand
TATGATGTCCCGGCAGGATGCAGCAGGCAGAGCGCCGCTGGAATCGGCGCGGGCCTACGTATGACAGGCTGCGATGTGGAAGAAGAAGATGAGTATGGACGAAGACATTATCGATTTCCATGTACACGCCTTTGCCGACGATCTGGCGCCGCGTGCGATGAAGACGCTGCTCGCCGAAGCGCCCGGCATCAAGGCCTACCTGGATGGCACGGTGGCGGACTTGCTGCGTTCGATGGACGAGGCGGGGATCGGCAAGAGCGTGGTCTCTTGTATCGCCACGCGGCCCAGGCAGTTCGACACGATCCTGCGCTGGTGTGACGAGATTCGCTGCGAGCGGCTGATTCCTTTCCCGTCGGTTCATCCGGCGGCGCCGGATTGCGCCGGGCAGGTCCGGCGGATCAAGCAGGCCGGTTTCAAGGGCGTCAAGCTCCACCCGTTTTACCAGGACTTCTTTGCGTGCGAGGAGAGGATGCTCCCCATTTATGAGGAGGCTGCGTCCGCCGATTTGATTCTGGTGATGCACACGGGCTACGATATCGCCTTTCCGCGCATCCGGCGTGCCGATCCGAAGATGGTGCGCGAAGTCCAGGAGCGGTTCCCGACCCTGAAATTCGTGGCCACCCACCTGGGCGCCTGGCAGCAGTGGGACGAGGTCGAACGGTACCTGATGGGACGAGAAATCCGCATGGAGATATCCTTTGCCATGCAAGACCTGGACCCCGAGCAAGCCCGCCGAATTATCCTGGAGCACCCGGAGCAGTATGTGCTTTTCGGGACGGACTCGCCCTGGACGGACCAGGCGCAGACCCTCTCGCTCCTGAAAAAAATGTCCCTGCCGGCAAAAAAGCTCAGACGCATCCTCTCCGGCAACGCGCGCGACCTGCTGCAGTGAACCGACGAGCCCTCCCCGGTATCGCGAGTCTTGTTAAGTTATTTTTATAAAAGGACTTACGTGGCAATTCGGCCTCTGGTGGGCCCGGAGCAGGCCGTGGGCCACACGGGGCGGCAAGTCCCCCGAAGGGCGCGGGAATAAACCTTACTTTATGAGGTTGTCCGAAAAAAGACTTTCTTTTTGTGCTGATTTTGGGCATTATCGCCCGATTAGTAATGTTAAGGGATGATTAGCATTCGCCCAGCGGGTGTTGTGCGTGTGTGGCGCCTGCAAGGCAGGTGACAGGATCGTGAAGGTTGTTCGGGATTGAGGACAGATGGTTGCCGAAACCGATGAATCGATCTTTCAAATGATGTTACCGGGTTTTCGATGGCATTGAGGGGAACGCGGTAGTTACTCCCCGTGGTTAAAAGGAGATGAAAATGAGGCAAGCAAACTGGAAGGTTGGACTTGTAGTGCTGTTGTTTGTGATGGGCACCTGTGCGGTGGGTTTTGCGGCCGAGGGCAGCGGGGACTCGGCGCCGCCGGTGGACGACACGTGGTGGGGCCAATTCTGGGGGACGTTCCACAACCCCACGCCGTATTTGCAGATGGGGATGGACCATCGCTTCCGCTCGGTTTGGGGTGACAATATCGTCACCTTGAGCGATGAAGACCGTAACCACGAGTACGAGTACCAGCGGTATCGCACGCGTTGGTGGACCAAGTGGGTGCTGGGCCAGGACGTCGATTTCAACACACGTCTGACATGGGAGTTCCGGACGTGGGATGAGCCGCGCAGCAGAGATACCGAGATGGACTGCGACGAGGCCCTGTTCGACCACTTCAACATTACGATGCGGAACCTGGGCGGGATGCCGCTGACGGCGACGATCGGTCGTCAGGACCTGATCTTCGGAGGCGCCTGGCTGATTCTCGACGGCTCGCCGCTGGACGGATCGAGGACGATCTATTTCGATGCCGCCCGTTTCACGTATGACTGGACGGAGACGAATACGAAGGTCGACCTTGTGTACGTAAGCCAGAGCGCCGAGTCGGATCGGTGGCTCAAGCCCCTCAGCGACGAGAATCGCGGCGTCACCGAACAGGATGAGCACGGTGCGATTGTCTACCTCACGAACAAGTCCGTCGAGAACATGCAGTTCGAAGGGTACTTCATCTATCGCAACGACAATCCCGTCGATCACGCCTTGAGTAATTTCCCTTCGTCGTGGAGCCGGAAGGCCGAAATCTACACGCTGGGTGCCGCCGTCGCTGGTACGCCGACGGAGAACTGGAAGTACCGCGTTGAGGCGGCGATGCAGCAGGGCGACAAGTGGGATGCGCCTTCGGCGCCTGGTGAGAACACCGGGGAGAGGCGGGACCTGAAGGCCTATGGTCTGGTCAGCAATCTCGAGTATCTGCTGAACGACCCCCAGGACAACAGTGTGCATGTGGGGTACGAGTACGCTTCGGGTGATGAGGACCCCACCGATGGCGACAACAACCAGTTCGACCTGCTGTGGGGCGAGTGGCCGCGGTGGAGTGAACTCTACATCTATACGGTGATCCCCGAGGGGACGGTAGCCGAGATCTCGAACCTGCACCGGGTCAACTTCGGCCACAAGTTCAGGCCGCATAGCCAATGGCAGATCTGCACGGACTATCATTACCTCTGGGCCGATGAGAATACGGGGCTCGGCACTTCCGACGGCAGCGGAAAGTCCCGTGGGCAGTTGCTCACCTGCTGGGCCAAGTACAATTTCACAAAGCAGTTGAAGGGCCACCTGCTCGCCGAGTACTTTATCCCGGGCAGCTACTACGCCAGCAGCAACAGTGACGAGGCGTACTTCCTGCGGTTCAATCTCGAGTACACATTCTAAATAGTGTGGTCGCGACAGATGCCCGGCGGATGCAGAGAATTCGCCGGGCATCTGAGTTTCTGTTGAAAAAGCCAAAGGAGGGCGTATAATTAGCAGCCTATGGCTAAGAAAACGATTTCTACTAAAGCGTTGCTCTCGGGAAATGAAGCGTTAGCGTACGGGGCCTACGAGGCGGGCCTGTCGGTGGCCTGTGCCTATCCGGGCACGCCTTCGACGGAAATCCTCGAGACCCTGGCGCGTCTTCCGGAGGTGGATGTTCAGTGGTCGGTGAATGAGAAGGTCGCCTACGAGGTGGCTTTCGGAGCGGCTACGGCCGGCGTGCGGAGCTTATTTGCGTGCAAGCACGTCGGTCTGAACGTCGCGATGGACCCCCTGATGACGTCGTCGTACACCGGGGTCCGGGCCGGCTTTGTCATCATCGTCTGCGACGATCCGGGCATGCATTCTTCCCAGAACGAGCAGGATACCCGCTGGGTGTCCATCTATTCCAAGATGCCGCTGCTGGAGCCGTCGAGCCCGAGCGAGGCCAAGGAGTACATCAAAGAGGCGTTCAAGATCAGCGAGCGTTTCGATACGCCGGTGATGGTGCGCATGACCACGCGCATCAGCCATACAAAGGAAGATGTTTCTCTTCAGGAGCGGCAGGTTCCGGATCAGCCCAAGTTCGAGAGAGACATTGCCAAGTACGTCATGGTTCCGGGGCACGCTCGCCGGCGGCACGTCTTCGTGGAAAAGAGGCTCAAGAAGCTCCAGACGCTGGCCGAGCGCACGCGCTTGAACCGGGTCGAGCCGGGCACCAAGAAGCTCGGGTTTATCACGTCCAGCGTGAGCTATCTGTATCTCAAGGAGGTCTATCCGGACGCTTCGTATCTGAAGCTGGGCATGAGCTATCCCTTCTGCGACGACAAGATTCGCGAATTCGCCAAGACGGTCAAGAAGCTCGTCGTTGTCGAGGAACTCGACCCGTTCCTGGAAGAGCACATCAAGACGCTGGGGATTCGGTTTACCGCCAAAGATCCTTCGTTCCGCCTGGGCGAGCTCAATCCGGAGCTGATGGAGGCGGTAGTCGAAGGGCGGGCCAAACGCGAGAAGAAGGTCGCTGCGCGCAGGCCGCGCCTGTGCCCGGGCTGTCCGCACTGGTCGAGTTTCGCGGCCTTGAAGAAGATGGACGCCTTCGTGGCCGGCGATATCGGCTGTTACACGCTGGCGTGCCTGCCGCCGATGTCGGCGTTGCATTCGTGTCTCTGCATGGGCGCCGGTGTAACGTTTAACGAAGGGTGGCGCAAGGCCGCACCGGACAAGAAGATCGTTGGGGTCGTGGGTGACTCGACGTTCGTACACTCGGGCGTTACCGGGCTGATCAACGCGGCGTACAACCAGGCCAAAGGCGTCATCATGATCCTGGACAATTCGACTACGGCCATGACCGGCGGCCAGCAGCATCCCGCCACCGGACTGACGATTCGCAACGAGCCCACCAAGAAGCTCGTTCTCGAAGATCTGTGCCGCGCCTGCGGCGCCGACAACGTCGACGTGGTCGATCCGAAGAACATGGATGAGTTCAGGAAGATTTTGAAAAAGCGGATGAGCGAGGATGCCCTGTCGGTCATCATCTCGCGGCACCCGTGCAAGCTGCTACGAAGGTAGGTTGAGTCAGGACTCATGAGCGATCAAGCATTCAGCATCACGTTCGGTGGCGTGGGAGGCCAGGGAATTCTCAAGGCGTCAGAGATCTGCGGGTGGGCGGCCATGTACGCCGGCTACCACGTCAAGAAGTCCGAGGTTCACGGCATGGCCCAGCGCGGCGGTTCGGTCGAATCGCACCTGCGCTTCGGCAAAAAGGTGTACTCGCCCCTGATTCCCGCCGGCAGCGCCGACTTTCTGGTTTGCTTCTACCATGACGAACGTCCCCGGCTGAAGACCTTCCTCAAAAAAGGCGGCACCGATCTGAGTCGCTATCTGGACAAAGCCCAGGAAGCGATTTCCAATCCGCGCTGTCTCAATACCTGTCTTGTCGGCGTGCTGGCGGCGAGCCTGCCGATCGCGGAGGACTGTTGGATGAAGGCCATCGAGACGGTCTTCAAACCAAAAGTCGTCGCCGAGAACAAAAAGGTATTCCTCCAAGGGAGAAAGATAGGTCAATCATGATTTGGAAAGAAGACGTCGAATGCTTGGATCCTGCGGGGCTAAAGGCGCTTCAGTCTGAATACCTCAGGAAACTGATTCCGTACATCTGGCACAATTGTCCGGTCTACAAGCAAAAGCTCGACGAGGCCGGCGTGGCTCCCGACGCGATTGACTCGGTCGATGACATCAAGAAGCTGCCGTTTACGACCAAGGAGGACATGCGCGATCATTACCCGTACGGGTTGTTCTCGGCTCCGCAGGAACAGATCAACGAGATTCACGTTTCCAGCGGCACTACGGGCAATCCGACGCTGGTGGGCTACACGAAGGACGACCTGCAACTCTGGGGCGACGTGATGGCGCGGGTGTTGTGCTGTGCCGGCGCCGAGCCGCACGACACGATCCAGATCGCCTACGGCTACGGCCTGTTCACCGGTGGCCTGGGGTTCCACTACGGGGCCCTGGAAATGGGCTTGCGGATCATCCCGACGTCGGCCGGACAGACGGCGCGTCAGCTCAAGATCATGCAGGACTTCAAGCCGCGGATCATCGCCTGCACGCC
>JAFGCA010000729.1 GCA_016932895.1 Sedimentisphaerales bacterium | reverse complement strand
CGCTTCTGCGTCCCGATCTGCACGATGCGATTGTACTTGCGGGCGGCCTCGACCATCTTGCGGCCTTCCCAGATATTGTGCGAGGCCGGTTTCTCGATGTAAACGTCCTTGCCGGCCTGGCAGGCCCAGATCGTCACGAGCGCGTGCCAGTGATTCGGCGTCGCCGAGGTGACGGCGTCGATCTCTTTGTCTTCCAGCAGCTTGCGGACGTCGGTGTAGGTCTTGAGCTTGTAGCCTTCCTTCTTTTCGAAATCGCTGGCTCGCCTCTCGACGTGGCTGCGGTCGACGTCGCAAATGGCGACCAGCCGGGCGCCCTTGCAGCCGTGGAAGTATCCCATGTGGCCGCCGCCCTGGCCACCCACACCGACGACGGCGACGCGGATGTCGTCATTGGCGCCGAGGACGCGCGACGCCGGTCCGGCCAGCGCCAGCCCGGCCCCGAGGGCCATCGAACTCTTTACGAAATCACGACGTGATAACTTGCTCATGATGGTTCCTTTCCTTTGTCTTGACAGGACCTCTCACCGGAAATCTGTCTTGCTGAATACATTTGCATCAACCCTGTGTCTCCGCCACGTAGGCGCGGTAGTGCTCGGAGACCTTGCCTTGCTTGTCGTCGCCCTTGTGGAAGTAGAAGCGATAGCGCCAGGTCAGGCTTTCGCCGGCGGGGATTTCGATGTTGCCGGTGCCGGCGGGTTTGTTCTCGAAGTTGTGGACGCCGAAGGGATTGGCCGCGAACAGCCCGTAGTCACGCACGTGCCACCACGTCGGGTGCTTCGGATTCTTCGGGTGGTCGAAGATCGCCACGCCGACGACGGCGCCTTCCACGGGGCCGTAGTAATCACACCAGGCGGCGCGTTTGCCCCAGGTTGCGCCGTCGGTCAGCCCTTCGCTGTTGATGATATGTCCCTGGCCGACCTTGCCCTTGAGCCGCATCGTCGGCGTCAGGCGAATGGCCATCGAGCCTTCCTTGGTGTCGCCCATCGTGACTTTGCCGTGGGAGGCGTGGATGGTGACGTCGAGGTCCATGACCTGCCCGTCGGGCCGGTTGTAGAATCGGTGCGTCCTCGTGTCGGTGCAGACGACCTTGCCGTCGGCGGTGACCCAGTTGTTCTGCTGCTTGATCACGCCGACTTCGCGGCCAGAGCTGACTTCGAGGAACTTCTCGTGCACGACGCGGCCCTTGCTGTCGCCGTCGGCCCAGAAGTCGACGCCGTTGACGTCGCCGTGCGTGTACCAGAGCGACTTGTGGTGCGGATGGTCGTGCGCTTCGCCGGGCCCGTCGCCCATGGGCCAGTGGCGATTCACCGCTGCGCCCGTCGGCCCGATGACGGGGTAGAAGTAGGGGCGCTGGGCGTCTTTGAATCGATACTCCGTGAAGAGCTTGCCGTTGATCTCGACGGTCACCTTCTCGTCGTGTTCGGTGATCTTGACGCCGCCTCGTCGCGGCCGTTTCGCCGCCTGGGCCTTGGCGACCATCTGCTCGAACACCTCTCTCTGTTCGGCCAGCGCCTGGACCCGGTCTTCCGGCTTCGTGCGCGCCTCCAGCAGGATCCAGCCTTCGTAGTTGGCGGCGACGAACAGATTCATCAGCTCCTGGTACGGATAGCTGCCGATGTTCAGCTCGCGCACGTGCACGATGTCGGCCAGCCGCTCCCGCACGAGGTTGAAGTTGTGTTCCAGGCCCTCGCCCTCAAGGTCCTGGGCGTTGGAGTTCCAGCAGACGCCCACGTTCGGGTGGTCCGCCACGTCCATGATGGCCTTCATCACGGGCAGAGAGGACGTGCCCCGGCCGTGCACCTCCAGGCGGATCTGCTGGCCGTACGCCGCCGCGAATCGGCCCAGCTCATTGAGCGATTCACCGATCTGCTGAATCGTCTTCTCGTACGGAACGCCCTTGGGCAGATCGTTGGGCTTGACCTTGACGCCGGACCCGCCGCAGTCGTACGAGAGCTTGACGTAGTCCTTGGCGCCCTGGATGGATTTGGCCAGGCGGCTTCTGTCGGTATGGTGGAAGTCGAAATTCGTGCCGAGCCCGACCAATGTCACGGGGCTGTCGGCAAAGCGGGCCTTGACCGCGCGACGCTGGGCGGCGCTCAGGTTCGACTCGACGCCGTGGGCGTGCTGCGTTCGCAGCTCTACGCCGAGCACGCCGGTCTTCGCACAGTTGGCGATCAGCGTCGGCAGGTTCCAGTCCTGTCCCCACAGATACGTCACCAACCCCAACCGCATCGGCGTCACCACCGTCATGCCCGGCGCCAGCCGCGCCAGCGGACCGGCCGTGGCCAGAGACGCCCCCAGTGCCACTGAACTCTTGAGAAACTCCCGGCGCGTGCTACAACGTGCGATCATGACTCCGCCTTTCCGTAAAAGACATGCTCAATGAGGAGAATAACGCATTTGCCGCGTATTTCATTCGATCTCGTCCCATCGTGACTTCGGCGCTCGGCAGGCAAGCGCCGTCGGCTCGTGAACGGCCCCGGCGATACCTGTTTCCATCGTCGGATGTTATGAGTAAAGACGCATTATCTGCCCGCGAAATTGCACTGTCAAGGCATTTCTACGCCGCGTGTGGGCGCAGGCAACGTGTGTGTTTGGGGGCCTGTCAAGCCCGGTCGTTGCGGCAGATTGGGGCTTGCAGCCTTTGCCCGGGTACGGGAGAATACCACCGGGCGGTCCCATCGCGGCGCCGGCCTGGAAGGAATCGGTTGCATGCCGGAGCGAATCTGGTATCATAGGCGGAATCTTGTTGGCTCAGCTTTGTCGGAGGTCAAGAACGATGAGAACACCTCGCCGAGTTCGTTGCGGCTTTACGTTGATCGAGCTGCTGGTCGTCATTGCCGTCATGGCTATCCTGATGGCCATCCTGGTCCCCGCCCTGCACAAGGTTCGTTTCCGCGCCTACGAGACGTCGTGCCTGAGCAACCTGCGTCAGGTCAACCTGGCGCTGATCACCTACGCCAGCGACGATACCCGCAACCGCTATCCGCTCGAAGAGTGGGAACACAATCCCCATGAAGATCTGCTGAGAAAGATCAAGGCCTATCAGGACGACGGTCTGATGGAAGCGTTCTACTGCCCGCAGGCCGGTTTTATGGAGCAGATTGCCAACGACCCGGCCGGCGGCGTTCCCACCGGCGGTGTCGATTCCATCATCGATACCCCCGAGAACCGGGAGACCGGCAACATTACCTACATCTACTGGAGCTTCCGTCACAACAAGGTGGACCCGGCCGGCGGCGGGACCTGGCGCGACCCCATGTACTACCTGCCGCGTGAGCTGACGCTCCAGGGTATGATCGGCCACCGCGATTGGCTGGGCAATGCCAAGGACGCCGACGTCCAGAACCAGCGGTACGAAGAGTGCATCCACGCGGCGCCGGCCGATATCTGGGTGGTCTCCGATTTCTTCCGCAAGAAGGGCGTCTTCCCGCACGGTCGCAAGCCCGGCTCCACGGAAGGCGGCGTCAACGTCAATTTTCTCGACGGCCACGTCGGACGCGTCTACAAGCAACCCCGCGACAGCTACCGCTGAGAGGCCGCGCCCGCCGTCGCTCGTGTCGCGTGTCCCGTGCATGGTATCCCCTGAACTCGCAGGGGGGGGCAAACGGCCGTTCCATCTCTCTCGGCTGATCCTGCACGCTCCGTGTCTCCAAGCTCATTGCCGCTTGCCGCCGATGGACCCTCGATCGTGTGTTGCGGCCTCCGGAGGCTTCAGGTGAGGCTGCACGCCGTTGGGCGGACGGCAGGCGCCAGGCGGCGCCTTGCGGGCAGGCAGAAGCGTGCCATCCGCTCAACAAGTCCTCGGAACGCCCCGGAATCAGCGATTTCCGCGCCACCGAACCCGACCTGCGGTTCTCCGTGCGAAGGCCGGGGGTGGTTTTTGTGGACACGGAGCAGATCGTTTGGTATGATAAAAAAAGTGTGGTAGACCTGCCGGAATTCGCTCCCGGTTCGGAAGCTGGGTGTCCTCGTTGGAGGAAGGCCCCACATGAAACCGCCCCAACATTCGCGTACATCTCCCGGGGGAACAGGGGGGGCTCTCTGTCTTGTTCATTCCATGGTTTCGCAAGGAATCCGACGCCGAGATTGCCGCGCCCGGCAAGCCTCGCTCGCAATGACGTCCGGAATCGACGGTCGTCGTGGCGCGACGCGCGGCACGTCTACCCTCGCGGAGGCGGGGCACGCAATCCCGTATGACGATAAGAGCGAGGTTTGTGAACGTACGTACCCTGTGGGATTTCCGCCTGTCGGCGGGCATTCCCATCCGCCGTAAGAGCGTTGGTGAGATTGCCACAACTCACAGCGCAACGATCTCAACAAGGGAGGACGATCATGGGCAAGAGACACTTCTGTTGGATGATTTGCATTGTGATTCTGGGCCTGATGGTGCCGGCCGTCGCCCAGGATTCGAGTCTGGTTGGCTGGTGGAAGATGGACGGCGACGGGACGGACTCCTCGGGCAACGGTCACGACGGCGTCCTGGAAGGGGACGCTCATTTTGTCGCGGGGTATTTGGGGCAGGCCCTGGCCCTGGACGGCGACGGGGATTACTTCGCCGCCACCGATTACAAGGGCCTGCTGAGCTCAAGTCCCGCTACGGTCACCGCCTGGGTCCAGACGACCGGCAACGGGGACATGGTCTACTGGGGCCGTAGCGGCGGGGGGCGGCGCGTGGAGTTCCGCGTCAACGGCAGCAGGCTCCGCGTCGAGAACGGGCGCGGCAACCTGCAGGGCGACACCAACATGAACGACGGGGAATGGCACCACGCGGCCGTGACGATACCGGTCGACGCCGAGATTTCGTATCCCTACGTAAAGCTGTACTTAGACGGCAGGGACGATACCCGGCCCGCCGTCGATCCCGAGAACCACACCTTTCGAGTGGACGAAAACGCGGCCAACGATGACGTCTCCTTGGGCGTGCGGGCATATAACAGTGACCGGTACTTGCCCGGGCTTCTCGATGACGTGCGGATCTACGAGGAGGTCCTGAACGAGGCGCAGATTCAGGACATCATGGACTTCGGCTATTTCGCCCGCGCTCACAGTCCGAGTCCTGCCGCCGGCGGCAAGTACGAGGAGGCGTGGGGGAACCTCGAGTGGACGCCGGGACCGCTGGCCACATCGCACGATCTGTACTTTGGAACCAGCTTCGAAGACGTCAATGCGGGCGTCGAAAGCGCCTTCTGGGCCAACCTCACGAGAAACAATCAATTCGTTGGGGTCGCCGACAATCCCGCCCCGGAGGGCTTGCAGGCCGGCACCACCTATTACTGGCGCGTCGATGCGGTCAACGAAGATCATCCCGACAGTCCCTGGCCTGGGAATGTGTGGAGCTTTTGGGTTCCCGCCGTCCATGCGTACGATCCGTTTCCGGCCGACGGCGAGCCGTTTGTAGACCCGAGCGTTGTTCTTCGCTGGGCGCCCGGCTTGAAGGCGATCTTCAGCACGCTCTACTTCGGCACCGACGCCAACGAGGTGGCCACCGCCACCGGCGGTCCGCCGACGATGGAGAGCGTGCACGATCCCGGCCCGCTGGAACTGGACGCGACCTACTATTGGCGCGCCGATACGTTCAACGGCATCGAAAACGTCCAGGGTTTCCTCTGGAGCTTCAAGACCCTGCCCGAGATACCGGTCGCCGATCCGAATCTCATCATTTGGTACACGTTCGACGAAGGGGCGGGTTCCAGAACGGTCGACTGGTCGGGGCATCAGAACCACGGCGAGCTCTTCGGGCCGCAATGGAACGATGTTGGCCTCGTCGGCGACGGCGCGCTGACCTTCGACGCCGCCGAGGGCCATTACGTGGCCATCGGCAATCTTTTCTACGACGACGCAAACAATCCCGAGGTGACGGTGTCCGCGTGGGTTCGCACCAGCGATCCCAACGCGCAGGTGATCGCTTCGTTCGACCGCAGCGAGTTCTGGCGTCTGGAGATCAACACCGAGTTGGCAACCGCTCCTCTGGGGCCGGGCAGGGTCGGATGGCACCTGATGACCATGTCCGGCGATTCGCAGATCGATACGGGCAGCAAGTTCCGCGTGGACGACGGCCAGTGGCACCATCTCTGCGGCGTGTTCGACAACGGAACGCTGACGACCTATATCGACGGTCAGCCCGAGCGCGCCGTTATGGGAGGCCCGACCTATGGTGATGAGATCGTTCGTTACGGCTACCTCGGCACCGGCTCAGAGGCCCTCGTGTACAACGGGACTCCGCGTACGCCGGCGAGCTACTTCAACGGCGACATGGACGACGTCCGCGTCTACGACCGCGCGCTGACGGCGGCGGAGGTCCTCGAACTGACCCGGACCGATCCATTGGCGGCGTGGGATTTCCAGCCGTCCATGAACCGGGTTCGGCAGGCCGGGACCATTACGATGCTCAGTTGGAAGGGTGGCGACGGAGCCGCCCAGCATGACGTCTACTTCGGCACCGAGGCCGATGCGGTCGCCGGCGCCGACGCCTCCGACGCCACGGGCGTCTACCGCGGACGCCAGGCCGGCACCACGTACGGCCCGCCCGCAGGCCTGATCTGGGGCACGACCTACTACTGGCGTATCGACGAGGTCGACGCCGATGGAGTGGTGACGCAGGGTCGCGTCTTGACCTTCAGCATCGCCGATTACTTCAGTGTCGAGGACTTCGAGAGCTACACGAACGATTCGCCGGATCGACTCTTCGAGACCTGGATCGACGGCCTCGGCTTCTCGCCGAGCGAAGACCTGCCGGACGGCCATCCGGGCAACGGCACCGGCGCGGTTGTGGGCAACGACATCTGGTCGGAAGGCACGACGTATACGGAGATTGCCGAACGCCGCACCGTGCTCGACGGCGGACAGTCCATGCCGATTGACTACAATAACGTGAATCCGCCGTACTACTCGGAAACCGAGCGGACGTGGCCGACGCCGCAGAACTGGAACCGCGCCGGCGTCGACACGCTGACGGTGTACTACTCCGCCGGACCGCTGGCCGATCCCAATCTTCAGGGGCTTGCCGATCTCTACGTGGTCGTGCAGGACAGCGCCGGCGGCAGCGCGCTCGTGCGACATCCGGACCCCGAGACCGTTCGACAGACCCAGTGGATGGAATGGAACATCCCGTTGGCCGATCTTGCCGGTGTGAACACCTCGGCGGTCCAGAAGATCGTCATCGGTCTGGGCAACCGGGACAACCGGGTTCCGAACGGTGCCGGCAGGATTTACATCGACGCCATTCGGCTCACCATCCCGCAGCCGCCGGAAGTCGAGAACTCCAGTTTCGAACTGCCCGGGACGGACAAGCAAGCGGGTTTCGGCAGCGTTCCCGGCTGGAGCACTGACGGTCCGGTGGCGGACTCAGGCGTCGAGACCGGGTATACGCCTACCGACGGGGAATGGACGGTCTATCTGATGGGCGGCGACCCGGCCGTCTGGCAGTTGACCGGCCGCACGATCAACGCCGGTGACGTCTACGAGCTGAAAGTCGATGCCCGGATCACCTGGGAGGCCGAGACGCTGCGGATGTCTCTGTACTATGACGACGGCGGCGTTCGCGTTCCCGCAGCGAGCGCAGATGTCGCTCTGACCGACGCGATGCAGGAATATTCGCTGACGTTCACCGCCGCCGACCTCCCGGCAGCGATCGGGCACAAGATCGGCATCGAGCTTGCCAATCCGGGCAGCAACTGGATCGGCCTGGACAACGTGCGTCTCGATCTCGCCCCGTCGCAGTAGGCCCGAGTGCAATCCGCGGCCGTTCGACGGTCGAGGAACGAGTTTCGTCCGGCAAGGCTCTGTTATTCTGAGCCGAAGATGAAGGGTCCGGCCGGCGCGCAGGAGGCTTTCCTCCTTCGCGGGCCGGACTCTTTGCTGCGCTCAGAACGACCGCGCGCCGCAGGGATATGATATGCGTAGGAGAGCCTGTTGAGTGATAGGATTTTGTCATCCTGAGCCGAAGGCGAAGGATCTGGCCTCAGAACGAGAAATCTCTTCCGTACGGGACCGAGATCCTTCACTGTGCTGCGCTTCGTTCAGGATGACAGACCGCGCATCGCCTCATACCGCATTTCGTAAATCGTGCGATTGTAGATTGCTTCGCTTCGCTCGCAATGACAGGGGCAACCCGTATATGTCCTTGCGAGAAGCGCAGCGACGAAGCAATCTCGGCCCGTATCGTCGCGGAATCTGCAAAATGCGGCACCAAAGACGGGACGGATAGGAGCCGCCACAAGTCGCCCGCAGGGTCGCAGCGCCGAGCGGCTATCTTGGGCCTGGCGGTGTGGGCGTTTGCTCTGCGCCGGACCAGGGGCATCCGTAATTGTCGACCAGGATGGCCAGGTCGGCCAGGTCGGTATCGTCGTCTCCGTCGAGATCGCCGGCGCAGTCGGCGGTGCAGCCGTAGTCTTCGACGACGATCAGGAGATCGTCCACGTCGGTATCGCCGTCGCCGTCCAGGTCGCCGATGCATCCGAGCTGGTTGTAGTAGACGTAGTTGCCCAGTCCGGCGTCCCAGTTCGTGATCGCCATGTCGAGGCGGGCCGAGTAGGTGTAACGTACCGCCAGGTAATCCGTCGGGGCGATTCCAACCGTGATCCAGCCGTGCTCGCGACTGTACGTGTAGGGAATGTCTGTATCGAGGTCGTCTACGGCGACAGCGGTGATCTCCTGAATCGGCTGCTGCCCGAGATAGAACAAGCGGCGCTGCCCGTCGCCGCAGAAGGTCGCAACCTCGCTCCGCAGTCCGTCGGCGTCGATGTCGGCGAAGACGATCTTCTCAATCACGCTGTTCGCATTGGATTTCCAGTCCGGCGCGGCGCCGAAGCCGGCGCCGTCGTTGAGGAAAACTCGGGCGTCGTCCCACCAGCCGCCGGTGGCCAGATCGAGCCGGCCGTCGGCGTCGACGTCGGCCAGGGCCACCGCCGAGCCGTAGCGGCCGAAGTAGCTCCAGTCATACGTGGTCTCGAAAAGCCCGTCGGCGAGCCCGGGGTACATGCGGAAGCGGCCGCTGCCGTCCAACTGCGTGTTGTCCGTGACGAACAGGTCGCGCTGCCCGTCGCCGTCCACGTCGCCGGCGGTGGCCATGATCGCATCCTGCTCGGCGCTGTCGGCGGTCTGCCAGGAACCGGCGGTCTCCAGCATGCCGCCCAGATTGCGGTAGATCCGCGTGTCGTTGAGGCTGCCGATGCCGACCAGATCGAGCCAGCCGTCGTCGTCGGCATCCACCCACAGCACGCCGAGGTAGTGAAAGGTGTCGTCGGAGAGCCAGCTCGCGGTCTCGGCCAGTCTGCCGCCGTCGTTGAGGTAGACGTAGTTGGCAAAGAAATGCTGTGGGCTGTAGCTCCACCCGGTGCCTACCGCCAGATCGGGCCATCCGTCGTTGTTCACATCGCCGAAGGCGCAACTGAAGGCGTTGGCGATTTCCGTGGATTCCCAGTCGGGCCGCGCCGAGAGCACGCCCTCGTTGTTGAGGTAGAGTTTGGCGGCGTTGTCGACGGTGGAGCCGTCTCCCAGGACGGCCACCGCCACGTCGGGCCAGCCGTCGCCGTTGACGTCGCCCACGTCGAGATGGCCGTTGAAGGCCTTGTCGTCGGAGAGCCAGTCGGGATGGGCGCCGAAGGTGCCGTCGCCCCGGTTGTAGTAGACGGCTACGGACTGGCGGGCCATGTCGTTGCCGTTGGCCACGACGAAGTCCATCCAGCCGTCGCGGTCCAGATCGACCAGGGCGCCGCCGGTGCCGCGCAGGCCGTCTTCGGAAATCCAGTCAGGGGTGCTGTTGTAGACGCTCTGGAGCGAGCCGCCCATCGCCAACAGCCAGCAAAAAACGCCTGTCCACGTCGGAGTCATCAGCGATCCTCCTCCAATCATGCCGGTTTGGGTTCACGGTTTGCCTCCACTCTACACTGTCGCGAGGCAAAATGCAAACGCATGAGGCAGGAATCCGGAAGCAATATCGGACCATGGCAATGCAAATTTTTTTGAAAAGTGTCAAGAATGTTGTCTACATTTCCGGCGCGACAAACGCCTTTAGAAGGTCAGACCTCCTTTTTTTGGTGAAGCCGGCCTGACACATAGAGGATCCGGAGCACCACCCGCCTCTTCGTCGACCCCGTAAGAGGCCGCAGGGGATTAGGGCCCCATCCTGGGTGGTGCTCAGGATTTTATCGCCCCTGCCGGACATCCAGTCTACCAGAGATATCCTGGAATCTCTATACGCAAAACTACGTATTTTCTCGGTTTCCCCCTCTGTCGCTTGGAGGCGGCTCGGACGTTTGCTATCTTTTGGGCAACAGGGCGTTCTGGTTCTTACGTAGCCACTTCGAATGACGACGACGCGATTTGTGGAGTAGGTATCATGAACGGGGTCGAAAGTTCCACAACCGCGGAAGGGATGGTGCGCGCCATCGGCGCGGGCAACCGTCTTTCTCCGCCCGCCGGTGTTCCGCAGAACGCGGACCTGGCACGTGACAATGTGTGCGCCAAGGGATTTGTCAGTGCCATGAGGGAACGACTCACGCAGACGCTGACCGGGGCAGGTTTCGTACACGTGGGCGCGGGTCCCTTTACGAATTATGGCAGACTCGTCGGCCGAGGGCCGGACGAGTCGAGGGAACTGCAGGAGGATCTCATGCCCGGGCTGGCCGCGGAGTTGGCCTCCTGGGCGGCCGAGCAAATCGCCAGCAGGCCCGAGGCGGCCGGTAATGCACAGGCCCATGTAGATCCCCAGAGAGCCGTAGCGTTGCTCCGCTAAGTCAACGACGAAAAGAAGACTCCAATACGGATTTGCCGGTCGGGCGGGGAAGGCCGGGCCGGCAAGTCCACCCCTATCCGGTCATCACAATTGACCTCAAAAAACGCGCCCGGTTTTCTTGACGGAGTTGCGAATTGCGGTATCATACGAGTTGACTCCGGGAAGAGCGTTCTTCCCGGCACGGGGCAGTCCAGCTCACAGTGGACTGGTACAGTCAAAGGTCAAGGAAGGCCTGGTGCGGGGTGGTCGACATAGTGGACCGCCGGTGGGGGCGGATCGCGTCTGTGCGATGCGCACGTTGCTGCGCATCGCGGACGGACAGCCATACGTCAATTCGCCGAGCGATCTCATCCACCGTTTATTCCCCGAATGCCTCTCATGTCGCGCGGTTTCCATCATTTCGATTTCAGGACGGTGATGGGGCGCGCGCCGAGGCAAGAGGGAGCACGTGTCGTTCGCGGGACGTTCGAACGGCAGGCCAGCCCGGCGCGGGGCATTTCCGGCCGATGAGGTGATACCGGTCGCTTCGAGATGGATGCGGTCCCGGTTTGGTCGAGAGAAGCCAGTGTTACCAGGGAAGGAGTGAGAGATGTACAAGAGAGTTCTGTTGGTGGGTGTGGTCATATTGGCGGTTTCTTCCGTGACTTCAGCCGAGAGCTTCTGGGAGCAGTTGCTCAACAGTGTTTTTCGCAGCGGTGCCGGTCCCACCGTCACTCGGACGAGGTCCGGCGTTTTCACGCAGCCGCAAGTCACCGGCTCGGCGAAGCAGTATGCGACCGCTTCCAGCGCCGGCGGCACCAGCGGCGCGTGGCAAATGGCCGGCGCCGCCGGTACGCAGGAAAACAACCCGGGCGCGCAAACGCAAAGCCTCTACGGCGGCCTCGGGCAGAGCGTTTTTCAGAGCGGCCCCGGCAGCGCCGGCGCAGGGCAATGGGGCGGCGTGGATCTCGACCAGATGCTGCCCACGCCGTACGGTCCCGCGCTGCAATTGCAGAGCATTGAGGGCTTCCAGAGCGCCAAGGTGGCGGGAGATGCCGGGGCACAGATCTCGGTGTTCCAACAGGCCACGGTTCAGACGCAGCAGGTGCAACAGCAACAGCAGTAGCCTCCTTTTCGCGCGTGAGAATTCAGTTGGCCCTTGCTGGCAGATGAGGCCTATTCCGCCGTCTGGTTGAGGACGCCGAGCAATTGTCTGGCCTTGGTGGTGAGCGTCTCGCCATGACCGGCCCCGGCGTCGCGGCGCGTCAGTCCGAGCCGGCGCAGGTAGGTGAGCCTTTCGCCGATGGTCCGCCTGTCCCGGCCCAGTTTCTCAATGAGGTCGGCCGACAGCGCGGGCGCCTCGGTTGCGTAAAGCTGCTTGAGAATGCGCACGTCGATTTCCTGGATCGTGGGCAGTGAGGTCTCTGCGCCGCAGGCGGTCAGCAGGCGTTTCAAATCGACGCCGGGCTCGCCGGTGGGGTCGAAGCCGGTGCCGCCGAGCTCGAAGAACGGGCGGTAGAAAATCAGCAGGTCCGCCGCGGCCAGGGCCTCGTTGCTCCTGCCGGTGAGGACCTTGTAGATCAGCGTGGGACACAGCCGGATCTGCCGGGCCAATTGGGCCAGCGTTGTCGGTTCGGGCTCGGGCTTGGGACGAAACAACTGCCACTGTAAATCCAGTTCGAGAAAGCGTTGCGGCTGGGCGGCGATACGCTGGCGGACCTCTCGCGCGTAAGTTCGCGTAT
>JAFGCA010000728.1 GCA_016932895.1 Sedimentisphaerales bacterium | reverse complement strand
CCTAAAGCCAGTCCTGCTGCCAAGGAGTTTGCGGCTTGGTTGCAATCCCGTCAGGCGGCGGAAGTCCTGGCGAAACATTACATCTATTCCAAGGCTTTGGCACAAGAGAAGACGGCAGGAATAGCCACAACATTGCCAGCTACGCAGCCATACAAAGGCGCAATCGCCGGTGCCGTATCCGTTCTGCCGCCCGAGGTTCTGAATCCTTACATCCTCACCGTTAAGGAATCCCATCTCGCAGCTTACGAGGACGCCATCTACTCAGCCATCGCCGCTGACAATCGGCTGAAAACAGTAAACAGGGACGAACTGAGGAAGATATGGCGTGAGCGGCAGTATGCTTTGCTCTCGGGCGAAAGCGAGTTCAAGCCGGCAGTCAGCGCCGATGTGTTCGTCGCGCCAGCCGTCGTGCTCGCCGGCTCCGGCAGCAAGCTCCGGATTCAGTTCTTTCACGGGCCTACAGCCAGCTTGCTGTACGAGATGTGCGTACCAATCAAACATTCAGCCCCGGCTCAATTCGACCCGCCGCTTGAACAGGCCGTCAGGGCAGCCTGGCAGCGCGTGTTGGCGAGATTGGCCCAGGCCCGGACGCGTCCACGATGGGCCGTACTCGGAATCTATTCTGCCACAGAAGAAACGATGGCTCAGGCGGATGGCCTCAAGTCGTTGCTTCAAGCGACACTGGCCAGGGATGACTGCGACGTATTCTTGTCTCAGACGCTTGACCTGGAGGCCGCGCAACAAGAGATGCTCATGGCGATGATGGGCACCGGCCGGCCCGTGTATGGCTCGTTTACAGGAGAAGCGGACTTCCTGCTGGAGGGCATGGTTATCGACGGGCGGGTTGAGCTTCGGGTGCTGGAGGGGCGCAAGCTGTCGCAGGTGGCGAAGGGATCATTTACAGTCGGCGACGACAGACGCGCCATCGAGTGGTTGGCACGCCAGGCGAAGACATTGAAGCCTTTCGCCTCCAGCGCGGGCCTGGCCTCTGCCGACAATTGGCACAGTAAGCAAGCCAGACTCGAATACGACATCGCAGATCGGCTTGCCAAAGCACTTGGTTCTCGCAGGAAGGAGGCCGAGGATCGGCGGGTCAGAGCGGGACGTGCAAAGCTCCTGGAAGAAGACGTCAAGGCATTGCAGGATTTGCGGGACACACAGAAGCAGCACCTCGTCAGGGCGATCCAGTTGAACCCTAACGACGAAGACATTGTCCTGGCTTATGCGAGCGCTCTCGGCGACAGCCGCATGAGTTTCCGCCAACATGTGAGGCTTACCCAGATGTGTGAGCGCTTTGCTCAGCAATTCCCGAAATCCTCAAGACATCGTGAAGTGATGGAGAAGGCTTTCGTTCACTACGCCACGGTGATCCACGCTCTCAGCAGGTCCATGCCCGATTGGCTCGAAGTGCCACGGGGAGTGGATCACGTGAAGCTCAGGCTGTTGTACCTCGAAAAGCTTCTGGCTTTGTACGAAGACTACGCCACCAGATACGCCGGCAACTTTGACGATCCGAAAGAGAAACGCGGGAGTTGGGGTTCCTTCTCGAACTGGATGAGCCATTATGTCTACTTCGCCTCTGTCTATGTCTACCTCAGCAAGGATGATGAGGACAAGAGGGAGCAGATGATCAAGACGTGGTCTGACATCATGGACTCTCACCCGGCCGCCGGGCCGCACAGTAATTTCCTACGCCTGCGGTTTGTCGCGCTTCGCAACGACCGTGCCGGCTTTCTTGTGATGCTCAACCAGATGCAGAGCAGGCATCCCGACCCCAAGGATCCGTACTGGGCTAACGGGGCATCCGTTGCCCAGCAGGATCATACAGGCTCTTCAGGCACGGGACCAACCGCTGCAACTTCGACAAGTGGCGCAGCGGCAAACGCGGCATTGGGGGCTTGCCCTACGACGGATACGATCCCGCCAAAGATACCTCCGAGCCGGCCGCGCTGAACATGGACTGATGGTTGCCTAACGATAGAACGACGGGATAACCACACAAAAGGTCGGCGATGGAGAAACAATCCGCCTCGGCGGCGTCTAACGAGTAGGCGAAACGGTCGGAAAGGCAGACGGTCGGGACAGCAGGCTTGTACAGGCCTGGAAAGAACAAAAGGAATGGACGAATCGACGGGAAATAGCGATGGCGACTCGTGGCAGCACGCACAGCTGCCCCTGCCAGAGCGGATCGGTCTGCACGTGCCGCGCATGTATCGTGTTGCATGTCGGCTGCTGGCCGACGCCGATAAGGCCCACGACGTGGTGCAGGACGCATGCGTCAAGGCACTGGCGAAGGGAGACGGCTTCGACGGTCGGGCCAGTCTGGCAACTTGGCTGCACCGCATCACGGTCAACTGCGCCAAGGACGCCATTCGCGGCGATGGCCGACGAACCAACAAACACCAGGCTTTCCAGGCTTTTGGCTTTCACGCAGCAGGGAACTCGGCGGAACACTCACCTGCCGACATGGCCGAGCGGCGCGAACTGGCGGACCTGGCTTGGGCGCTGCTGGAAGAGCTACCTGATGACTGCCGGTCGGCATTCGCCCTGACACAGCTCGATGGATACAACTACGACGAAGCGGCGGAGATCGAGAACCAGCCTCGCGGCACCATCGCCTCTCGCGTTTTCCGGGCCAAGAAGATTCTACTGGAACAGATGAACGCCCATTTAGATGGGAGGGCGAAATCATGAGGAATGAAAACGATGAAATCCTGTTTTCCCAGCTCGCCGACGGCGAATTGCCGAGTGATCAGGTCAATGATCTCCTGCTTGGAGTGCTGGACGACGACGCCGGGCGTGAGAAGCTTAAGGAACTCCTCCAACTTCGCCAGGCGACGGCCGGGTGGCGAACGACGCAGCCGCCCAAGCCGGTGATGATCGTGGCGAATCGGTCGCGACCGGTGAGACTCAGACGTCGTCTTGCATGGCGAATGGGTGGCCTGGCGGCGGCTGCATGCATCGGCGGGCTGCTGGTGCTGGCCGGCGTATGGGCCGCGGGGTGGGTGCATGGCCCGGTTCGTCCGCTCCACCAGTGGCAGATCGCGCCGGGACCGGATACGCCGCCGCCGGCGGCTCG
The DNA here is from genome assembly GCA_016932895.1 of Sedimentisphaerales bacterium. The sequence goes on along the minus strand of JAFGCA010000728.1, from coordinate 904 downwards.
CGTGTCGTCCGAGCAGATGCGCCAGGTGGCACAGGCGTTCGAACTGCACGAATCGGTAGCCGGACCGCTGGCGTGGTACGCCTCCGATGAGAAAAACGTTCGGCTGGCCTCCGCAGGGGGGGCGGAGGCTGGCCAGACTCCTATCGCGGTACTGATCCGGTTGAATGCGACAGCACAGGGCTTGGGCGGGCGCACGCTTGTCATCGTCTGCCGAAACGACGAGCCGGCGGTCATTGAACTCCCAGCCGAATCTGCCGACCGTCCAGGCCTGCGCGTGTACCTCGCGCCGACAGTCACTAACGGCAAGGTCCAGATGCACTACGCCATCGCCGCTGATGGTAATGCGGGCCAACCTCTTCTCGCCAGCCTGACTGGCCAGCTCCGCCTGGGGCTGACGGAAACACCGTTAGGGCAACTTGCCATGGGTGACAGCGTGCTGCACGTCGAAGCGGCCGCCTGGACCTTGCCAAAGGAGGTCAGGCCATGAAGACATTGAGGATTTCGAATTTCAGATTTCGGACTGCCTGCCACGACGTCTCGCCCTCGCTGCTGGCTTTGTTGATTGGGCTGGCACTGTCATTGGCCACCGCTGCGATGGCTCAGAGCGACGGCAAACCTACGCTGCCAGTCAGCAGACAGTCGGACTCTCCTGCCACAACGCAGAGAGAACTCGAAACGCAGCTGGCCATGCCTATCTCCGTCACCTTCGCCCGCAGCGGCCAAATGATCGATGCGACGTTGCTGCCGCTGATCCTGGGTCGTCATGAAAAGGACGCGGCGGCGCTGTTCGCCTTCGGCCGGCGCTGGGCCACCAGCGATGTCTACCAGACCTCCGCCAGATGCTGGACAAAAGTGACCGTGCCCAGTGTCCGTGTGCCAACGATCTTCACCATTGCCCCGCCTG
>JAFGCA010000727.1 GCA_016932895.1 Sedimentisphaerales bacterium | reverse complement strand
GTACTCCTGTCGATACTGGGCATAGAAGTACGGCGTGTCCTCGGGCAGGCTCTCCCTCTTGATCCAGTCGATATTGTAGTAGAGCAGGCTGATCGGCTTTTCGCTCTGGTTGACGACCTCGACCCGCGCCGACTTGCGGAACGGCATGCGCCAGAAGCAGTTGTAAGAATCCGCGTCCTCGACAACGACCGGCAGACTCACCACCGCGCTCCGCTTGCCGAAGGAGTTGGCAAAGAAGTCCCCGACGGGCACCTCGACCGCCGGCCGCGTCGCCCCATCCCAGTACATCCGCAGGAGCATCTCCTGATGATTGGCGGACCCATTCTTCGCCCACGGGTGCGGCTCAGGCCCCAGGAACGTCATCCAGATATGCGTAACAACCCCCGGCCCCTGGACATCCATGAGGACTTTCCGCTCCCCCGGCGCCACATTGCTGTTGTCCCAGTTGCTGTTCGGATCGGGCACCCCATTCGGGTCCCGTTTCCCATCAACCCCAACCTTGGCGGTCGAAGTAGCCCGCATACTCCGCCCCTCCTGCGGCCGCGCCAAATCCCCCAAGAGGTCGCCCCAACAAACCGCCCCACCCAGCAGAACGAAACCAGCCAGGACGGAAGGACGCAACACTCCGCTACCCAATCGATTGAAAGTCCCCATCGCATCAACTCCACAGTAGTACCGTTCTCGATACGCCGAATCGAACAACAATCCGCGGGCGGAGTCTACCCCCCTACTCGCCAGATCGCAAGCATCCCGCGGGGTCATTTTGAGTTCTGGGCTTCATGCCTTGGCGCTCGTTTCGCCCCTGCCCGTACACGCATGTCACTGCTGCAGAGACAGGAATCGACATCCAGACTTCGGATTTGCCCGCCCGCTCCCGTATTTTTGGCATCGGCAAGATCTGTTGATGGATTCTCTTTCTTCATTCCGGATGGACAGTCCACACAGATTGCGCCGAGCTTCATGGGCTTGGAGAGAGCAACTCGGGGAGAAAGAACAGGTACCTCATGGTACCGCGTCGACCTGGGGCCCACCAATGGTCGCAATCCCGGCCACAATGACGTAGAGCCAGCCGATAACGGCGCCCACATAGACCAACATGGTCGCAGACCCATGACGGAGAAGACGCACCGCGGGTCTTGGACGGCCCAAGAAGACCCCGTTTGTCAGTTTGAGCTCCGCTTCGATACGCCGGCCTCGACTGATAAGATCGTTGTATAGCTCGGAGTTGCGTTTATCGTAGATCATCAGACCGACAGTGACGAGCAACCCGACCACACCGACAAGTAAGGTCTGAATGCCCCGGAGTTGATCCGTGGAACTGGCCCTCGGGGAAACGACGACAACTGCCGCCACGGTAACAAAGGGAATCAGCCCAAGAAGCTTGAAACGGATGTCCAGCAGCGCACGCCATGTCGTGCACACCTGCTCGTAGAGCATCTTGAGAAGCGAGATGTCATCAGCGGAGGGCGTGCCGTCGAGACTCTTGAGCGTTGGGAGTTTCGAACAAGTGTAGAACCCTCTGGATTCCCGAGCCTCTGCATCTTTTGTTTCCACAATGTCGGCCATGATTGCCTCCTTTACCACGTGAAACGAGGCCCAGCCTTTCAGGCACGATGTGACTATAACCCGAATGCCTAGCCGCCTCGTCGCCTCAGTATAGTGTTGTCACCGAAGGCGTGCTTCCATAGTTCCCGCTCGGCATCCCAAGCCGTCACGCGTGATTCTGGGTCGGATTGTAGCCTGGGGCGGGCGGGGAGGCAAGGGAATTCCTATGCGTGAAGCGGGGTTCGTGAAGCGTTCAGAGGCTGCGGAGCGACTGGGCCGGCGACTGTCCTCTGGTCCACGGGAGACCGTTCATCAACTCCTCTGGCGTCTTCGCCAATAGAAAGGCCGGCGCTTCTGGTGGGCGAACGCGACGATTCGGATTCGATCTGCACCCACGGCGTAGATCATCCTGTAAGGAAAACGCCAGAGGGTCCTGCATCTCACTCGCCTTCCGACCCGTTTCCAGGCTTCCGGGTTCCTCGAAATCAGGACCAGGGCGCGTTCGACTTCGCCGAGCAACTCCAAGCCGAGACCCGGCGAACGATCCTCGTAATACCGAGCGGCATCGGTGACCTCGGCCTCGGCGTCGGGATGAAACGTGATCGGCTTCACGAGATCGAGGTCCTGGCCCGGCGCATCGCCTCTTCGGCAGAGACCTCCGTCACCTGTCCCCGCTCCAGCTCATCCAGGCGGCGCTCCGCCTCCTCGGTCCAGAGGGCTTCAATCTCCGATTCCGACAGTTCGTCGAGGCTCTCGACGATTCGTCTCGCCAATACGGCACGTTCCTGCAGGCTCAGTTTTCTGACCTCGGCTTCAAGCTCGTCAATGCTCATAGATGTTCCTTATGCGTCTACGGCTTTCCCCCTCCATTGTAGGGGCAGGCACGGCTAAAAGCAAAGAGAATACGCATGGCGCGTTACGTAGCGTTCGTGAGGCAGGAAGCCGTCGTACGTCAAGCGCTCACGGCGGGACCAATGCCTTCCAGGACGACCTGGCGGAGCGTTTCACGGCCGCCGAAGCGACGGACGGCGTCCAGGATCTCCAGGCCGACCAGCCGGTTTTCGCTGTCATACTCGGCCGCGATCCCTTCGGCCAGATGCTTCGTCGTTACGCTCGTCTCGCAAAAAACGATACTCAGGGCGTCCACTTCCGCATCATAGCTTATCTTCATAGGGCACCTTGCCTTTTTGTCCTTAATAGTAGTACGTGTATACCGTGATGACAACAATTTCGTTCGGCTCATCCACGAAGACCGGCCAGACCTGCTTGACGCCGTACCACCGGCCGTTCCAGTGAGCGTTGAACGGAAACTCCTTCCTCGCCTCCAACCGGCCCAACTCTGCGTCTGTCCAGGGAGCGGTGCGGATGGCCTCTTTGACCTCTGGGACCGTAAAGCCGCGTCGGTTCACATAGCCCATCGCATGGGCGGACAGTCGAATTGGCTTCATGGTGCTCCCTCCATCGGCATTTCCTCGGGTCTATCGCAGGGCGGTCTCGGGCCGGCCCAACCATGGCTGAATAGGACGGATCAGTGGTGGATTGTCAAGTGCGGCTCAACGCGGCGTGGAAGCGTAAGAGCGTAGGAGCGCGAAAACGCGTACCGGTTCCGCCGGGCATCTTTCCGCCCGCATCCACGTTTCTACGCATCTACTTGTCCCACGAGGGTTTATCTCCGTGGTCTCTGTGGTGAAGGTATCGGCGCTATTTTCAGTTTTTGTGAAACAAACGCACGTCCCGGGGCGTCTTTCATAAGACAAGTATAAAGTGTCAAGTTTCAAGCTGGAGGTTCTGACTTCACACTTCACACTTCACACTTCACACCTTCCACTTTACACTCGGCCGCAGGCCGTTGGTGCGAAACGAAGCCAATTGAGGGCAGTGGCAAGTGTGAAGCTGGAGGTGTCAAGTGAGGCGGATCGTGCGAAACGAAGCCAATTCGGGACAGGGCCTGAGCAAGGGTAAGTGCTTTATGGAAAAGGGATTATGGCGAATCAGGACCGCAGACGGCCTTGGAAAAACGAAGCCAATTCAGAAGAAGTTTCAAGTTTGCAGTGTCAAGTGTCGAGCGGGAGAAGCTGAAGATCCGGATTTGAAACTTCACACTTTCCACTTCACACTCGGCCGCGGGCCGTTCGTGCGAAACGAACCCAATTCGCCGATCGCGGGGCGGGACTCCCGGCGTCGCGGGCGGAATTGGGTTCGTTTGTACAGCGAAGGAGACGCCGTGAGGACATCAACCGGGCTGGTGCGTAGGGTGTGCCGTGCACACCTTCTGATCCTGGGATTGGCGGTGTGCATGGCACACCCTACGTGGGCGACGCAAGACCCAGCCACGATCCCGGCTTTTCCGGGGGCCGAGGGATTCGGGGCCTACGCCCAGGGCGGGCGGGGCGGCAGGGTGTATCATGTGACTACGCTGGCAGACGGCGGGCCGGGCAGCCTGCGGGAGGCGGTGGACGCCGCAGGGCCGCGGATCGTCGTGTTCGATGTCTCCGGCACGATCCGGCTCACGAAGAGACTCGCCATCGAGGAGCCCTTCATCACCATCGCGGGCCAGACTGCGCCGGGCGACGGGATCTGCCTGCGCGACGCTTCGCTGGTGGTCGGGACGGACCATGTCGTGATTCGCTATCTCCGCTGCCGGCTCGGCGACGAGGGCCGCGGCGGCGACGCCATCAGCATCGGGGCCGGGCGGCACATCATCCTCGACCATTGCTCGGCGAGCTGGAGCACCGATGAGGTGCTCTCGTCCTCTACGGGCGAGCCGAGGCTGAGCGATCTGACGGTGCAGTGGTGCTTCATCAGCGAGGCGCTCAATCCCGAGAATCACGGGTTCGGGTCGCTGATCCGCGGCTGCCGGGGGGCCCGGTACAGCTATCACCACAACCTCTACGCCCACAATCGTGGGCGCAATCCCCGCCCGGGCAACTACGACAACCAGAACCCGCACGACCAGGACCCCGACGGGCTCCTGCTGGATTTCCGCAACAACGTGATCTACAACTGGGGCGGGGCGCACGCCGGCTACAATGCCGACAAGGAGAGCGTGACGCGTCTCAACTACGTGGGCAACTACCTCGTGCCGGGACTCGATTCGGCCCCTCGCGGCCGGGCGTACCAGGAGGGATCGACGTACAATCGCGGGTACTTTGCGGACAACTACTACGAGCACGGCCGCCCGGACAATCCGTGGGATCTGGTGCGCTTCGACGGCTGGAACTACCGGCAGATGGAGGCGTACAAACAGCCCGAGCCGTTTGCGACCGGTCCGATCGTGACCCAGGAAGCTCCGGCCGCCTATCGGGCGGTTCTGCACTCCGGCGGCGCCGGCCTGCCCCGCCGGGACGCGGTGGACCGGCGGATCGTCGAGGACGTGCTCAACGGCACCGGACGGATCATCAAGAGCCAGAGTGAAGTCGGCGGCTGGCCCGACCTGCACAGCGCCCCGG
>JAFGCA010000726.1 GCA_016932895.1 Sedimentisphaerales bacterium | reverse complement strand
GCTGCCGCGCATTTCCACCGAAGTGAGCCAGGTCGGCAACGGCTCTACGTATCGCAACAACGTCGCCCTGGTCAAGAGCGCCATGGCCATGATGCAGTATTTCTACGCGTTCGGCCCGCAAATCGCGCGGTTGCGCTCTGAATGTGGGACCGCGGGCGCCATTGCGGGCATCTTCAAGGCGCCGTTCGACATCATCGCCGACAAGATGCGCGGCTACCTGGGGCTCGTGCATGACATGCACACGCAGCCTCAGAAAGTGCTTGCGGCCTGCGAGGCGCTGATCCCGCATCTCGTGCACGTGGGCCTGACCACCGCCGACCCCGGCAACCTGCTGCCCATCGGCTACTGGATGCACCGGGGATGCGTCCCGTTCTTCAACCCCAAGCAGTTCGAGTCGCACTACTGGCCCACACTCAAGCCCTGCATCGAGGAGTTCTGGAAGAACGGCCACCAGACGCTCTTCTACGCCGAGGGCCGGTGGAAACATCACTTCGAGACCTTCCGCGAGCTGCCCGACCGGAGCATCGTCTTTCACTGCGACCAGGACGACGTCTTCGAGGTGCACCGCGCGCTGCACGACAAGTTTGCTATCAGCGGGGGCATCCCAAACATGATGCTGAGCTGGGGCACAGCCGACGAGGTACGGCAGTTCTGCCGGCGGGTCATCAAAGAGGTGGCCGCCGACGGCGGCTACATCATGGACGCCGGCGCCATCATGCAGGACGATACCAGCATCGAGAACATGAAGGCGATGACGCAGGTCTGCCGGGAGGAGGGCGTCTACGCGTCCGGCACGTACGAGCCGCCGACCGCGACGCCGCCGTGCGAGCTGCCCTCGTCCGTGCAGTCACGCCGGGAAGTGACCGGCATCGCCGGCCGCCCCGCCCCCAGGGTCAAACCGGGCGTCTGCCTGCCCTGGGAGGACCGCGTCAAGAACCTGCCCGAGATCACCGGCGACAAGGCGCTCGTCGAAAAGGTGTGGCAGGACATCGATGCGCTGGGAAACACCTATATCTGGCAGCTTCTGCTGTCCTTCTAAGCCCCGATGGCGGGAAAGTGCGATGGAGCTAAGTGAAATGAATGTGAGTGTGCCCCTGGATCGACGGCGTTTTCTCACATCAACGGCGGCCGGTGTCCTGACGGCAGCGACCGGCGCGGTCCTTGGCTCAGGCTGCCGGAGTGTGCAAACCGGCGCGAAGTCCGAGAGGAAGGTCATCGTGGGGGCCCACCCGTGGGTCTACGCGGCTACGCAGCCCAACTACGACATCTATCCCGTGCTCGATCGGATCTTTGCCGACATGAGTTATGCGGGGCTGGACGGCATCGAGCTGATGCACACGGCGCTGCGCTATGACGATGCGGTCGAGCGCATCGGCGCCCTGTCCGACGAATACGACCTGCCCGTGATCGGCACGTCGTTCGGAGGCGCCATGTGGGACCGGGCGCAGCATGACGCGGTGTACGAGGATGCACGCACCGTCGTGACGCGTCTGGCCGCCCTGGGTGGGCGAACCCTCGGCACCTCCGTCGGAGGCGCTTCGCAACCCAAGACCCAAGCCCAGTTGGACGCCCAGGCCGAGCTGCTGCGTCGAATCATGGCCTTGTGCCAGGACAACGATGTCGAGCTGAACCTCCACAATCACACCTACGAGGTGGAGAATAGCATGCATGACCTGCGCGGGACGCTGGCCCGGATTCCGGAGGCCAGGCTCGGTCCCGATCTCAACTGGCTCGTGCGAGGCGGCGTCGACCCGGTGGACTTCATCGAGACCTTCGGCGACCGTATCGTCTTCCTGCACATCCGGGACCAGAACGCCGATGGGACGTGGTCCGAAGCCGTGGGTGAGGGTGACATGGACTATGTCGCCATCGGCCGGGCCCTGCACGAGGCGGGTTTTTCCGGGGACGCGGTGATCGAACTCGCCCATGAACGCAACTTCAAGCCGACGCGGCCTCTGCGGGAGAGCCTCCGGATGAGCCGGGCGTGCGTCAAACAAACACTCGGTTATTAGCCTTTACGGAGGGCACGAATGGGTCACAGAATTGGACGACGCACCTTCCTGAAGCAGGTGGTCGCGGTGGGCGCAACGAGCGTGGCCGCCCAGACGTTGGGTTTCCCGTATGTCGTGGCGTCCTCTGCACTGGGAAAGGCCGGGACCATCGCCGCCAGCGAACGTATTACGATCGGATTCATCGGCACCGGCGGCCACGGTATCGACATGAACCTGCGGACCTTCCTGGGACAACCGGACGCGCAAGCCGTCGCCGTGTGTGACGTGGACCCGGTGAACCTCAATAAGGCCCGTGATATCGTCAATGCCAAATATGGCAACACCGACTGCGCCGTCTACCAGGACTTCCGTGACGTTCTGGCACGCGCGGATATCGATGCGGTCATGATCTCCACACCGGACCACTGGCACGTTCCCATCTCCATCGCCGCGGCCAAGGCGGGCAAGGACGTCGAATGCGAAAAGCCGACGCTCACCGTGGAAGAGGGCCGAAGACTCGTGGAGACGATGAAACGGTACAATCGCGTGTTCCAGTGGTCCACGGAAGACCGCTCCGTGGACGTTTACCATCGCATGTGCGAGCTGGTCCGCAACGGGCGGATCGGCAAGGTACACACGATCAAGGTGGGGCTTCCCGCCGGTCCGGACACGCCGGGCAATCCCAAACCGATGCCCGTGCCGGAGGGATTCGATTATGACATGTGGCTCGGACCCGCACCGTGGGCCCCGTACACGCCGGATCGCTGTCACTGGAACTTCCGCTGGATTATGGATTACTCCGGGGGCATGCTGACCGATTGGGGCGCCCACCTGCTCGACGGCGCCCAGTGGGGCAACGACAGCGAGCATACCGGTCCGGTCGAGGTCGAAGGCAAAGGCGTGTTCTGGGAAGACGGATTGTACAACACGGCCAAGGAATATCACATCGAATACACTTATGCCGACGGAGTGAAACTGATCGTGGACTCGGGCACACCAAGCCTGCGTTTCGAGGGTACGGAGGGCTGGATCGGCAATCGCGGCTGGCGCGCAAAGCTGGAGGCGGACCCACCCTCCATTCTGGATTCCGTGATCGGCCCCGACGAGGTCCATCTGTATACCTGTCCCCAGGGTGAGCAACGCAACTTCCTGGACTGTGTGAAATCGCGTCAGGCATGCTACTTCCCGCCCGAGATCGGGCAGCGCTGTTTCACCATCGCCCACATCGGAAACATCTCCATGCAGCTCGGGCGCAAGCTCCGCTGGAATCCGGAGAAGGAACGCTTTGTCAACGATGACCAGGCCAATCGCATGTTGGGCCGGGCGATGCGCAGTCCGTGGCATCTGCTCTGATCATCTCGTAACGCAGGAAGGAATTCGAATATGAACCGACGTTGTCGAATCGGGGTGTTCCTCATCGTTTTGGTCACGTGCGCAGGCCTGGCGGCCAAGGATTGCAGCCAGTGCCACAAGCTTGAGCTTACCGGCGATGACTTCTCGGCGTGGCGCGGCGATACCGGCCAATGGGATATCGTGGGTGACGCTGCTTTGGCCCCGGCAGATCCGAAGCGTCTCGAGGGTACGCCTGGCAGTGGTGCGATGCTCAACGGACCGGCCGGGCGGACGAAGCATCTCTTGAGCAAGCAGGAATTTGGCGACGTCCGCGCCCACATCGAGTTCATGGTTGCCAAGGATTCCAACTCCGGCGCGTATTTCATGGGCCGCTACGAGGTGCAGGTGTTCGATAGCTGGCAGAAGGAGTCCGCCTATCCGGGCATCGAGTGCGGCGGCATCTATCAGCGCTGGGACGAGAACAAGACGCCCAAAGGATTCGAGGGACATGCCCCGCGGGTCAACGTTTCGCGAGCGCCGGGACAATGGCAAACGTTCGACGTGGTCTTTCGGGCACCGCGCTTCGACGAGAGCGGTCGCAAGATCACCAACGCCCGCTTCGAGAAGATCGTCCACAACGGCGTTATCGTGCACCGCGACGTCGAGCTGACCGGGCCGACGCGCGCCGGCGCGTACGGCGAAGAGAAACCTGCGGGCCCGCTGATGTTTCAGGGCGATCACGGACCGGTGGCGTACCGCAACATCTGGCTGGCGCCGGCCGGCCCCAACCCTTTCTTTGCCCTCGATACCGCCACCAAAGACGCAAACCATCCGACGGCCGCTGAGCAGGCCGAGATGCTCAAGGAACTCGGCTACGCCGGCATCGGCGCCGCCTACACGGGATGCGATACGCTGCTCGAAATGCTGCGCGAACTGGATGCGCGCGGGCTTGAGCTTTTCGGCATCTACACCGGAGTCAACATCGATCCGGACCAGCGGCCCTACGACCCGTCCCTGCTCGATGCCTTCAAGGCTCTCGAAGGACGCAACACGGTAATCTGGCTGTTCGGCCAGAGCGGAAAACAACCATGTTCCTCTCCGGACGGCGATCCCCGCGCCGTCGAGATCATCACCGAGCTGGCCGAGGCCGCCGCCCGGCACAAAGTCCGCCTCGCCCTGTATCCGCACCACAACCACTGGCTCGAACGTACGGAGGATGCCGTGCGCGTTGCCGACAAGGTCGATCGCATCAATGTCGGGGTCATCTTCAACCTGTGCCATTGGCTTCGGGTCAGCGACGAGACGCAGTGCGGGCCGCTGATCAAGGCTGCCATGCCGCGTCTCTTCCTGGTGAACATCAACGGCGCCGACAGCGACGGACAGGACTGGAAGAGCTTGATTCAAACGCTCGACCGTGGTACGTTCGACATCAAAAGGTTCCTGACGACCCTGAACGACGCCGGATACACCGGCCCCATCGGATTTCAAGGCTACGGCATCGGCGGCGACGTTCATGACAATTTGAAACGGACGATGGACGCCTGGGAACGACATTCGGTGGTCTTACGGGGGGACGTAACGCCGTTCGGGCCGCCGAAGAAGCCGTAGTGCCGCAACAGGACCAAAGACCCCGAAAAGCAACTGGATGGGTTGGGAACAAGATGGAAACTCTCAAGCTGTTACGAGATTATTTTCCCACGGCCGTGTTCACCGGCAAGTGCATGGTCTTTATCAGCGAAGACTGGCGCGTGGAGCTGACCGAGCATCGCGACAGTGATTTCAGCCGGGGTTCGGACCAGCCCTCTGTGATCCGCGTGAGGATCTTCAAGAAGGCCCTGAGCGGCGAATTCCTCGCCGGCTTCTACGAAGACTTCCAACTGCCGTCACTGGGCGAGCTGGCCGAGCAAATTGAGAAATACGTGCAATCGGCGATCGGTGCCAATTTACGGGAAAACGTTGAGTAACCACCGCAGAAGTATAGCTGTTTCTCCTGCCGCAGTGTCGAAGCGGTGTAACATATGCGCCGACCGGGCAATTACCCTGTATGTGTAAGCCGACGATTCAGGCAGATGCGGCCGGCGTAACGTTCACGGCCAAGATCGTCCCGGGCAGCAGCCGGACCGCCGTAGCCGGCCTGCTCGACGACATGATCAAAATCAAGGTCGCCGCCGCACCGGAACGGGGCAAGGCCAATCAGTGTCTCGTCGCTTTCCTGGCCAAACGGCTGGGGGTCAAGAAAAACGCCGTCCACATCACGGCCGGGCAAACAAGCCCGGTCAAACGGGTTCAGGTGAAGGGAATCTCATCGGAGACTCTGCTGGAGAAGCTGGGGCTGGGCACGCAAGGGGCTTGATGACGTCAGAACCGACCCTCATACGCGGGGATTATCCCGACGACGAGACTTCGCTGCTCTACATGCTGAAGCTCTCCGGTCCCATGGTCGTTTCGACGGTTTCCTTCACGATCATGCAGTTCGTGGACCGCTTCATGGTCTCGCGGCTCGGCACCGATGCCCTGGCGGCGGTCCTGCCGGCCGGGTTTGTCAGTTTTCTGCCGGGAGGATTTGCCCTGGGGGCGATCACCAGCCTCAACACCTTCGTCAGCCAGAGCCTGGGCCGAGGCGAAAAGGCCCGATGCGCCAACTACTTCTGGCAAATGCTGTACATGGGGTTGACGTATTTTCTGGTGGTGGTCGCCGTCATGTCCCCTCTGGCCCCGCTGATCTTTCGGCTGATGGGCCAGCCGGCACCAGTGGCCGAGTTGGAAGTCGTTTACCTGCGCATCATGCTCTACGCGCACATCGCGGCGGTGATCAACTGGTCCAGCAATCAGTTCTTCATGGGGATTCACAAACCTCTTATCACCATGTGCTCGTCCCTCTGCGGACAGGTGATCAACGTCCTGGCCAACTATGCCCTGATCTTCGGCAAGTTCGGTTTCCCCGCCCTGGGCATCGCCGGGGCGGCCTGGGGCACCTTCATTGGAATCGGAGCAGCCGCTGTCATCAACATCAGTTTCTTTCTCAGCGGGCCGGTCCACCGGCAGTTCCAATCCAGACGAGCCTGGTTCCTGGATACCCGCAAGATGCGCGATCTGCTCGGTGTGGGTTTGCCGGCCGGCATCGGTTTGATGGTCAACGTCGCCGTGTGGGGAGTGATCCTCTTCGCACTGGTCGGACGGTTCGGCAAGGAGTCGCTGGCCGCGACCAGCGCGGTCCTTTCCTACACGAACGTATCGGCCATGCCCATCGTCGGAATCTCCACGGCCCTGACCGCCGCCGTCGGCAAGGAGATCGGAGCCGGCAGAAAAGACTCCGCCCTCAAACAGACGCATCTCAGTTTGAAAGTGGCCCTGGTCTACATGGGGCTCGTCGGCGCGTGTTTCTTGTTTCTGCGCGACGCGCTCATGGTGTTCTGGTCCAAAGATCCGGAGGTGATCGAGATCGGCACCCGGATGTTGATCTGCGCGGCGATTTACCAGATGTTCTATGCGGCGCGGATTGTCTATGGTGGGGCGTTGCGCGGCGCCGGCGATACCCGCTGGCTCGCATTCATCTCCGGCGTCGGCGCCCTCGGCATCTTGGGCGTCGGGGGCCTGCTGGTCGCCCGGTTTGTCCCCTCCCTCGGAGCGCTGGGGCCATGGATCGTGGCAGCGTTGAGCATTGTCACCGTCGGTCTGGCCAATCGCTGGCGTTTTCTGAGCAAACGCTGGACGCGGATCGACCTCTTCCGGGGCCGTGCCGTCACGCCGTCGGCCCCGATGGATTCAATGGGCCAGTGAGGAGACAACCAGATGCCCCGGGGCGACCAAGACCGCCTGCCGCTGCGGGAACTACTCGACTTCCGCCGGCAGCTTCTTGAGGCGAATGTTGCGCACCGCCCCGGTGGTTACCCAGGTGGCCACCCCGAGCGGCTGTGACAAATCCACTTCGGGGCGGATGTCGATATTGCGCCCCGTCGTGTCCACGTCCACGAGCTCGTCACCGTCGAGCCAGGCTTGAATGCGATTCGGCACGACGCGCAGCTTCACATGGTACCATTGCCCATTGTCAAAACCGACGATGCGTGTGGTCTCATTCTCGGAAGCGTCGTAGAAGTCAATATTCGACAAGCCGCACACGGTGCCGCCCCAGCCGCCCAGCACGAGCGTACAGGGCTTGTCCGCCACGGGAAACGTCAGGGCGCAGAAGAAGTCGTTGCCTTCCACGCGCATGGCTTCGAGCGTAATCTCGTAGTTCATCCGCACGACCGGCCCGGTCCACGTGATCCCCGTGGTGCAGCTGCCCATTGCCATGTGGATGGCTCCGTCCTTGACGTAGACGTCGCCCTGCCCGCCAAAATCGGTGATCTTCCACTGGCCCAGCGTTTTGCCGTCGAAGAGGCTGATCTCGGCGCCGACGTCCAGGGCAGATGCCGCCGCTTCGGCCGGTTCCTTCTCCGGGGCAGCCGCCGCCTCGGGCGCAGGGGTGGGCGCGGTTTCCCTCGGCGTCCCTTCGTCCTCAGCCTGGCATGCCGCTGCGTCCTGCTCCGAGGGAGCGGACGATCGGCATCCCGTTTCGAGCAGACCTCCAAGCAGTAAAACGACCGCTACGGCCATGGCGACACGCGCCCGGCGTTTTCCCGTCCACGGGTTCCCCGGCCGTGGGGAATACACCATCCCATTCGTGTCCATACTCTGCTCCTATCAAGCTGAATTTCCTTTCCATAGACTACGCAGGCCGCTACAATTATACAAGAAGTAATCGCCTTCCAGGTGCGATTCCTCCCACGGGCTGCGAGAAAGCCTCAAGGGCGGAGAACTCCCGGACGATAAAAAGCGTATAAAAAGCACTTTACACGAAGATCCGGAGGTCACGACTGAACCCCGGCCGCAGTGAGGGCACGGGTGACCCACTCGAGGAAATACACGGTAGTGAACGACAAATGAAAAGAATCCTGGCAATTCTTACCATCGTCACATTCCTGTCTCTCGGCTCCGTCCGGGGACAGAGCCGGGGACTTGCCAATGCGGGCAAGGCCGGCTTGTACGTGCGTTCCCTGGATCAGGTCCTGCGTCTGCGCGACGACGAGCTCGATCTGGCGACCGCCACCCTCATCGCCTCGGAGTACTGGAGCGATCTGGTGCTGGGACGGCGTTATCTGGAGCAGTTGGACGCCATGGCGCTGGAGATTCGTGACCGGGTGCGCCAGCAGCGGCTCCGCATGGGCTTTCGTGCCGTCCCGATCATTAATGACTACCTGTTCAACGAACTGGGCTACAAAACAATCTCGCACGCGAACGATCCCAATGATCTTTTTCTTCACTCGGTCATGGACAATCGCCAGGGCTACTGTCTGAGTCTCTCCATCCTCTATCTGGCTTTGGCCGAGCGCCTGGGACTGGAGCTGTACGGTGTCGTCGTTCCCGGGCATTTCTTCGTTCGCTACGACTCGGGAAACGTTCGCTTCAACATCGAGACCACCAGCAACGGCGCCAGCCCCCCGGACGACCACTACATGGTGAAGTTCAACGTGCCGGACAACGGTCACGACGTCATCTACATGAAAAATCTTACCAAGCGACAAACGCTGGGCTGCTTCTTCAACAACCTCGGGAACGTCTACAACGACGCCGGCGCCAGGGACACCGCGATGCTTGCCCTCGAACGGGCCGTGGCGATCAATCCCACACTGTCGGAGTCGCGCGCCAACTTGGGCAACATTTATCTCCAGAAGGGTCGCCCGGACGATGCGATCCGGCAATACCGGGCCGCGCTGCAACTGAATCCAAACGACCCGAAGACGTATAACAATTTGGGCAACGCCTACATGGACCTGGATCGCGTCGATGACGCGGAATTGTCTTACTTGCGTTCCCTGGATCGCGACCCGAATTTCACGGATGCGTACCGCAATCTGGCCCTGGCGTACACGCGTCAGGAAGAGTACGGCGACGCCCTGTCCTACTTGAGCCAGGCCATCACGCTTGATCCGACCGATGCGCTACTGCACAATCAGCTCGCCGACGTCTACTACCGCATCGGCGATTACAACAAGGCGGCCCGTGAGTTTCGCGCCGCCCTGAACTTTCGGCCGGATCTCGCCGAGGCCTATTACGGCCTGGGCCTCTGCTTCCGAGAACAGGGCCGCACCGCCGACGAAATCCACGCCTATAAGGAAGCCCTGCGCGTCGACGATGACATGCTTGCGGCCCTGGTAAACCTGGGAAACGCCTACTTCGCCCTGAAAGAGTATGACTTGGCCATCCGGCAGTATCAGAAGGCCGCCGTCGTCAAGCCCAATGATGCCTGGATACTCTTCAACCTTGGCTCGGCGTATTCCAATCAAGGCAATTTCGAGAGCGCCGTCGAAGCCTACCTCCGGACCGTCAAGCTCAGCCCCCAAATTGGCGACGCGCACCATGGGCTGGCGTATGGCTTCTACCGCCTCCAGAAATACGAGCTTGCCTGGAAGCATATCGACCTCGCTCAGAAGCTCGGCGTGCAAGTTCCCGACGAAGAGATCGAGGCCATCCGCAGACAGTTGCGACAGTGAACCGCGGTCAACCGTACGCCGGGCAGGCCGATGAGAAAGCAGAAATTATTCCAGAATCCTCCGGTAACGACTTGACATCTGCGTACAAAGACAGTAGAATACGTCAGGAATTCGGGAGTGGGTGGCCACGCGGCTGAACGGTGGGCAATCCGACGAAAAAGCCATTGATTGCGGTCATCGGCGGTATCGCCTCCGGAAAGAGCACCGTCGCAGCGCAGCTTGCAAAGCTGGGATGTGCGGTGATTGATGCCGACAAAATGGCTCACGATCTGCTGGAGGAGAATTCCGTCCGGGATGAGCTTGTCCGCCTTTTTGGCCCGGAGATACTGAGCGCGTCCGGCACGATTGACCGGGCGAAGCTGGCGCGGATTGTATTTGCCGATGCCGCACAACTCCAACGGCTCAACGACGTCGTCCATCCGCGCGTGCTTGAGCGAACCGAGGAGTTGATCGAACACTACCAGAGCAATCCGGGCCTCAAAGCGATTGTGCTGGATATGCCGCTGCTCGTGGAAGTCGGCTGGGCGGGCCGCTGCAATAGAATCGTCTTTGTGGACTGTGATCGCACCCGCAGGGTGCACCGGGCCAAATGCAAAGGGCAAGTGAGCGAACGGGAGATCAAAATTCGCGAAAATTTTCAGATTTCCCTGGACAGAAAGAAAAGGCTGGCCGATAATACCATTGACAACAATTCTGACTTCTCGACTTTAGTCAGGCAAATCAAGAAGATCTTCTCTGACATAACTAAGAATAGTTAGTGTGGTTCTGTAGGAAGTTACGCTTCTTATTGGATTCTCCTCGAGCGACATCTCCGGAGCGGTGCGACTCAGGACTCCGATCTTGCTGAACCACGAAGAGAAGGCTGTTCACATGAGACGACGGGCATGCGGCCCGCATCTGTGGGGTACCGTTCACACCTGCACGTACTGAGGCAAGGGTGACAGCGGAACTCGCGTAACGTAAAGAAGGAGCAGTTATGGCTAAGGCCAAAACAACCAAGAAGAAGAAAAAGAAGACCAAAAAGAGAACGGCTGCCGCCAAGACCGTCGTCGAGCAGACGGAGGAGTCCGTATCGACTGCCACCGCCACCTTCGACGAGCCGGTGGAGGATCCGGAGGCTGTTGAGAACGGCGAGCTCACTGAGGAAGAGTCCACGCACGCGAAATACGAGCGCATCAAGAAGGGCAACCTGTACCTGACGGATCTCCAGAGGCTCACCGTAGCCGAGCTGCACGAGATGGCCAAGCGCGAGGGCCTCACCGAGTACAGCGCGCTGAAGAAGCAGGATTTGATCTTTCGCATCCTGAAGGAGCGTATCCGTCAGAGCGGCCTGATGTACGGCGAGGGCGTCCTGGAAGTTCTGCCGGATGGATACGGTTTCCTGCGGAATCCCGACTATAATTACCTCTCCTCCTCCGACGACATCTACGTTTCCCCGTCACAAATTCGGCGATTTGGCTTGCGCACCGGCAACATCGTTTCCGGACAGATTCGTCCGCCCAAGGACTCGGAGAAATACTTCGCCCTGTTGCGGGTGGAAGCGATCAATTACGAAAATCCCGATTTACTCGCCGACAAGATCGTTTTCAGCGATCTCACGCCGCTGCACCCCGAGAATCGTTTCATCATGGAAACGACCACGGAAGAGCTGAACATGCGGATTATCGACATCGTGACGCCGGTGGGCAAGGGGCAGCGCGGCCTGATCGTGGCGCCGCCGCGCACGGGCAAGACCATCCTCCTGCAGAAGATGGCCAACGCCATTACGACGAACCATCCCGAAGTCAAGCTGATCATCCTGCTGATCGACGAGCGGCCGGAAGAAGTCACCGAAATGGAACGCAAAACCGGCGAGCACGTCGAGGTCATCAGCTCGACGTTCGACGAGCCCGCCTCGCGCCATTGCCAGGTCGCCGAGGTCGTGATCGAAAAGGCGAAGCGTCTGATCGAGTACGGCCAGGACGTTGTCATCCTCCTGGACTCGATCACGCGTCTGGCCCGCGCCTATAACAATGAGACCCCTCACTCCGGCCGCATCCTGACCGGTGGTGTAGACGCCGGCGCCATGCAGATGCCGAAGAAGTTCTTCGGCGCCGCTCGCAACGTCGAGGAAGGCGGCTCGCTGAGCATCTTCGCCACCGCCCTGATCGACACCGGCTCCAAGATGGATGAAGTCATCTTCGAGGAGTTCAAAGCGACCGGCAACATGGAGCTGCACCTGGATCGGCGGCTCGTCGATCGACGCGTCTACCCGGCCATTGACATCAGCCGCAGCGGAACGCGCCGCGAGGAGCTGCTGCTCGATCCGAAGGAGCTGGAGTTGGTCTACCGTCTCCGCAGAGTGCTGAGCGACATGAATCCCGTCGAGGCCGTCGAACTCCTGAAGAGCCGCCTGGCCAAGACCCGAACCAACGCCGAGTTCCTGATGACCATGAATATGGACTGATCGGTTTGTCGTCGATCGACGGGGTCTGACGGCGGCGGCAGCGGACCCTTTACACAATCGCATTTCGAGAGTACCATGCATCCGGCAGGCGCGCGTCTGCCGGATTTTTTTATGATCGCCGTTGAGTTGGATACGTCATGACCGAGCAGTTGTCCAAG
Organism: Sedimentisphaerales bacterium; assembly: GCA_016932895.1. The sequence goes on along the minus strand of JAFGCA010000726.1, from coordinate 152 downwards.
GTGTACGATCCGAAGACCATCGAGGCCCGAGTGGGGGCGCTGTGGGAATCCGGCGCCTATTTCCACGCCGAGCCCGGGGGCCCGACGGGTGAACCCAAGGCGTTCACCATCGTCATTCCGCCGCCGAACGTAACGGCCGCCCTGCACCTGGG
>JAFGCA010000725.1 GCA_016932895.1 Sedimentisphaerales bacterium | reverse complement strand
CTGCACGACACAACCGCCCTGCCCCGCAGCAGCGAACGGATGATAGGTCACGCCGGCGGGCCCTGCGAAGATCGGCGCGTCCGCGCTGCGAAACGCCGCCCGCAGTTCCGAAAGTGCGGCCCCCTGCATCGAGAGCAGGCCCAGCGGCCGGGGGCACAGCAGCACCTCGCCCACCGCGTCGAAATCCGCCTGGCTGTACGTATGCGTATTGAGCAGCGAAACGCGCTTCTCAGGCTTTGCCACCGTACGCAGCAACGTCAATTCCTTGCCGTCGGCGCTGCACGTCACGTCGCCGCTTCGGGCCTCGATGGGGACCTCCAGATCGATCATCGCGTCCCCCTGCGTGGTCGAGTCGGACGCCTGCAACGCCGCACGAAGCGGGCTCGACTTCAGGTCCGGATCGACGCCCAGCGTGCGGGCGAGCTTCGGGACCTCGGGCAACGCGAGGAAAAGATTCGTCGTGACAACCGCACTCGTGCCACTCGCCCACGCCTCCTTCATGCGCGCCGGAAGATCGGGGTCGGCCGCCGCCTGGGCCGGGAGGAAGACCATCGGCGCGTCCTCGGGAAACTCGTGCACCGGAACCAGCGGAATGCCCAGCATGCCGAGGAAATCCATCAGATACATGTCGCCGGCGGGATCGCTGTTCGGCGGTTTGTACGCGGGCACGCCCACCACCGGGTGCGCGCGAACGAAAGCGGCTAAGTCGGCGAGCCGGTCAAAGTCCGCCGCGACCTGCGCGTGATCGGGATGCCCCGCCATGACGTCGCCCAGGTTGAAGAAAACCAGTTCCGGCGCCCCGGCCAGGACGCTGGTGTACGCCTGGTCGAGGAAATCGTGCTCGCTACAGTCGCCGTGATCGAACCAGGCGCCGCCGATCTTGCCGCCCGCGATACCGGCCAGCCAGCGATAATTGACGAACCCCTCGTAGGGCTGGACGAAGCCGAACCGCTGCGTGTTGCGACCGCGCGTCTCCGTGCCCACCCAGACGCGATCGAAGATCCGGGGAAACGTCTCGGTATCGTACCCGAACAGGTGGAACCGGTCGTACCACTGGGGGTACTTGACGATCATGGTAATGTCGGGGTTGGCCTCTTTGGCCGGCTCGACAAAGATCGACCGCGCCAGCTCGGTCAGCAGCGCCCGGCGGTACTGTCCCCAGGAACGACTGGCTCTGGCCTGCTCCGATTCGGCGCCGACATCGCCGGTGCAGAGAAAATCATCGACGATGAACGTATCGAAGATCGGTGCGGCCATGCGCATGATCCGCTTCAGATCCCGCTGCGTCTTGGCGTTTTGCCAGTTGAGCCAGCCCAGCGGCCCTTCCTGCCGCACGCCGACGTCCCCGCCCGGCACGGTGGCAATCCCCCCGGCCACCGCGATGTCGCGCTGCGTGAGCCAGTCGCGCACGAAGACGAGTCGCTCGGGCGAAACGACGTGCCCGCCGCGATAGACTTCCAGGTACACCTTCGTGATCCCCATCCGCTCGATGACGTCCCACGCCCGCGCCCGAAAGTCCTCCTCGGTGGCCATCTGCTCGACCTGTCGCGACGTCGCATAGCACCCGAACCGAAGATCGTCCACCCGCCCCCGCGCCTTCTCCAGCAACGTCACAGGCTCGGCCCCTTTCGTACCTTCTGTTCCAGATCGTGACCTCTCCGGGGGAAACCAGCCTCTCAGGAACTCTTCGACCGTCCCGTCGTAGACGGCTTCGGCGAGGAATTCTTTGCCTTGCTGGTTGCCCCAGGAATAGTTGATGACGAGCCGGCCGTTGAACGGGCAGAAATCGATATCGGAATTGTTGATGTCGCGGGCCTCGGCGATGCGCCGGCGTTGCTCGGCGGTGAGTTTCTCATTGGCGATCTGCTTGTCCTCGGGCGAGGCCTTCAGGACGGGGTTCAGGGGGCTCGCGACCCAATGGATCAGGTCTCTGGACCGGACGACGCGCATTTCGTAACCGTCGTGGGCCTCCAGATAGAAATCATAGAAGTAGCCGTCCAGATAGCGCAGGCAATGCGGCGCCGAGTAGCGGTCTTTCGCATAGACACACTCCGGCCCGGTCAGCTTCCACTTCCGCAGGTCTTTGGAGGTGGCGAACCGCGCGGTAAAGGCCGTACCCGCCTGCTCTTTGGGCTTGTGGATCTCGAACATCATGACGTACCGGTCCGCCGCCTTGCAGATCGAGGTGTTGCAGATGCCAAAGCCGTCCAGATCCAGGGCGGTCCAGTTCCGCCACTGCTTGAGGTCCTTCGAGGCGAACATCTCGACCCGTTGGCCGGTCCAGCCCTGCTCCGTGCTCGTGCCGGTGACGTAGACGGTGTCGCCGTCGACGAACGCACTGGAGAAGACGTACCCCCGCGCGAACGGCGCCGTCGGCTCGCCCGTGGCGACATCGACCAGGCGGGAGTAGTTCTCGCCGAGCTCGTTGCCCGCGTAGCTGGTGCGTACCCACTCGCAGCGATAGAGCTTCCCCCGGAACACGATGGGCGTGGTCTCCACCAGGTCGCAGTCAATGGTCCCGAGTTTGCGAATCAAGGGCCGCCCCTGCGAATCCACGGGTGCCGCGGCGGCGCCACCGATCAATATCGCCAGCACGAATGCCACGCCGGCCGCTCCGTATGCTCTTGCCATTCGTCACTTCTCCCATTGCCATCGTAAGAGACAGACAGGCGCCGCGCATGCGATCGCGCCTTCGCATACGGTACTGCAATCCTCCGCAGCAGGCAAGGCCAGGCAAATCGAAGCGTCTTTCGTTGCTCCTATTCGAAGCAGAAAATGGTGTAAGAGAAATCGGTGAAGGTCACGGAAGGCTGAAGAAGTTTCGACGACGACTCCGGAATTCGGATGCGGGTTCGCGGCTGCAGTTCGAGACGGATATCGAGGGCGGATTTTCCGGCGGTGAGCCCGGGGGCGATATCGAAGTCCTGATCGTACCAGCGCAAGTGTTCGTTGCGGTAGCCCCAGTACCACGTGCCGGCGTACGTCCCGTCCACAAATACCTTTGCGCCCTGGCACGGGACCTCCTGGTCCAGGCGCCGGCGCATGCGCACGCCCCGGTTCTCCGCATCGACGGCCACGGTGAAGCTCACCGTGCCGCCTTCATGGTAGCGGCCGTCCTCGCCCCAGGAAGTCTCAAAAGAATCGCCTTCGGGATGGGATTGAAGCCGGCGGACGGTGGATGGTCCCATGCAGGCGTACCCGTGGGCCTTCTCGCTCTGGGGCTTTCCCACGTCGAGGAAATCGGTCCGGGTCAGGCGCGCGCGGTGGCTGAAATACACGAAGGCGAGACTGCGGTAGCGACTCAGGATGTGGCTGAGCCCGCCGTGCTGGATCTTGGCGGTAATGCCCGCGTAGAAGGGAATCGGCGCCTCCAGATGATAGCGGCTGTAGCTGCTCGGCTCGTTGTAGGAGCCGAAGTAGTAGCCGCCTCCCTCGATGGCGATGTCGCCCGCAACGCAGCCGAAGGGCATGTCGAAGTCCTGATTGGGCCAGAAGCAGCAGAGGTAGTAATCCTCGCTGCCGGTGCCGTTGATCTGGGGCGAGATTGCGCCGTCGAGATAGAAATGCTCGTCGCCCTCGCAGTAGTGCTGTCCCTGCATGGATTGGACGGTCCCGGCGTACCAGCCGCAGCCGCTACCCTCGAAGAGCAGCCAGTCGTGGCCGTAGATGGTCTGGCCCTCCTGATACATCGTCGTGAAATACGTGCCCTCCTCGCGCGGGATCGGATTGGGACCGACCAGAAGCGTGGCCTTCACGGGCGCCATCGTCCGCTGACAGCGGTTGGCGATGGTAATCTCGGCGTCTTTCCAAAACGCCATGGGAAACCGGCAGCGCAGGCGCACCCGCCCGTCCGCCAGTTTCTCCACCTCCAGCGGCAGACTCCGCATGTCGTTGGCGCGGACGGCGGTGCCGAAGAACATGCCAATCGGCGCGAGGACCTGAAAGCGCGGGGCCGAATCCCATTTCATGCGAATGTGATTGCGCTGGAAGAAGTCCTCCGAGCCATCGCCTTCCAGCGTGATCTCGCGAATGACGCCAGCGGTATCCTTGGCCGAGTAGATCACGACGTCCCGGCCGGCATGAAGCCCGTCCTCCATCGCGAACTCGATGCGCTCGAGCCCGTCGGTGGGCGTTTGCACGTTGCCGGAGAAGGCGGCCAACAACGCGGATCGCTCTTGCCGATCGGCAACGGATGCATCCGACCCGCTCGCGGCGTACGTCTCGTAGAGGATGTGGTAGAAGTGGGCCGTGCCCTGCACTGTGATCTTGAGGGATTCCTCGAAGGGGATCGGGGCGAACGCGTTGCCCGCGAAGGGATTGTCACCGTATTTGCCCCGCCGCTCGTACGAGACCAGCGGCGTCGGAAATTCGGGAAGGACGCCTTTGTAAAAGTCCACGATCTTGCTCTGGTAGCGAGGCGTCGTCGCGCCGTCGAAATAGAACTTGATCACGGCGTTCGGGTCGAAGTTGGTGCCCCACATGCTCCGGACGCAGCCCGGGCCTCTCACGTCGAACAGCACTTCCTCGCCGTTGGCGTCCACGTACTGAGGCCAGTACTCGTCCCAGTTGTTCCCCGTCTTGTTGTGCGACGAAGTCTGAAGCAGCTGCACCCGTTGCGGCACCCGCAGCAGCTTCTCGAACAAGACCCCCGCCGACTCCTCCGCGCATGCCGGAACCGCCCCCACCGAACAGATACAAACAGACAACCACAGCAGAAACGCCCATCGTCTCCCCATCCTACAAACCTCCCAACTTGAATTAAAGGTTTCCAATACGAATGACAGAAAGATAAGCGATACGTCTCTATAGAGCAAGGCGCTCACGGAGCAGCCTCCCTTGGCTGAGTTGATCGGTAGGCTATGTTCGCGGAAGATCCACCCGAATCCGAAGAAGGCTTGAGATAACCAACGCGTACTTGCCGGAGAGTCTTGTAACGCGCTTGACTTCGGGCGTGCCATTTCGGTAGCATTGCCTGCCATAGCATCCGACGGCCTCTCGGGAAACGAAATGCTGAATCCGAATTGGAACCGCTCATGAGAACACCGGACGACAGGCGGATGGCATCGAGATTCATGGTCCTTCTGATCGCCATGAGCTGGGGCCCGGGTGTCGATGCGGCGGTGTACAATCTTCGGCTGGTCACGGACAACACTCCGGACTACACGGATATCGACTCGTTCGTGCGTAGTGTCACCGGACACCTGGAGACACCGCAGAACAAGTGCATTGCCGTGTGGCGATGGGGCAGACGCAGCCGACGACAGACGAGCAACTCCACGGAAGATGGTCGGCTGATCTGGGATCCGATCCTGCACTACAATTCGTATGGAACGATGAATTGCGGCGTTATCTCCGGTCTCAACATAGCCAGTTGGCTGCGACTGGGTTATCAGGCCAGGTATATTCAACTCGGCGATCACACGGTCAGCGAGGTTTCGTGGGACGGGGGAGAGAACTGGCATCTCTTCGATTCGTCCATGAGTTTTTTCTGTTACAACGACGCGGGCGTGGTGGCGAGTTGCGAAGAAATCAGGACCGCCCACTCCGGTGCGTTCTCCGGCGGCCGGAGCGAGCCGGGCTACTACTATTACTACCACGGCGCGCCCCAGTGCATCACACATCGCGGCCCCGACGGGTGGCGAAGCTGCAGCGACAATCCCGTGGGTTACGACCGGACTCTTGCCAACGGCGCTGCATCGTACACGGACGGATTCTCCGTCGACCGGTACACGCTTCACGCCCGCTACGGCCGGCGCTATATACTGAACCTGGGTCCGGGCCAATCGTACACGCGTTACTGGCGCCCGATGAGCGCCGCTGACAGCCATCTCGCCGGTGGCACCGATGATCGAGACTACTACCGCCCCCTAAAGGGCAAGGACCCCGACACCCATCATGATTTGCACAACATCCGCGGCAACGGCGTCTGGGTATTCAAGCCCGACCTGAACTCCACCGATTGCCGAAACCTGCTCTTTGACTACGACGGGATCGAGATTCCCCCTGAGCGCAGTCCGGCTCCGGCGATTCATCCGGCCGGTGGCAACCGGCCGGCCCATGTCGTGTTCAAGGTCTCCGCGGCCAACGTGATTACCTCCATGCGAATAACCGCCCGGCTCAGACGAGGTGCCGATGATGTCCTCCGAATCCTTGTCTCGCGGCATGCGGGCATCGACTGGACGCCGCTTTGGCAAAGCGATGACATCGGCCCTCACGGGGCCGAGGTTCGGTTGCGCGATGAAGTGGCCGGCGTGACCGAATGCCTGGTTAAGATCGAGATGCTGGCTAAGGGTCACCCCGCCGACGTGGGCATTGACACCCTGGAGTTTGCAACGGTCACGCAGTTGAACCGGCGTACGCTGCCCAAAATGACCCTGGGGGCCAACCGCCTGCGTCTGTCGGCCGGTCGGCAGGTCGATACGACGGTGTTGTGGCCGCCCCTGCACGGGAATTTGTATCAGGCTACCGTTCACAAAGCGGAGAATATTTACACCGATGACAAACCCGACGGCATGTACAAGGCCACGCTGGGGGCCGCCGTCAATGGCGCTGTCTGCGAAGCACTCTGGCGCGTGGAGACGCCGACGGACATTGTGGGCGCGGCGCTCGGAGCCGTCGTCACGAACCGATCGCCCGCTCATAGCGTCGGCCTCTCGTACTCCTTCGACGGCGACGACTTCACGGAGTTTTACCGCAAATCCGACGGCGACAGCCCTTTCGACAAACAAGTTCTGCACGTCCTGGAGGCCGAGGAAGCCGCCGGGACCAGGCAAATATACTTCAAGACATCGTTCCTCTGTCGCGGCGGAGCGGCCACTTACGGCATGCCTGGGATTCAGGACATTCTCATGCAGGTCGAGCACCGCGCCCGCGATGCTGGATTCCAGCCGATAGAGATCACCTACAACTGGACGGAACACCGTGACACCGGTGACGTCACGAGGTCACACACCGAGTTGGTTACTTCGCTCCCGCACGCGTATGCTATCAACGTGGCCGGCTTTCGGGACCCAACGATGAACTGGGTCCGCATGAATCTCCAGCGTAAGGGTCCGCAGACCCGGTCGACGGTGTATGGCTACAGTGACGGCGAGGACGTGGGACCGGGGGCTGAGCCCGAGACACTCGTCTACTCCCGGGGCACGAATCTGGCGTGCGGCAAGGCATACACAGTCAGTCGTCCGTCGAGCCGCATATCACGGAACTCCGACAGTGGCGGCGAACTGACGAACGGCAAGATAATAGCACCCACCGAATACACCACATCCGACAAAGTCCAGGCCGCCACGGCCATGTGGTCGCCGGGGGATCCGTTGACGGTGACGGTCGATCTTGGCGACATACGCACCCTCGGCGGCGTGCGCGTAAGCACGCATCAGCCGAACGAGAAATATTGTCACCCCGGTCGAATCGACGTGGCCGTCTCGACCAGGGGTAAGATCTGGTTGTCCGCGGGGAAGATCGAACACAACAACCTCTGGCAACCGCCTGGTGACTATGAACCCTGGGAACACGATGACAGCCCCCAATACGCGCATCTGCCGGCTGGCGGACGCCTGGCCTATTCGTACCCCCTGCCGTTCGAGCAATCACTTTCCGGCAGATACGTTCGGTTTGTCTTCACGCCGCTGCAGGGCCGGGGCATGGGGCTGTCGGAAATCGAAGTCTTCGACGAGATGATAACACGAAAGGCCGCGCCGATGGTGGCTCCTTTCGAGCCGTAGCTCATGCCTGAACGAGCGTGATCCGTAGTTATTGTCTCAGGCGCGCTTCAAACATGCGACGTTCCTTTTCGGCAAGGGTCTTCGTAGTCTCGAGGTTCTGCCGTCTTGATCTTTTGTTGGGATCGAAGGCGGGGTTTATCGTGGGCATTTCTGCCTTCATTTCTCGCAACAGAGTATCCAGGCGGCGGCTCAGCTTGCTTCGCATCTGCACGTTGGTAGCTGCCAGGTTGTTCTGCTCCTCGGGATCGACGGCCAGGTTATAAAGCAGATAGGCGCCGTGCTCATCATTGTAGAACCGTATCAGTTTCCAGTCGTCCTCAATGAGGGCGGAAAACGGCCCGGTTGCGTGCGTGTAGTGGGGGAAATAAAAGACAATCGGGCGCCGCTTCAACGTCGCGTCCTGTGTCAACACAGGCATCAGATCCAGTCCGTCGACATGTTGCTCCGGGCGCAACGGCAGACCGGCCGCTCCCAGCATCGTGGGATAGATATCCATGCCAATGACGCGTTGCTCCGAGGTGCCCGGCTTGATTTTACCCGGCCACTTCACGATAAATGGGACCTTCATGCCCGCCTCAAACGGAAAGCTCTTGCCTCCCATGAGGGGATAGTTTGAGGTGTTCCTCGGAGTGAGTCCTCCGTTGTCCGACGTGAATATCACCAGGGTATTCTCCTCCAGACCCAGTTCCCTGATGGTTTGGAGTAGACGACCGACACTGTCATCTACGGATTCAACCATGGCCGCGTATCCGGGATTGTTCTGATCGGTGGTCGGCTTGTTTCTGTAACGGGCCAGTTTGTCGGGCTTGGGCTCGATGGGGGAGTGAACCAGGTAATGTGAGAGAACCGCCAGCCAGGGCTTGTCCTTGTTCGCCTTGATGAAGTCGATGCATTCGGCGGTCAGCACTTCCGCCACATAGGCGTCCTCGTCGGCATCGTCCAGGTTGGCGGCATTTTGGAAGCCCTTCATCCAATGGCTTCTTTTGCCATGTTGTTGCGTTCGATATCCTTTGGCCACGTGGAAACCACGATCCTCGGGGTAGTAGTCCGGGCATTCACCAATATGCCACTTTCCGAAAAAGGCGGTTCTGTACCCTGCCTGAGCAAGCGCCTGGGGCGCAATGACCTCTCTTCTCGGCAAGGCATGGCGATGACGCGCTTCGAAGTACTGATCCCGGTCCCCCCGATACTTGCTCCTGTCGTGAAGCTGGTCGTCCGGTCCGGCCGGACCGTTGAAGACCGTTGTCAGTTGCGTTCGTGCCGGATACTTCCCGGAGAAAATGGCGCCCCGGGATGGAGTGCACACGGGAGCCGCCGAATACGCGTTCAGGAAACGCATTCCTTCCGAGGCCAGTTGGTCGATATGCGGCGTTTCATAATAGCTGCTCCCGGCGCAGCCGATGTCCTTCCATCCCATGTCATCGATAAGAATGAACAGGACATTGGGTCTCTCGGCTTTTGCCGTTCGACGAGCAGCCCGGGTCATGCATCCCGAGAAAACTCCGCAGCCAACCAGGCTCGCCAGTTTCAGAAATCGTCTTCGATTCATTTGGCACTCTCTTTCAATTCCGTTTCGTATTGTGGCGGACAGGTCGTTCGTCCCCCCAACCTTGTTTTACCCGGATGTCTTTTTTGCGTAGATGTAATACGCTCCACGTTTGCCGCCTTTGGCGTCGATCAGCCATGCGCGAACGTCTACGGGACCTGCGTGCAATTTCACCTCAAATGTCGCCCTTGCATCGTTCGGGCCTATCGTCTTCTCCATCTCTGCTGTACCGACCACCAATTGGACTCTCTCGGCAGGGATGGCCTTGCCCTCTCCCGGCCGGACGGGCCGACCTTGTGAATCGATATCACCCGTCTCCGCAGCCGGCAGTGAGGCGTTGATCGGATGGTCCAACTCTTTGGGCCACCGTCGTACATCGAATCGATAACGACCGTCACCGGCTATTTCAACGGGCCAGAAACCGCTGTTATTTGACGCCGAACGAATATGACTCTGGTCCCATGTCTGAGGGCCGGCCTTGTCCCGAATCCACCCATCGGGAGCCAGCCACGTCTCCTCCTCGAATCCGGATCCAATGATGGGGCGAGGATAAGGATGAGAGCCCATATCGAGTTCAACCCAGTGCCGCTCGTACCGTTGTCTCAGCTTCGCAACCACCTCAGGGTGCTCATCGGCGATGTTTTGTTTCTGGCCGGGATCGGTCTTTATATCGTAGAGTTGCTCGCCATTGATCAGCCGCCATTTCTCCGTCATCACGAGCGAGTTCTTCCCCTTGACGGGTGTTTCCATAACGTTCTGCACGTGCATGAAGACCGTTCGGTCCGGCCAGTCGGCGTTGACGTCTTTCATCAACGGCGCCAGGCTCGTCCCATCGAATTGGAGATGGCCGCGAGTGGGAGTCTCGAGCGAACACAATTCGACCAGGGTCGGCAGCAGATCAAAATGATTGGCGAGACGATCGATATCCACGCCGTTATGGATCCCGCCTGCCGGCCAATGAACGAAACACGGCACGCGGTGACCCCCTTCGTACACGGAACCTTTCTTTCCGCGCATACCCGCATTGAACACTTTGTCCCCGCCTGATGTGCCGTTGTCGGTCAGGTAAATGAGAATGGTGTTTTCGTCCAATTCTCTCTCGGCAAGGGACTTTCGCAATCGCCCCAGATTGTAATCAAAGCGTGATATCGTGGCGTAGAAATCCACCGTCCTGGCAGGCAACGTCCCTTCACGTTCGTACGGCCGCCTCCATGCCTCTGGCACATTCCACGGACTGTGCGGAATATTGGTGGCCAGATACACGAAGAAGGGCTTGTCCCTCGTCTCGGTAATGGACTTCATCGCTTCATCGAAGTAGATGTCCGTGCAGAAGCCGGAGAATTCTTCCCACTTGCCGTTGCGCCAGTAGGTATCATTCATTTTGTCGTTACCCCAGTAGTCACTCGAGGTACCGGTTCCTCCGTCTCCGTGTCCTACCCATCGATCGAAACCGCGGTCAATCGGCCGATACGGGTAATTTCGGCCTAAATGCCATTTCCCGAAATGTCCCGTCCGGTAGCCTGTGGCCTTGAAAAACTCGGCCATGGTTGTCTCATCACGATTCAGATGGTTCCGGCTGTAAACGGTGGTGCGGACGTGGGTTCGGTCGGACATACGACCGGTCAGCAGGGAAGCACGAGTGGGAGAGCAGAACGCATTGACGTGGAAGTTGGTGAATCGCACGCTTTCCGAGTGGAGGGCATCGAGGTTGGGGGTCTTTATGATGGGATTACCATGACACCGGAGGTCGCCGTAGCCCTGATCATCCGTCATGATCAAAACGACATTGGGTCGGTCGGCTTTTTCGCTTAGACGAGTTGTCTGGCTCGTGCATTCCGAAAGAAAGCCACAACCAGCCAGGCCTGCAAGCTTCAAGAAGTAGCGCCGATTCATAGGTGCTCATCTCCAATGTGGTTGTCGCCTACCAAGGTCCTTCTCTGCCGAGTTTATCATCTCGTTCTTCTACGATTCCCGAGTTCCTGTCAAGGGGGATCAACTCTCGCGGTCTCCAAACTCAGCATGGGCAACGAGTTGCCCATCGGCAAGCTTCTGCGGATTCGACACGAGTGCGCATATGTACGCGCAGGGCTGGAAGGCCGGGGCCGGGGCTTTAGGCGTCGGCAGGCTCACGCTCGGAGCTGCCGGCTGGGTCCCGCTGCGATTGGGCGGGGCGGGGGTTGCCGACCAGATAACCGATGACGAGGGTCATGGCGGTTCCAATGGGGAAATGCCAGGGCCAGGCCAGGGTGATATAGACGGGCCGGCCTTCGGGCGTGGTGCCGACGACGGCCATGCTGATCAGCCAGACCACGAGCACGGCCAGGCCGACATAGAGGATCTTCGCGGGGTGTTCCCGGAGCCGCCGAAAGGCCTGCACGAGCAGGATCGCCCCGGCGATCAGGACGATCCCCTGCGGGACCGGCTGGTGCCAGCTCAGGGCGAAGACCGTCAGCATCGAGAGCGGCACGCCCCACATCAGGCCCAGGTCGTCCCGCCGGGTGGGCAGGAAGGCCAGCAGGAACACGCCCAGCAGGCCGCCGTAGGTGTAGGCGGCCATGGCCAGGGCGAACTGGATCAGGTCGGCGTACGAGCGGGCCAGGACGTCGCAGTAGATGGCGAAGGCGGTCAGCAGAACGCCCCAGATCAGGACGATCACGCGGGAGGCCCGCACGTAGTGGCGGTCGGAGGCCTCGGGCTTGAGAAATGGCTTGTAGAAAATGGAAATCGTGGATTGTGACAAAGCAGCCAGGAGGGAATCGAGTGTGGAGATGGCGGCGGCGAAGATCGCGGCCATAAGCAGCCCCGACAGCAGCGGCGGCATCACGTCGACGATGTAGACCGCGAAGACCTTCATGGAGTCGGCATTGACGATGACCTGCTCCGGCGCCGTCAGCGGGACGTGCCGATAGTAGACGAAGACCGCCGCGCCAACGAAGAGCAGCAGATACGTCAGCACCTGGGACAGGCCGGACCAGACGATGGCCCGGCGGGCGTGATGCTGGCTCTTGCAGGTGAACAACCGTTGCACCAGAAGCTGGTCGGTCCCGTGCGAGGACAACGTCAGGAAGCTAAAGCCGATCAGCCCGCACCAGAGGGTATAGGCTTCCCTGGGGTTGAAGTTGAGGTTCACGGCCCGCAGCTTGCCGGCGTGGTAGGCCTCGGAAACGATGGCGGCCAAGCCCCCGTCGATGGTGGCCGCGGCGAACACCACGGCCGCGACGGCCCCGAAAACAAAGAGCAGGAACTGAATCGCATCGGTCCACACGACGGTCGTGATGCCGCCCATGACGGTCCAGCCGATGGAGACGGCGCCGATGATGACGATCGAGGTGGTGACATCCGTGCCGGTGACAACCTGGAGGGCCTTGGCGGCGATGTAGACGCGGGCGCCCTGGGCGAGGATGCCGCCGATCATGAACAGGCCGGTCGTGACATTGCGGACGCGCGGGCCCAACTGCCGGCCCATGTACTCGTACGGCGAATAGATCTCCCGCTCGTAGTACACGGGAATGAAGAAGTAGCCGATGACGAAACGCGCCAGGATCGTCCCGACGGCAAGCTGGATATAGGTCATGTCACCGCCGGCGGAGAAGACCAGGGCCGGCGCGATCAAGAAGGTGGCGGCCGAGAGCTCGGTGGCGATAATCGAGCCGCAGACGGCGGGCCAGGGCAGCTTGCGACCGCCCAGGAAAAAGTCCTTCATCGAGGCCTGCTTGCCCGCGAGCAGTCCGCCCAGGACGGTCGTCAGGATCAGGTAGACAACGATCACCAGCCAGTCCCGCCCCGTGAAGTTCCGCGCGATCGCACCGAGCGCAGCGTCGACGCGGCACGACTGGATTTCCTTCTCCAGCGAAGCAACGTGCCGGCGAGCGTCTTCGAGACGGGCCTCGTGCTGGTGGACGACCCGCAGCGAACGCAGGTAGACGGCCCCCATGCCATCGAGGCTCTCAAGACGCTCGGCGAACGTGTCCCATTTGGCGTGGGCCCGCAGAGCTTCATCGCGCTCGGCGCGAGCCGCGGCCAGTTGCGCACGCAGCTCGTTCAACCGCGCCAAGGCCGCATCTTTCCCGGGCCCGGTGACAGAAGCGAAAAGGTCGTTATCGGAGATCTCCGCCCCGGTGACATCGGGCGTCTCGGACGGTTCCACCGACTCCAGCGCGTCCCACACGGCGCGGGCCTTGGCCTGCAAATCCAAGGGACATGATGCCACGAATTCGGCAAACAACGCGGGCTCCTGCGCCGGCGCCGGGCAAGCGATGCAGAAGGTCGCCAGCATGCAGAGAAGCATCCATCGCACAAAACACAGGGACCGTTTGTCTGTCCGGGTCATACCGATTTCGTCGCCTCCGCAATAGCCGGTCGCAGCATCTGGTCGTGCTCGGCCAGTATCGCCAGCGCCCCCTGGAGGTCCACGCCGCGAAAATGCATGACGACGGCCGCTTTGACTTTGCCTTCAGCCCGCCGCAGCAGGGCGCGGGCTCGCTGTCGCGACAGGCCCGTGACGGTCATGACGATGCGAATGGACCGGTCGCGCAGCTTCTCGTTGGTCGCGCGCAGATCGACCATGAGGTTGCCGTAGACTTTGCCCAGCTTGATCATGGCGCCGGTGGTGAGGGTATTGAGCACGAGCTTGGTGGCGGTGCCCGCCTTCATCCGCGTCGAGCCGGTGATGACTTCGGGGCCGACCACGGGATTGATGACCACGTCGACCCGCACGGACCGCAGGGCCTCGGGGGCGCAGGTGACGAAGATGGTCCCGGCCCCGATCGCGCGGGCCCGGCGCAGCGCGCCGCGCACGTACGGCGTCATGCCGCAGGCGGCCAGACCGGCAACCACGTCTTTCTCGGTGACGCGTTTCTTATCGATGGCGGCCGCCCCGTCGGCCGGAAAATCCTCGGCCCCCTCGGCCGAGCGCACCAGGGCGCCGCGTCCGCCGGCGATGATGCCCTGCACGAGCGTGGGCCGCACCCCGAAGGTCGGGGGACATTCGGAGGCGTCGAGGACGCCGAGCCGGCCGCTCGTGCCCGCGCCGACGTAGAAGAGCCGCCCGCCCCGCCGGAAGCGCTCCACGATCAGATCGACGGCCGCCGCCATCGGCTCGCTCTGCGTCGCCACCGCCTGCGGCACGGTCCGGTCCTCGGAATTGATCAATTCGACAATCCGGCGCGTGGACAACGTATCGATATCCGCGCTCTTCGGATTACGCTTCTCGGTCGTAGGCAAACGTCTGCGTGTCGTCATCGCGCCGGCACAATCTTTCCCAGAACCACGGGTCCGTCCGCCCCCGTGGCAGACGGGACATTGTTGGGGATCCCCTTGACGGTGGCCCAGGCTAAAATGGCAAACGCCACCGCCTCCCGGGCATCCACATCAATCCCGAACTCGTCGGTCGAGCGGATTCTAACTCCCGCGAGCTCTTGCTGCAACATCCGCACCAGCGTAGCGTTGTGCGCGCCGCCGCCGGACAGGATCATCTCGTCCGGCAGGCGCGGGAGAAACCGATGGTAGGCGAGAGCGATGCTCGAGGCGGTAAACGCCGTGGCCGTCGCGACCACGTCCGCGCGAGGCAACCGTCGTTGCCGCGCCTCCTCATGAAGCCACTCGCAGTATTGCTGCCCGAACTCTTCCCGCCCGGTCGACTTGGGCGGTCGGCGGCGCAGAAACGAATGCCGCAGCATCTCTTTCAGAAGAGCTTCGTCGACGCAGCCCTTGGCCGCCATCGCCCCGGCCCGGTCGTAGTGACGTTTGCCCTGCGTCAGCAGTCGCATCAGGCCATCGATGACCATATTGCCCGGCCCGGTATCGAAGGCGATCACGTCGGCCAGGCCGCCGGCCTTGACGCTGCCACCCGAAACCGGCAGGAACGTCACATTGGCGATGCCGCCGATGTTCTGCACGGCGCGGCAGAGCCGGCGGTCGCGAAAGAGCACGCCGTCGGCAAAAGGCACCAGCGGCGCGCCCTGCCCACCGGCGGCCATGTCACGCGGGCGAAAGTCGGCCACCGTGGTTACGCCGGTCCGCTGGGCGATCACGGAGGGCTCGCCGATTTGCAGGGTCGAGCGCACCGTCCGGCCGCGATAGCGCCCGCCTTCGGGCTGATGGAAGATCGTCTGGCCGTGCGAGCCGATCAGATCGACGGACCGCAGGGCGATGTCACGGTCGCGGCACAATCTGACGACCGCGTCGGCGAAGACTTCGCCCAGGACGTGGTTGATGTGGCAAATGCGATCCAGCCGCGCCGACTCGGGCCGGCACAGAGCGAGAATCTCCCGGCGCAGCGCCGCCCGGTACGGAAACACGTCAAACGCCAGCACGGCAACGGCCCCGTCGCGCACGTCCAACACGACCGCATCGACCCCGTCGGCCGAGGTGCCGGACATCAAGCCCGCCACCCGCAGCGTTTTCTTCGACCTGAGTTTTGCCATCACGTCAGTCATCACTACCCCGTCCGTCGGTTTCGACGCGGCTCGAAGAGACGGCGCCCTTGCGGGCGGCCGCCAGTCGGCCGAGCAACAGGCCGACCAGGAGAATGGTCAGGGTGCCGAATACGGGAATCATGAAGGCATGAAAGGGGCTGCGCAGCGCAGCCCATCGGCCGCCGAAGTACTGCGAGAGAGTCATCCAGGAGATGACCACAACGCCGAGACAAACACCGGCGACTGCGGCGGGGTTGCCCGCCTTTCGCGATATCATGCCCAGCAGGAACAGGCCGCACATCCCGCCGCCAAAAACGCCCGACAGCGTCCACCAGGCATCCAGGGCGCTGGTCACGGTCACCAGCAGCAGCGCCACGCCCGTACCCACCAGCCCCCAGACGATCGTGGCCCCGTAGAGGACCTTCATCGACTGGCGGTCGCTGGCCGAACGGTTGACGTAACGCTGATAGTAGTCCCGCATGATCAGCGTGGCCGAGGAGTTCAGACTGGTCGAGACGGTGGACATCGCGGCGGCGAAGACGGCCGCAATCAGCAGTCCCGTCACACCGGCAGGCAGCTTCGCTCCGATGAAGTGCGGGAAGACCTTGTCGCCAATGTCGGTATTGGTCAGCCCATCCCGTTCGGTGTCGAGTTGGGCCTGGTACGTGGCGGCGTCAGGATCGAGCCCCTGCGATTGAAGGTGTTGGACGGCCACGGCCGTGCGAACCTCGTCCAGCGCGGCCGGGTGCACCTGGTAATAGGCGAACAGGCTCGTTCCAATGAAGAAGAACACCGCCGAGACCGGCACGTAGAGCAGACCGCCGAGCCAGACGCTCTTGCGAGCCTCGCGGTCCGATCGGGAGGCGATGTACCGCTGAACGTAGCTCTGGTCGATGCCGAAGTTCTGGAGATTCATCGTGACGCCGTAGATCAGGACGACCCAGAAGGTCGGTTCGGCCAGCGAGAGTCCGAAGCTGCCCAGGCTGAATTTGTCGTGGGCGGCCGCAATCGAGATGATCTGTCCCGGCCCCTCGGGCATGCCCAGCAGCATGACCAGGGCGCAGACGCCGGCCCCGGCCATCAGCACGATCGACTGCATGGCGTCGGCCCAGATCACCGCGACGATCCCGCCGACGAAGGCGTAGATCGTCACCGAGATTCCGGTGATCAGAATGATCGTGCGAATGTCCCAGCCCAGCAGAACGCTCAGCGGCAGGGCCATGAGGTACATGACCGCCCCCATGCGGGCCAGTTGGGTCAGCAGGTAGAACACGCTGGCGTACATCCGGGCCCACGGACCGAAACGGTGTTCCAGATGCGCATAGGCGGACACTTCGCCGGTCCGCCGATAGTACGGGAGAAAGTACCGCACCGCGATCCAGATCGTAATCGGCAGCGACAGGCTGAAGACGAACGGATTCCAGTTGGCCGCATACGCCTTGCCCGGCAGCGCCAGGAAGCTGATGCTGCTCAGGTACGTCGCCAGAATGGACAGCCCGCACGCCCAGCCGGGCAACGACCGCCCGCCGGCGGTGAAACCTTCCGTGGAGCGACTCTTGCGGTGGAAATAGAATCCGATGCCCATGGTGGCGGTGAAATAGACCGCCAGGACCGCCCAGTCAATCCCGGTAAAATGCGTCTCCATGCAGCGTCCTTATCTCGCCTCGTTCAGCGGCGGTTGGTTCATCGTTCGCTTGCGGAAGTCCTTGATGCGGTGGAACGTGAAGTAGTTTGCGTCGTGAGCCCTGTGCGAGCCGTCCCAGGCGGTGCGGCTGACAAAGATCATATCGTTGCCGTCGAAGAGCCAGTCAATATACTGCCACGCGTGGTTCCGCGAGTCCGGATGGTGCAACACGATCGACTCCACCTGCCAGCGACGCAGGTCCGCCGACGAAGCCAGCGCGAGGATGTTCCGATAGGCCGGCGGGTTGGTCTCCTTGTTGACAAGCGACCAGTAGCGCTTCGTCTTCGGATCGAAGCGAATGGTGAACTTGTTTCGTCCACCGGGCAAGTCGATCATCCCCTTCTGCGGATCGTACGTCAGTTTCGCTCCGTCGGCCGAGACGTGCGTGATACAGGCCCGGTCGCCGCGATCGTCGTTGAACCGCAGGATATCGAGCACTTCTCCATCGGGGGCGATCACCACGTTGCCTTCCAGCCAGCCGGGCCGCGAGGCATCGACCGTCAGCCACTGCGGATCGAAATGCAGCCGGTTGGTGCAGGTCCAGTTGGAGGCCTTGAGCAGGTCGGCGTCGGCCGGCGACGACATCACGAACGCCCGGAAGTGCTTGCCCCACCCGCCGCCGGCCCGGTTGTCTTCCATCGCGCGCCAGATCCGCCCGTTGTGCAAAACGACCGGCACTGGAGCGCAGTGATAGCCCCCGTCGTCCAGCAGCAGGCCGGAGTCCTTGTCCTTCGGCTCGGTCCAGGTCCGACCGCCGTCGAAGGAGCGGCGAATCACCGTGTTGCCGTATCGCGCGCTGGCGCCGATGACGTACAGCGCCCCACGATGCGCAAAGAGCGTGGACCACCACTGTCCCTTGATTTCCGCCAACTTCCTCCACGTTTGGCCGCGATCTTTGGAGTCGAAGACGACCATGCGATCGTTGGTTGTGCCCGGGCCGAAATAGGAGTGGGACGCGACGTACGTGCCGTCGTCAAGCACCGCAATCGAGGGGCATCCAAAGTAGACGCGGGCGAAGTCGTCGCTTCGGTCGATGATCACACCGGGCGGCTTCGTCAGGCGTGTCTCGATCTTTGGGGCCAGCACAATTCCGCCGGTCCAGTTGCCCTGGGGCACCGTTAGCACCTCGCCCTTCCCGGCATCCCGGGCCAAGACGGTCATGACCGATCTTCCCCCATCGGTGTAATAGAATGTCAGCTCCGTCTTGTTCCATCCGGCCGTATCGATGCCGGACTGCTTTTGGCTGGTCGCGATATAGACGGGGCCAGCCTCGGCAGGCGTCACGGTGATATCAGGATTTTCGCCCCCCAGAGTCTGTGTGAACATCCAGCCGTCGAGTTGTCGGGGGACATTCTTCCAGACGTAGGTACGATTCCCATACGCCTTGCCGTCTTCCTTCAACGTCTCGACGGTGAACAACTGTCCCTCTACGGTCACGGCCGGCCCCGGCTCGAACGCCGCCGGTTCGACCCAGGCGCGTCTCCCGGACGAACGCGGGTTCTTCAAGTAATATAGAAACCCGTCCTCGGCACCGATCACCAGGTCGGGAATCTTGTTTCGGTCCCAGTCGACAATGGTGGGGCTGGTGGTATGGCCGGCCAGACGACACGGCGTGACCTCTCCCTTGTTCGAGAAAACATACTCGCCTTTTTCCCCGGCCTCATTGCGGAAAAAATCGGTATTGGCGCTGTTGAGCATCAGGTCCAATCGGCCGTCACCGTCCCAATCGGTCAGGCAGAGCTTGCGCCGCCCGCTACGGCCGGCGCTGCCGCTGTTGAGACGAAGCGGCTCGCCGGTCTTCTCGTCCTTGAAGATACGCCGGGGCGGAAGCAGCACGGTGCGAGACCCTTGGGGGGCCCGCTCGAACAGGGCCAGATAGCCCTCGTGATCGAGCATCACCAGGTCGGTCAGGCCATCACCGGTCAGGTCGGTCGCCACCGGCGTGGTTCGCCACTGGGTCGCCAGTTGGTTGCCTTTGGGCTGCCACCAGTTCCAGGCCGGCTTCGGCGGCTGCCCCGGCCACTGCACCTCCACCGGTCGGGCCGGTGCGAGGGCGGGCTCTGTGCGAGTGCCTACATTGCGATACCACAGCACCTTTCCCCAGATCGAGTTGACGACCAGATCGCTCAAACCGTCGTGGTCCCAGTCGGCCACGCTCAGCGTGGTATAGCCCCACTTGGCTTCGCAAGGCCCCTGGATCGAGCCGTTATAGCCGGCCTGAATGCGGAGGACCTCGCCACCGGCGGTAAGGTACTGCGGCGCGGCCCATCGGGGCGGGTCGCCTCCGTCGAGGTTTTCGATGAAGCCGATGTATCCGGCCGTATTGCCGCAGATCAGGTCCTCGTCCCCGTCGCCGTCCCAGTCGCAGCTCACCGGCGTAACCAGCGCGCCGAACTTGACGTATTTGGCTTGCTGGCGAAACTGCCGCTGGGGCAAAAACTGTGGCGCGCCGTCGGCAATCCGACCGGTGTTCTCCAGCAAAGACACCCGGCCGTCCTCCTCACCTACCACCAGGTCCACGTCACCGTCCCCGTCCCAGTCGACGGCCACCGGAACGATCATGCACAGATCCATCGTCAGCGGCTTGGCGTTATGAGTGAGAAATCGGCCCGCGGCGTATTTCGGCTCGGTGCGGGTCCCGACGTTCTCGAAGTAGGTGAAACGGTCGACGAACTCGCCGCACAGCAGGTCGAGATCGCCGTCGCCGTCGAAATCGGCGAAGTTGGGCGAAGGCATGCCGAAGACATCGACCGGTTTGCTGCCGGCGGTGACCTGCACGGGCTTGCCGTATTCCGGTTGCGCGCCGGCTCCCGTGTTTCGCAGCCAGTAGACGTACCCATGCAGAGGTCCGCGAGTCCATTTGCCCTCGGCGTTGAAGGCGTTGTCCCAGCCGTAGTCCGTCCAGTCGCCGACCCCGACAATCAGGTCCAGCCGGCCGTCGCCGTCGTAGTCGCAATACTTCCACTGGTTGGCGCGAATCCGGCCCTCGCGGATCTTGGCGGGAACAGGCAATTTGGCAGCCTTCCCGAAGCGGTTCCGGCGGAAGTCCCGATACTCCACGGCCGGTCCCAGCACTCGCGGTTGGCCCGCCACGTACGAGACCTGCACGTTGGTCATCCCGCGATCGATGCGGACCGCCGGCTTGAAGACCGGCAGCGCCGCCCCGCCCGGATTTTCGAAAAAGTACAGACCGTTGTAAGGCTTGTCGGAACAGGAAACGACCAGGTCGAGGTCCCCGTCACCGTCGTAGTCCATCGGCAGCGGCCAGGCCCACAGACCCACGCCCAAATCGACCACCAGACCCGGGTGGTTGTACTGAATGCGCTCAGGCTCGACGCTACGGGCGGAAGGAGCGATAGCTGCCAGTGTAACTACCGCAGTCACTGCGAGGATTCTTATCATCTTTGTCCTTTTTTTCGCGCCAGTATACGTTCAGTTTCGCGGCCCGCCTGCAGCCCCCTTGGCCGACGCCGCCGGTCCGGCTGGGTCCTGCCGCAACCAGGCCAGATTGAAAGCGTAATACTGCTTGGAGCTGATCAGATGAATGACGTTGTCGGGACTCTGGTGGATGGACATGTAGCCTTTGGGCTCGGCCGACGTATCGCTCATGGTGAAGGTGCCCGTGTTGCCGCCGCCATCGACGATGCGCGGCGGCCCGCCGGCGGTAATCAGCCGGCGGATGTCCCACGTCCGACCCTCGTCGTAGCTGAGGGCGGCAAACAGACCCGAGCCGGTGAACGTGCCTCCTTGCGCGTCCCGGAATTCCATCTTCCCTGCAAACGAGGCGAATAAGATCGGCCCCTCGCGCAAACGAGTCAGCACGAGTCGCTGCCCGCCGCCGATCCGCGGAAACGGGCTGGCGTGATACGTCCACGTCCGGCCCATGTCGGCCGAGAGGCTCATGGGCATCCGTCCGTCGATGGTATCACCGCGGCCGAGGGCCATGAGCCGGCCATCCGTAAGCTGCACCACACCGGCGTGAATGCCGGCGATCCACGCGCCGCCGGCTCCTTCGGCGAATTTCGGCTGCTCGCGTCCCTGCCCCGGATCGGTCCACGTTGTGCCGCCATCGGTGCTGATGAGCACGGCCGAGCCGCCGTTGCCGCCGGCCACGGCGTCGCACGGGACCAGGATGTGTCCCTCCCGCGTGCGGAATACCGACTCGATAGGCATGTGGTGCAGGCCGTGTTCGGGCATGATCAATCGCGCCCGGGACCAGGTGACGCCGTTGTCCGCGCTGCTGCGCATGATCGTGGCCAGCGCGCCCCACGTTCCGGCCGCACCTAGGCCGTTGAAGTGATAGATCGTCCCGTCGTCGTGCAGGTACAGGGCCGAGGCATGGTCGTTCCGGTCCGGCGCGTTCCAGAACGAATCGGCCGGCTCCCACCGGTCGCTGCCGCGCCGCAGCCGGCTGGCGGCAATGCCCAGCTCGCGCCCCGGCTCGTTGCGACACGTGTACCAGATGGCTAACAAGTCCCCGTTGGGACAAGCCACCAGGGCCGGACAATGGTTGTGCCGGGAGTAGAGCGGGCCGTCCGAACCGGGCGGAATCTTCACGTACTGGATCGGGCCCTTGAAATACGGTTGGTCCGGATCGGGTCCGCTGGACCAGTCGGCGTTGTCCTGCCGGACGTCCCTGGCCCAGCGTCCGGCAGGCTCGGCCGGCAGGGGCTTCGTCGGCGGCATCGCGCCACAGACGACCCGAAAGCCGATCAACCAGCTTCTGTCCTGCGGCAGCGTTCCCGCGCGATTGGCCGAGCGGAGATATTCCAGCGTGGTGGAATGGCTGCCTCCCCGGGTGACGCGAAAGTCGCCTTGAGCCCGGCCGACGGGATCGATGCAGTCGCCGGCGGCGTACGGGCCGTACCAGTCGAGGCACCACTCTTCCACATTGCCATGCATGTCCATCAGCCCCCACGGGTTGGGCGGAGTCTTGCCGACGTGCAGCGACACGACCTCATCGCCGCCGCGACCGGGGAACCAACTGTTCTTGGCGTTCTTCTGAAAGACCTCCGGCAACTCGTCGCCCGTGGAGTACCGCGTGGTCGTGCCGGCCCGGCAGGCATATTCCCACTCGGCCTCCGTCGGCAGGCGATAGGACCGACCTTCTTTCTGGCTCAGCCAGTCGCAGAACGCCACGGCATCGGCCCAGGAGACGAACACCACCGCCTCGTCGTCGTCCCGGGAGTATCCCTGCTTGCCCCGGACCTGCCGATGTCCGGCATCGAAACGCTCGTACTGGGCATTGGTCACCTCGGTGGCGCCCAAGTGGAATCCCCGGGATATCGTCACCTCGCTAGGCGGACGCTCGTCGAAGTCGCCCTCGTCGCTGCCCCTGAGAAAGCGGCCCGGTTCGATGCGCACCATTTTCAGGCCCACAGAGTTGGTGAACTCGTCACGTCCCTGCTCGGCGGCCTCCGCCGGGGTGACGCCGGAGAACAGAGAAACCGCCATTGCCAACGTGAGGATTCTCAAGGGCTCAAAGCAAGAGTGATTCATTCCGTGCTTCTCCGTGTAGATTCCTGTCAGCGTAGGGGCGGCACACGTCACTTGCCGCACAAGAGATCCGAAGCGTCCACATCGTATCGCGGCCCCACAGGCTTTTCAAGCCTGCTGTCGGCGTACCGCCACACCGACGCCTCAGGCCACGGGGCGAACGGACATTCGCAAGTCGTTCTCCCGTACGAAGCGCTCGACGTCTGCAAACGAGGGCACACCGTTGGTACATCCCTGGGCCGTCGCTCCGAGGGCCCCGACGGCGCTGCCGAATTCGAGCATGGGCACCGTGTCCCAGCCGCGGCGCAAAGCGGCCAGGAGTCCGGCCGTGAAGCAGTCGCCGCAGCCCGAGGGGTCCACCATCGGCACCAAGAACGCATCCATCGTCACCGTGCGCTCGCCATCGTCAGCGTACAGACCTTCAGGACCGCGTGTAATCACCACCAGCCGGGTCCCCGCCCGGCGCAAGACCTGCGCCTGACGGGCCGGCTCGGTCTGGCCCGTGAGGATCCGCGCTTCGTCCTCGTTGGGTACGAACACATCGACGTGTTCGAGCAGGCGCAGGCACCGCTTCGGATCTACACCGCTGTTCTGCACGATGCAGATATTGAGCACGACCGTGCTGTTTCGGCTCCGGGCCTGCCGCAGCAAACGGGTCAGAATCTCGTCGTCCCAGGCGGGCAACTTGAGATAGCCTCCGACCAGCACGATGCCGTCGTCGGGGATCAGGTCCGGCGAGACGTGCTCGCCGCGAAAGCCGGCGCCCACGCCCAGGGCACTGACGAAACGTCGGTCCTCACCCTCGGCGCGGAGAATCAGCGTGATTGCCGTCGTGCCTCCGGGCTCGCGGCACACGCCGCGCACGTCCAGGCCTTTTGCCTGCAACTGATGCAGGAGCAGCGTCCCCAGCGCATCGTCCCCCACGCTGCCGGCCATGGCGGCCGGGTCTCCCAGACGCCGCAGGGCAACCGCCGCGTTCAGGGCGTTGCCGCCCGGAAAGAAAGCGATCCGGTCGGTCAGCACCGACTCGCCCGGCTGCGGAAGCTGCGCCAGGGGACTGACGAAAATATCGGCAACCATGTCGCCGATACAGAGGACCGGTTTCACTTCTCCAGACGTACCCATACGTTGCCTCCAGAGATCTTTGCCGAATCAGGCCCGCCCGTACTTGTCTTCGTAGCGCACTTTGTCGTCGTCCTGGACGTCGCCGTACGCCACCTCGAGCATGCGCAGCTCCCCGCTGCCGCGATTGGCCAGGCGGTGCTTCGTCTGCCGGGAAATGAAGATCTCGTCACCGGCGCGGGTCTTTCTTACCTCATCTCCCACCTGGACTTCGCCGCCATCGGTGAGCATGATCCAGAGTTCATCGAAATTCTCGTGCGACTGCAGGCTGCCCTGCTCGCCGGCCTTCATCTCGACGATCCACACGGTGCACGGCTCGTTGCGGGCATACTCGCGATATCGTCCCCAGGGACGTTCGATGATGCGCGGGCGATTCGCCATTTTCACTCCTTCTTCAGATTTCGTTGCTGCGCCAAAAGCCTCAAGAATCGCGCGCGGCCTGCGCGATGTCCCTGAGTGTCTGCAAGGTGACATGGACCGTGGGCGGGTCTCCCAATTCGGGCACGACCAGGTCGGCCGTGGCAAAGTCTTCATTGGCGGTGTATCCGTTGGTGGTGACCACGCAACCGGCGCCCGCCGCCTTGGCAGCCATCAGGCCGTTGTGACTGTCTTCGATCACGACGCACTCGGACGGACGCAATCCCAGTTGCTCCATGGCGAGGTTGTAAATTTCCGGATCGGGCTTCTTCTTCGAGACCACGTCCCCGGCGAAGATGGCGCTGAAGCGGGCCTTGCGTTGCGGACCGAGCAACGTCTCGACCACGAGGTTGACGGCGCGCTCGTTGGAGGTCGAGCAGACCGCCAGGATCAGGTCGGCGTCGATGGCCTCGTCCACCAGCCGTGCCACCCCGGGGCGCAGGGGCAGTTCGCCGCCGGCGATGATCTTCATGAAAAGATCGGTCTTGCGCCGGTGCATCTCCTTGATGAAACCGTCGCGGTCGGATACATCGCCCGGCCAACTCTTTTGGTCGAAATAGTGGCGCATGCGCTCCTTGCCGCCGGCGACCTTGAGAAGCTCGGCATACTCGGCGACGCCCCACTGGAAGTCGAATCCTTTGGCGGCAAAGGCGCGGTTGAAAGCCACACGATGACCGTCCCGTTCGGTATCGACCAGCACACCGTCACAGTCAAAGATCACAGCTTTGAGCATCTGCATCCTCCATCAGCCTGGGAACGGTTTCAGAATTCTCTTTATCTCGTCAAGGAATGCCGCGGCGCAGCTTCGAAGAGGCGACTTCCTCCGTACCGGCTGCCGATCCCGGCGCCTGTGGCCGGTCCGATTCAGCGCCTTCCTGCTCGCGCCGGGCGAGGACGGCCCGGACATCCCCACTGACAATCCTGCCGCCGGGGCCGGTGCCCTTTACCGTCGATAGATCGACGCCATGCTCGCGGGCGAGTCGACGTGCGGCCGGCGCTACGGGGGCTCGCGGCCCTTCACACGGCGCCTCTGCGACGGTGGCGGCCCGTTCCGACGGCCGGCCCCCGGTCGCTTGCAGCAGCTCTTGGCGGGCCGGGGCCGGCTCGATCTCCTCGCCCGGCCGACCGATCCAGGCGATCGGCTCCAGCACCTTCCCCTCGTCGCCTTCGCCGAGCAACTGCTTCAACAGGACCCCTTCGACGAGGGCCTGGACCTCAAAGGTGGCCTTGTCGGATTCGACCAGGGCGATCACGTCGTCCGCCTTGACGGCATCGCCCACCCTGGTCGTCCACTCCACCAAGACCGCCGTTTCGATATCCTGTCCTACCTGGGGCATGAGAACCGCTTGCGCCATGCATCGCCCCCTTCTACGCCTTGCCCGCGCTGCCGAACAGTTGAATGTCACGCACGATCCCCTCCTTGAGCTTCTCGTATTGCGCGGCCAGGTTCTTCAGCGGATTGTACTGCTCCGGGTGGCTGCCATGATATTCCACAAAACCGTCGATGTGGGCGTATTTCAGTTGGGTCGAGATGTTCACTTTCGCACATCCCAGCGCGATACAGCGTCGAAACACTTCGTCCGAGAGCCCCGTTCCGCCGTGCAGGGCAAGCGGCAGGCCCGTTCGTCGGGCGATCTCTTCGAGACAATCGAACGCGATCTTCGGCTCGCCTTTGTACACGCCGTGGGCCGTGCCGATCGCCGGCGCGAAGCAATCCAGCGATACCGCTTCGCAGAACCGCTGCGCCTCGTCCGGGTCGGCTAAGTGAGCGTCCTGCTCCCGGACGTGGATGTCGTCCTCCACGCCGACAATCGCCCCCATCTCGGCCTCAACCGTCACGTCCTTCGGTGCGGCCAACGCCACCACCTGCTGCGTCAACGCCAGGTTCTCGGCAAAGGGCTGGGCCGAAGCGTCGATCATGACGCTCGTCCAGCCGTGATCGATACACTCGCCAATGATCTCAAGCTCCTTGCAGTGGTCCAGGTGGATCGCCACCGGCACCGACACCGCGCCGGCAAGCTGCCGATACCATTGAATGATCGGCTCGCAGCCCCAGAAGACCACCGTCTTGACCGACGTCTGGATGATGACCGGGGCGCGGAGTTCCGCGGCGGCATCCACCACGGCCCGCATCGAGTTGTAGTCCAGAATGTTAAAGGCCCCCACGGCGTACTTGCCTTCCCTGGCCTCTTGCAGCATTTGTCTCATATTTGCAATAGCCATGCGTTCTCCTGAAAACCCACCGGTTCGCGATCGTACCACAATGCCACTAATACTGCGTTCTACGAATCGTGCGACTGTAGATTGCTTCGCTTCGCTCGCAATGACAAAGGACTTGGATATGTCATTGCGAGGAGCGCAGCAACGAAGCAATCTCCTACCGCCATAGTCGCAAAACTTGCGAAACGCGATACTACCGCTTCGCCTCTGTCGGCCCCACGGCAACCGCCAGCGGTCGATACGCGTTGTCGATCGCCGCCTGGACCCGTGCCGGCTCCGTGCGGTCGCACTGACCGATTGTAAAATGGTCCGGGACAATTTCTATGAATTTCTTCACACCCCGCCGGCCAAACCCGAAAACCGTCATCTCTTCGTTCATCGGCCAATAGGAGTCGACCTGCCCGCAAATCATCAGCAGGACCAAGACCCATTGACTCTTCATGCGGCTGTTCTCCTTCGTATGGATCAGTTCACAACGCCCGTCACCCGTTCGACACTGCACAGCCCGGCCGCCGGCGTGTCTCATTCTACGTACAGAACCTGCCTGACCGCGTCAACAATGTCCTGTTCCTGCGGGACGCATGCCCGCTCGAGGTTCAGATTGAACGGGATCGGCGTGTTCTTGCCCGCCAGGATGCGAATCGGCGCGTCGAGATAGTCGAACGCCTCTTCCTGGATGATCGAGCAGATGTCCGAGGCCACCCCGCCCCGGCGGACCGCCTCCTGCACGATGACCACATGCTCGGTCTTGCGTACCGAGGCCAGAATCGTCTCGGTGTCGAGCGGCACCAGCGTGCGCGGGTCGACGACTTCGACGTCGATGCCCTCGGCCGCCAGCGATTCCGCCGCCGCCAGGGCCCGGGGCACCATCCCCGACCATGCGATCAGGGTCGCGTCGGTGCCGGGCCGCTTGACGTCCGCCTGCCCGAACGCAATCGTGTACTCCTCGGCCGGCACGTGTCCTTTGCTCATGTACAGCAGCTTGTGCTCGATGAAAACGACCGGGTCGTCGTCGCGAATGGCCGTTTTCAAAAGCCCTTTCGCATCGTAGGCCGTGGCGGGCATAACGACTTTCAGACCCGGCACGTGGTAGTACCACGCCTCCAGGCTCTGCGAATGCTGGGCCGCCAGGCCGTTGCCGCTGCCGCCCTGCGTGCGCAGCACCAGGGGCACCCGGCCTCGCCCTCCGGTCATGAACCGGTACTTGGCCGCCTGGTTGACGATTTGATCGATGATCAGGGAGGTGAAATCGATGAAGAGAATCTCGACCACCGGCCGCATCCCCGTGGCCGCCGCACCGACGCCGCAGCCGGCGAAGCTCGCTTCCGAAATGGGCGTGTCGATGACCCGGCGCGGGCCGAAAGCCTCCAGCAGGCCGACCGTGACCTTGTACGAGCCGCCTCGCCCGGCAATCCCTTCGCCCATGAGAAAGACCCTCGGATCGCGCTGCATCTCCTCGCGCAGCGCCTCGTTGAGGGCTTCTCGGTACATGATGAGCCGGTCATCGCCGCTCGATATCGCCTGATCCACCGTGTTGATCTGCTCGCTCAACTTCGCTCCACCTCCGCAAGAAATGCCTGCACGGATGGCTCGGGACTGTTTTTGGCGTACTCGATTGCCTCTTCCATCCGCTGCTCGACTTCTCTCTCGATCCGCTCGATATCGGCCTGGCTGCACACTCCGTCCCGGCATATGTGGCCCCGGCACAGGGTCAGGGGTTCATGGGTGTGATAGTATTTGAGCCGTTCCTTACTCATGTACAGGCCGGGTCGTTGACGTGGTGGCCGCCCTGCCGATAGGTCTTGCAGCACATCAGCACGGGCCCCTTGCCCGCGCGACACAAGGCGGCCGCCTCGACGGTCCGCTCATGCACGGCCAGCACGTCGTTGCCGTCGACCGACCACGACTCCACGGCATACCCTTTGCCCCGGCCGGAAAGATCGGGATCGCGACTGCTCTCCTCAATCGGGGTGGACACCGCATACTGGTTGTTCTCCAGGACGAAGATGGCCGGCAGGTTCCAGATCGCCGCCAAATTCAGCGACTCGGCGAAGACGCCGTTGTTCGATGCGCCGTCCGAGAAGAAGATCGCGATCACCTGATCCGTCCGGCGCAGGCTGATGCTCAGGGCCGCCCCAACGCCGATGGGAATCCCTCCGCCCACGATGCCGTTGGCGCCCAGATTGCCGGTGTCGAGATCGGCGATGTGCATGGACCCGCCGCGCCCGCGGCAGTAGCCCGTCTCCCGGCCCAGGACCTCGGCAACCATCTTCTTCAGGTTCGCGCCTTTGGCGATGCAATGGCCGTGCCCGCGGTGCGTGCTGATGATCAGATCGTCGGCCCTCAGCGCCGCGCAGACCCCGGTCGCGATGGCTTCCTCGCCCAGATACGGATGAAAATAGCCTTTGACCAGCCCCTGCCGGTACAATTGGATGCACCGCGTCTCGAACACGCGAATCGTGTATAAGGTCCGATACAGGTTCTCCAGAAATTCTCTCGAAGCCACCTGGCCTGCTCCCCTTCCAAATCGATAGCTCCCCGCCACCCTGCCCGGGGAACCGACCCCTTAACGCACTAACACGACAAAAGCAGCCTAAGTAGACCCGTACGACGGGGCAAAAGGTCCCACCTGACGTGGAAACTTAACGCGTTAAGGTGTAGAGTAGCATGCTCTTTTCGTCTCGTCAAACACTATCTGGACGGTGCCGGCGGTTGGGCCTATGGGCCGTTTTCGATGGGCCCGGGCCGGACGACGACGGGAGCGTTCCTGATCTGAGGCCGCATCGACAGCCAGTCGATGCCCTGGAACGTCGGGTCGTCAATCTCCCTGACCTCCTCGTCGCCCCGGTAGGGCCCCATGGCGTCGACCCACGCAATCAGCCTTCGGCGGCTCACCTCGTCAACCTGCACGTCGTGGTGTTCGCCGCTCGAAGCCCTATCGACCAGGCGGCTTCGATACGACAATCTCGTCATCGGCTCGGGCGTCACGTACGCCGCCGGATCGCGCTGGTCGTAGGCCTCCACGAGGATGGTATCGGCGATGCCGAATCCCGCCGGCGGATTCTCGGGCGGACGGTAGGCCGCGCCCCACGAAGGATTTCCCAGCAGCAGGACGTAGGGCTCCTTGAAGAGACCGTCTCCCCGCAGCGTAAGGTCAAGGGTCTCCCGCGCCTCGCCGTCGCCCTGGTGACACTGGCCGCAATACTTGTCCAGCACGGGCTGCACGAACCGCATGTAACTTATCGATTCGTCGCCCCAGGGCGGCGGGCTGATCTGCGAAGGCCGACGCGCCAGCGCCACAGCCGAACTCGCGGCGCTCGGGGCTACGCTGTGCATCGCGTGACATCCCAGGCAGCCCCGGGTCTCGCCCGGCATGACACCGGTGACGGATCGCATGGTTTGCAGGGCGCGATACCGCTCGTCGAGCAACTGGAAGTAGAGCGCCCTTCCCGAAGGCGCCCGGAAGGAGATCGATCCGTCCCGTTCGATGGGCACCGTCCCCAGAATGCGTTTGACCCCCTCCGACGACACCATGGACACCACCGGACCGGTCGAAGCGTAGGGCCGCTTGTACCAATAGCTGTACGTCTTGGCATCCATCGTCAGGATGCGGAGGTACTTCGCCTTGCCCCGAAGCGGCGCCGGGGCGTTCTGGTACACGTCGTTGCTGTAGATGACGCCTCCGGCCGGATCGTGCCGCTCGGCCATCCCGGGCCAGCGCACCGTGCTCGGCATCACGGGCGGACGCCGGCGAGGCTTCAACGGCATGGCGTGCAGAATATTATGCGTCCCCTCATAGATAAGCTCCTTGTTGCCGCGGGTATCCATGAGATAAAGGACGAACTTGCCCTCCCGATTGGCGGAAACGAGAAAATCCGCTTCGCTCAGCGGATACGGGCTCTGATAGGCGCGGTAGGTGCCGCTTCTGTGATACGTCTGCGACTCGATCGGATCGACGGGACCGTTGCCCGATTCGGGCCATTCCAGCTCGGCGGTGACCTTGGTCAGGCCATGGGGAAAGTTCAGTCCTTCCTGCGTGTCAACGATGCCGATACTGCCGGCAAACCAGTTGTGGTGGGCCGAACCGGTGAACATGACCCGGTCGCTGCCCGGTATCTGCCGCGCGTCCTTGAGCAGATCGGGCCAAACCGTTTGATTGCCCCAGAAGGTAGCCGCCTGGGTCCCGTCGGGACGCATCGTCCACAGGGATTGCGCCCGCCAGAGCGGCTTGTCGACGTATTCCCAGCGGGTGTAGATCACCCGGCCGTCACGCAGCAGCGCCGGCAGATAGTCCGGCTCGTTGTTGCGGGAGATGAGATACATGTTCCTGCCCTCGAGATCGCACCGCGTAAGCGTGAACGAGTTCGTGGGCGGCATGCAGCGGACGTAATTGTGACCGCGCGTGCTGGCGAAGACGATGTGCTTACCATCAGGCAGATAGATGGGGTCCACGTCGTCGTATATGCCGGCCGTGATCTGCCGCAGCCCGGAGCCGTCGATATTGATCTCGTAGAGGTGGAAGTTCTTCTCGTTGGCGGGATGGAAGCAGAACAGCACGCGCCTGGCGTCAAACGACAGATCGGGTCGCCAAAACGTCCCGTGCAGCGGCTCGTGCGGCATCAGCTTCGTCAGGTCTCCCGCCGGCGACAAGCCTTCGAGAATCAGCAGCCGTCCCCCGGGAACCGCCATGTACCCGAGCCGGTGGCGCGTCTCGTGCGGCCACTCCGAGCCCTGCGGAAACGGAATATCGACGAACAGCACTGCGTCAAAATCGACAACGGGATTGGCGAACATGATCCTGCGTTTGACTCGGCGCACCGCGAAATACAGCGTCTCGTCCGCGCCGGCGGCGGCCCGGGCTTCCAGGGCCTCGAGCTCAGCCAGTTCCTTCGAGAAATCGACGTTCCCGCCGTGATCCCGGGCAATCCTGGCCGCGACGTCACGGGCCCAACGGATTTCATTCTCGATCCCCTCGGCGGTTACGGTGCCGTCGGCCTGATGCAGCCAGTCCCGTCTGATGATTTCCTCGGCCCGCGTTGGCGAGTAGTCACGCGTCGGCGGCGTGTACGGCTTGACGTAGGGCGCCACTGCCTCATGCTGCACGGGCCGGCGCACGATCCGCCTACCGGCATCGAGGATAGCCTCAATCCAGTCGGCGTCACACGCTCCGGCCGGCCCCATCTCTTCCAGCCGCGCAAACTTCGCTTCCAGTTCCTCGACGTCCCGCCAGACCCTGCGCTCGGCCTCGCTGAGCCGGGCCCACTGCCCCTCCGTAAGGGGTTTGTACTCCGTCACCATGCCCATCAGTCGCCGGGCCTGCTGAACGTTCCACAAAGTCCCGCGGGCCGTGAGATAGGCGCGGGGCTGGCTGCCGGTTACCTCCAGGAACTCGGCGTAGGAATCGGGAAACTTCGTAGCCAGCTTCGACTGAACGATTCTCACCAGAACGTCCGGTACGGCCTCTTCCATCAGATTCGCGCGCGTGGCCGCCATCGTCTCGGCAAACGTCGCCCTCTCCCGGTACAGCGTCTCCGCCTGCCGCCGGTGCGTGCCGACGTCGGCCAGCATCGCCGAGAGCCCTTCCTCGTACAGCGCGGCGATTCCTTCGGCCGGCAGCGCCACCGCAAGCAGCCGCAGGTCGTCGATCCCTCCCTGGAAATATTCGCCCGTGCCCCCCGAGGACCCTACGAAGGCGTCGGCGGGACCGCCCGAAATGATTCGTCCCGATCTCCTCTGCGATCCAATGAGCAAGCCGTCGAGATAGACGTTCATTCTCGCGCCGTCATAGGTGCCGGCTACGTGGTGCCACTGACGGTCGACCAGCAGGGACGGATCGATCGGCGCATCGAGCTCCTGATAGCCCGTCCCCTCCGTCTGCAGGCCGAGTGACAGGATTTGACCGCTGTGCTGAAACGAGAACAGAAGCCGCCGGGCCCCGTCTTCCTTGCGAAAGATCTCGCGATAGTTGGACAGCTCCACGGGCTGGACCCATGCCGATATCGCCAGCTCCGGCAAATCTTCGAACACCGCGCTGGCCCGGACCCGGACCACCGCTCGCCCCTCGAGCCACAGCGCCGCGCCGAAAACACCCTGTCCGACCGATGCGCCGCTCTCGGGCCGCGCAGCCAGACCCACACCGGCAGCATTCGCGAATGTCCCCTCCGCAAGCTCGTCGAACGCCCAGTGCGCAACCAGGCCGTTCGATGCGCCTACTATACCGCCGGATATGACGAGACAGACCCATGCGACGGACAGACACGTGACTCTTGCTTTCATCGATCCGATCCTCATCCAGACCACTGCCGACGCCGAATCCTCCCGGCGGCAAAGACGATCCTCCCCATCATACCACACAGGACCGGGAAACCGCCATCCCGTCACGAACCGTCGTCCTCGCTCTCGATCACCTTGAAATGATCGCCCGTTTCCCCGGCGATCTTGCGGTACCAGGATTTCGGATAGCCCGGGTGCGTGACCTTGCCCGCCTCGTTTCTGACGTTGCCGTCGAGGTACTTGACGATGAGGGATTCGCCCAACTGCTTCCAGCGCTTTACCGTGGCGTCGCCGCGCTCGAGGCAGTACCCGGTCAGGTAGTCCCGCGCCAATTGAGGCGACTCCCGATACAGCTTCAGGGCGACCTCGTCCGTGCCCGCCTGCTCGGCGCCGAAACGCCCCTCCAGCTCGCGCTGCACCTTGCGGACGTCCACGATCATGTCGCTGTAGCGCTGGTAGGAGTAATTCGCGACGAAGTTGAAGACCCAGAACGCCGAGTCCCAGGTGAAGTGGTAGAAGTCACCGGTGCCGGCCGCGTAGCTTCGCGGCACTTCCTTGATCCCGCAGTACATGGGGACATACACGGTGCTGTAGGTATCGTCGACGCCGAACCAAAGGACGCCGCCAATCGGATCGGGCAGCCACGAACGGGCCTGCGACACGAAGGAGAACCCGGTCTGCTGGGTGGAGGCCGCTCTCTCGTTGCAGTACTTCACGCCGTCGGCCTCCCAGGTCAGCGGCCGCCAGCGGTACGGCAGGTGGAACGGCCCGGCCCCGACGTCTTTGGTCATGTCGAGCTCGGTGCCCTCGAAGTGATCGCGCATCAGCTCCATCACGTCGCGCACCGCCAGCTTCTTCTCGGGCCTGACCCACAGCGGCAGGGGCCTGGCATCCGGCGCCCCTCTGACCGACTCCACGGACAGGTCCAGCGACGGGGCAATCCGCCGAAACGCGCTCCAGACCCGCGCCTCGCAGAAGCGCAGGGCGCCGAAGTCCGCGGGCGCGTAGGCATCGGCGAAGCTGAACTCGCCGTCGGCGCCGTCGAACCAGCCTTTGTCCCGCGCCAGTTGGATCGTGTCTTTCTCGTAGAGGCAGTTCGCCGGATCGTTCAGGGGAAACGTCCGGATGCGGGCCTGATTGGCGTGGGCGCAGACGTAGCCGTCGGGCACGCGGCGGGCCACCCAGACGGCGCCCTTGCGGTCCGGGCCCTTCCCGATGATCTCCATGATCCAGACCTCGTTGGGATCGGCGATCGAGAACGACTCGCCCGAGCTGTAGTAGCCGTACCGGGCCAGCAGATCGCCGGTGACCTCGACCGCCTGCCGCGCCGAGCGGGCCCGCTCCAGCGTCACGTAGATCAGGCTGCCGTAGTCCATGCCGGCGTTCGGGTCGCGCAGCTCCTTGCGCCCGCCCCAGGTCGTCTCGCTGATGCAGAGCTGGTGCTCGTTCATGTTCCCCACGACCGTGTACGTATGGGGCACCTGCTCGATCTGACCGAGATGCTTGCCCGAATCCCAATCGTGGATGTCGCGCATCTCCCCGGGCAGATGATCGGCGGCCGCTGTGAAATAGAGCTCCCCGTACAGCGTGTGCGAATCGGCCGCATACGTGATCATCGTCGAGCCGTCCGCCGACGCCCCTTTCGAGACCAGGTAGCTCGTGCAAGCCCGCGCCGAAACGCCCCACCCCAAAACCGCACAGCCCAAAACCCAACCGGAAAGCCAAGCCACTCTCTTCACGATCTTCCCCTTGTCATTAACCCAATCACAGGACGCGCAAACACCAAAAACCACCCGAAACTCCCCCTGGCTTCTATCACCCAGCCCCCCACCTGTCAACACCGCCTCATCCCCGCTACCCCGCAGGGTGTACCGTGCACACCGCTCCTCCCATTCTCCATGCCCCACATGCTCTACATGGTAGGACCATAAACAGCAAATTGACAATCTCTCTCTCTTGCTGACCACGCAAAACACAAGGATCGTGAAGAAAAACACCGAGAAACAGCTAATTCTCTCGGTTTGGACCTAAAGTCGCCAGCCTGAAATGTCGATAATACTACGAGAGACCATGGTGCGCACCAGTGAGTAGCGATCACGAAGTTCTCATTTGCGGGAATAATGGTGGCGTCGCCCGAATTGGCAGCGCCTTGCGTTGAAGCTAACCCGATATGTGGAGCCGCAGTATGCCTGACCTTTTTAGTCAACTTCAGCCGTATATCAGAGACAATCCGAGGCTTCGCATTCCCCAGCGCGATGGCTTCGCGCGTATCGAAGAGCATTTTCAAGACTCCTCGGCGGAAAGCGAGATAGGTATTGTATTGCCCGTAGGATGCGGAAAGTCGGGTCTCATTTCCATCGCTCCGTTCGCCTGCGGGTCCCGTCGCGTCTTGGTCGTCGCCCCGTACGTTAAGATTGCGGAACAACTCTATGAGACCTTTGATCCAACTTCCGGGGACAAGTTCTTCTACGCCAAATGCAACGTACTCGAGGGCAGTGTATTCCCTGAACCAGTCGAGATTCGCGGAACCACGACTAATAGGGGCGACCTTGACGAATCCGATGTCGTCATCACGAACATCGACCAGCTCCAGGGCGCCGACAACCGTTGGCTGACAAATCTCCCTGAGGACTACTTCGACCTTATCCTCTTTGATGAAGGGCATCATGCCGTCGCCAATAGCTGGGAGATTCTCAAACAGACTTTTCCCCATGCACGCATCATAAACTTCTCTGCTACTCCAAGACGAGCCGACGGACAGCTAATGCCTGGACGCATCCGTTACTCGTATCCCGTTAGAGACGCCATCGCCGAGGGGTATGTCAAGAGACTGAAAGCGCTAGTCCTGAATCCTGCCACGCTTCGCTACGTACGTCTTGAGGGTGAAGAGGAGATTGAGGTTTCTCTTGATGAGGTTCGTCGCCTCGGCGAAGAAGACGCGAGCTTCCGTCGTAGCATTGTGTCATCGCAAGAAACGTTGACGACCATAATCGATGCATCCATCCACGAACTCCGCCGAATTCGTACGGAAACCGGCGACTCACGACATAAGATCATTGCGTCTGCCCTGAATTTCGACCATTGCCATCAGATTGTCGAGGGATACCGTGCTCGGCGTTTGCGTGCAGACTTCATACACAGTCGTTTGCAGGCCGCAGCTAACGATCAAGTTCTCGATCGCCTGGAGAATCATCAGCTGGATGTCATCGTCCAAGTCAGAAAGCTTGGTGAAGGTTTCGACCATTCCTATCTTAGCGTGGCAGCTGTCTGCAGTATCTTCAGCGAGCTATCTCCTTTCGTGCAATTCGTCGGTCGCATTATGCGGGTCATAGACCAAGAAGACAAAGACAGTCCCCTCAACCAAGGAACGGTCGTCTTTCATGCCGGGGCCAACATCGCGCGGCGCTGGGATGATTTTAGGGATTTTAGCGAAGCAGACCAAGAATTCTTCGATCAACTCCTTCCTATCGAAGGCCTCGATTTCTCCAACGCCACAGAGATAGAGATCCGACCCAATACTCCAAATGCCGCCCAAGTGGATGTACGTCGACAGTCAGGGGTGACGGTGCAAGAAATCCCCCTCCTTCAAGACGAAGAAGCCATGCGTGCTATCCGAACATTGCAGGAAGGCGGTTACTCCGTTCAAGATATCATAGAAGCTTATGAACATCAGCCAATCCCAACGACCCGCGTACGGCGCCGTCAAGCGGCCAGGACCCGTTTGGATGCCAGAGTGAGACTCCTTGCCGGGACAATTCTGAATCAGCGGAATATAAACCCCGAAGGCCACGAGCTTGATAGACAACACATAGGGAAATCCAACTTCGTCACAATCAAGTCTCGAATTGACCAATTGATCCGTGAACGGGTAGCTGACATACCCCGTAACGAGTACACCCAAGCAGATTTGGACCAAGCCGCGGGCGCACTCGAGACAATTCGTGTCCAAGTTGAAGAGGAGTTCTTCAATGCCTAGACCAAAGTCACTCATTCCCGGGAAGGTCACTGTAGACGTTGCCAAGAAGGCACACAACTGCCAACACGTAAACTCCCACCGCATCCTGCGTGGAGATCGTCGCCTCAAGGTGCCGAACGGCCGATCATGGGACCATTACTGCGTTTCCTGCGCGTTACAAACCATAAAGGCCGACATCGACAGACTCAAATCGCTTGTCAAGGACCTCACGGAAAGTCCAGACCACAAATAGACCAGCGACAAATTGAGACTACCGAGTCTGCTCAGCTTAATCGATTAGGTATCTCTTGGCCCGACTCCGTATCTTCGGGCTCGCAAAACCAACGTCCGCAGATCGCTCCGCCAGATTAACCACCCATAGTCTGCGCATCACTCGTGGCAATGTCCGCACGCTGATGCTTTTTTCCTTGACGGCGACGGTGCCGCATGGTATGATAATCGGAGAACTACAATACGAGACTTCTGGTAGGAAGCATTGAACGGCGGATCATGATTTCGGACGCAGGAATTCTTCGGTTGGGGCCTGGGCGCCGTCGCCGGTGTGGCGGGCGGAGCTGTGGGTGCGGGTCTGGCCGGGGGCCGGGATCGGGGGGCGATGCGCGGGGGCGTGTGCGCCAAGCGAAGCCAATTTTCCGGTCCAGGCTTGGCCGGCGGGGTTTTTGGGTACCGCTGCGCCAAACGAAACCAATTTGGCCGGAGCGAGCTGGCCGGGTGGGGCGTTGGGCGCCGTTGCGCCAAACAAAGCCAATTTGGCCGGGGCGAGCTGGCCGGGCGGGGCATTGTGGCCGCTGCGCCAAACAAAGCCAATTTGGCTGGGCGGGGTGGTTCGGGCGAGCGGTCCTGCCAGAGGGAGTGGAGGACCGGGTTGCGCCAAACGAAGCCAATTTCCCGCCTTTCGGTACTGAAAACGAGGGTCGGGCGGGAAAACGAAGCCAATTCTCCGGCGCGGGAGCGCCCGCCCGGGTGTTCTGTGGGGGCGCGCCAAACAAAGCCAATTTGCAGGTGGCGCACCAGAAGCCGGGTACTTTGCAGGAAAGGAGGTGTGCGAAAACGGGCGGATTGCAGCCCGTGGAGAACAAAGCCAATTTGCGGAGTCGGAGCCGTTCGGCGGTATGAGGCTCTGGATGCAAGCAGAGTGTGCGCATGAGTTTTGCGGCGCCTGGATACCGCCCTCCGTCGGCCACTGGGGTGGCAGCGTCAAGGCCGCAGGCCTTGGCGATGGCGCAATGCATGGGAAACCTTCACCTGCATACGAAGCGGAGAAGCCCACCATCGCCAAGCTGGCGCTTGACGCTGCCACGCGTATGCGAGGATATCTTCACAGACACGGAGCGAAGGACCCGCCCGCGCCAAACAAAGCCAATTTTCCCCTGTCCGGCCGGCTCGGGCCCGTGGTGGGAGTGACCCAGCCGGTCGTCAGGGGGTCTGTTTCTTGAGGTGGTAATCGGCGAAGTCCAGGAAGCGGTCCCAATCGTACATGGTAATGGAGTGGCCGCCCGGGCGGATGTGGTAGCCGACGTCGCTTTCGATGATGGCCTGGCCCACGGGCGGCGACGCCTCGGAGGTCAGGCCCTTCTTGCCGAGCAGGCGGTACACCTCGCCGGCATGGTAGGCCGAGAGGTATTCGCCGCGTCCGTCGGCCCAGGTGTCCTCGACGCCGCTGTGCACGTAGACCGGCCGCGGCGCGATGCAGGCCAGCAGCATGTGCTGATCGACGGGCAGATCGTCCTCCTGGTTCACGAACTTCCACGCGTTGCGACAGAGCCAGTAGGGAAAGCGGGTGACCATCTTCTCGAGGGTCTCGCCGGAGCGTCGTCTCCACAGGGCCGCACCGGCGCAGCCGGACTGGGCCGAAATCGCCAGCGCGAAGCGCTCGTCCTGGGCCGCGGTCCAGAGGGTGGCCTTGCCCATCTTCGAGTGTCCCATGATCG
>JAFGCA010000724.1 GCA_016932895.1 Sedimentisphaerales bacterium | reverse complement strand
GTGGGTGTGCACATCGGGGCAACGTGGAAATCAGTAAATCGAACGCTTTCCGAATGGAGCTTATCAAGGTTGGGGGTCTTGATGACAGGATTGCCATGGCACGACAGATCGCCGTAGCCGACGTCGTCGGCGAGCACGAGGATCACATTCGGACGCGCTACAGCGCCGCTCGCTGCGGCCCGTTGTCCGGGAGCGCTGCCGGCAAGCACGACGCAAACCGTTGCCATGACAACCGGGAGTCTCATCAATCAATCCCCTTTCTCGTAGGGCTGAGCACCATGCTACCTGCCATCTCGATACGGGAAGTCCTCCTTCAGGCCGATCTGGCTGGTGTCGATCACCTGGAATCCCAGGGCCAGCGCCGGGGAGTCGGGCTTGAGGCGATAATCGTGACCGACCCGGTCCACGAACAGCGGATCGGTGAGCTGGGTGTGGGCGTCGAGGCCCCTTTGGCGCCATTGATCCAACGACATCTTCCCGAACGAGTAGTTGCCTTTCGGACTGTAATACACGTTGTTGTCCACCCGCTTGAACGTGTCCTCCTCGGGTTTGCCAATGACGTGATAAATTGACGGCAGGGATGACCAGACGATGTTGTTCTCATACGTGTATTGGTGGTTGCGAATGGGCGGTCCTTTTACGGCCACGTAGGCGGGGCGAGATCCCGGGGCCAGAACAAACGGCGACAGTAAATCCGGCCCCTCGAAAGTGATGATGTTGTTGCGGATGATGTGATTCGCGCCGCGGACGTGCACGCCGTATTTGCCGGCAATGTTGTAGATGACATTATTCGCGACAGCACAGTTGTACATGCCGTCCAAGTCGAGGTAGACCGCCGCGGCAGGATAGCCTGGATAGCCGTTGTAGGTCATGTCGTGCAGCCGGTTGTGGTCGATCTTGAGATGGCCGCCGTCCGGTCCGCCGGCGGTGCAGTTGGCATAGATCCCCGCCGCATCGCTGTCGGTGCCGTCCACCCCCACGCGCGAGACGTCGTTGTAACTGATGGTCTGTCTCTCCGAGAAAAGGGATTTGAAGCCGTTCGACTCGACATCATGGATGAGATTGTGACGGATGATGTCGCCGGCGCTATTGCGGATGTAGATCCCTTCCCCGACGTGGTGGATAAGGTTGTTTTCGATGATGGTGTCCCGGTTACGGCTGCCGCTCACAAAGCGGACGCCGCCGCTGACCGCGCGGGTGATGAGGTTTCCGTAGATCGTACAGTTTTCGATGTCGCCCTCGATCACCACGCCGTTCTGCCCAGAGTTGAGGAGCCGGCAGTACTTGACGACGATGTTCCGTGCCTGGCCCAGGCGAATTAATCCTCCCTTGACATTGCAGTGCAACGCCAGAGTGGTGGTGAAGTGCAACAGGCCGTTGGAGACTTCGAAGGTCAGACCCTCGAAGTGAATGTCACTGGCGCCGTCGATATCGATCAGCCGATCCACGGTGGGCGCCAAGATCACCTGCTTCTCAATCGGCGTGCGGCGCGGCCTGTAATAGAGCCGATGCGACGTGGGATCCAGGTAGAATTCGCCAGGCTGATCCAGAAAAGTCCTGGAATTATAGATATAGAAACGGGTACGCGTCTTGGCGGCCCACTTGGGATCCTCCCAGAGCGTGCCCTTCATATCCCCCGCATATGATTCCTCGAGTGTAATGGTGCGGCTGTCGAAATCGACACTCTGGATCGCTACCTTGGCGGGTATCCAATGCGCCCACAAACGCACGGCCGCGCCCCGGTAGTCGAAACGGCCGTAGTCGCCTGCGCGGAACGTCAGATGGCTGTAATCTGTGACGGATTCAAAGAAGTGATAACCCTCGTCGGGCCCTCGGGCCATGACGGCGGGCTGGTCGTTTTCGTAAAGCGCATAGGCGTCCCGATCGAGCTGAGTGCTGTAGACGCCGTCGCCCTCGTCCTTCCACGCCGTCAGCACGCGGCCGCCGACGAGATGGGCGCTGCCCAATTCACCCCAGTTCTTGTAGACGACCGGCTTGCCGGCGGCGCCGGAGTCTTCCTTTCCGAAGCGGACAGTTTGGTCGATGAAGTACTCGCCGGCCTTGAAAAGGACCACAACGTCCTCGGTTGCGTTCTTGTCCATGTCGCGCACGCGATCCCGCGCGCCTGCGAGCGTTCGTAAAGGCTGGGCTTGCGTGCCGGGATTGCGGTCATTGCCGTTCGGAGCCACATACAGCGCGGCCTGAACACGTGGCGCAGAACATGTCAGCAACACGACGGCGGAAAACAGCCAGATCGACGATTTCATGTGTACCTCCAGTTGTTGGCATCCGAAGCCGGATTAGAGTGAGAGATTACGTGTAAGATTAGGGTATTGTTGTCGCCTCCAAAAGGAGCAACGCGTCCTGCCAGCCGGAAGGCCGGGCAAACGTGTGGCGATCCGTCACGGCAATGACGTCGGGAACCGTATGATACTCGCCCGTTATCGGATTGAACCAACGGGCACGCATTGGGGCCGGGAACGCCTGCATGTTCACCGTGATCTCGGCGTTGTCCGGCAGGTAGGCCACGGCCAAGTCGCCCGATGCGCTCTTGGCCAGAGCCATCCTCTGCATCCAGTCATCAGGCTGGCCGAGCACCAGATCGTGGCGGGGTTCCAGAGTCCACCAGGCGATCGCGTGGAAGAATTCGGACATGTACTTCATGTGTCTCGCCGACTCGACCTTC
>JAFGCA010000723.1 GCA_016932895.1 Sedimentisphaerales bacterium | reverse complement strand
GCCCCGTCGCACGCGACGGGGCTCAACGAACGACAGTAAAACCCGATGGCGGCAATGGTTACGACGATTTCGCTTCGCGACCTTGCGCTGTAGTGCAAGTTGCCGAGGCCGGTCCAGGGCGCGAAAGGAGAAGCCATGAAAGTACTGACGAAGGAAATCTGGATGGAAGTGCCGCAGCGCCGGGCGATTGTCTCGATTCATCGCGAGGTCGAGCGTCTGGTGAGCGAGAGCGGCGTGACCGAGGGTTTCGCGCTTGTCAACGCGATGCACATTACCGCGAGCGTGTTCATTAACGACAACGAGTCAGGCCTTCATCACGATTACGAGGTCTGGCTCGAGAAGCTGGCCCCGGAAAAGCCCTACAGCCAATACCGTCACAACGGCGCCGAAGACAACGCTGACGCGCACATGAAAAGGCAGGTGATGGGACGCGAGGTCGTCGTCGCGATCACCGACGGGCAGCTTCACCTCGGGCCCTGGGAGCACATCTTCTACTACGAGTTCGACGGCCGGCGGCGCAAACGCCTGCTGGTGAAAATCATCGGCGAGTAGTGTGTCGGCCATCCCGCCGCGAACCTGTCGAGAATCCCGCGGCTGGGCCTCAACCTTCTTTGGCAAGGCCGAGCCGTCAAAGTCGGTGCCAAGGCCACAAGCGGCTCAGAGTCTGCCTGGACCAGAGCTGCCTGCTGCAAATCCTCTGCCGGGCCTTGTAGACGTGGTTGCCCCGCTCGGCTCGGCCGGTTTGGGCTTGCCAGGTGGCGACCCGTGCCCACAATGGCGCTATGGCAACCGCAGCCCTGGAACCTACCGTGGCCCTGGCGCATCACTGGCTGACCACCATGCGGGGCGGTGAGAAGCTCCTGGCGGGGCTGGCTGAGCTGTTCCCGGATGCTCCGCTGTACACACTCCTGGCCCGGCCCGAGCGGCTGGAGGCCTGTTTGCG
Organism: Sedimentisphaerales bacterium; assembly: GCA_016932895.1. Next base: position 2,982 of record JAFGCA010000723.1, on the reverse strand, counting down.
TCAGCGCCGCATCGAGACCTCGTGGCTTCAGCGGCTCGCGTGGATCCCGGACGTCCACCGCAAGGCCCTGCCGCTGCTGGCGGCGGCTGCTCATTCGCTGGATGCGACGGCCCATGACGTGGTTATCTGCTCAGACGCCGCCACGATCAAAGCCATTCGCACCCGGCCGGACGCACTCAAGATCTGTTACTGTCATTCGCCGGTCCGCTACGCGTGGGATCTGTACGATGCGTACTACGCCCGGGCGGGTTTGTTTGGCCGGGTTGGCTTGCGGTTGTTCGCCGGACGGGTGCGTCGCGCGGACCGAGTTGCCGCCGAGACGGTGACAGCCTTCGTCGCCAACAGCCGGCACGTGGCTGAGCGCATCGCCCGCTGCTACGACCGGCCCAGCGTCGTCATCCCGCCGCCGGTAGACACGGACTTCCCACCAGCTTCGGCACCACCGGAGGATTTCTATCTGGTCGTGGGTGAGCATGTGGCTTACAAGCGTAACGACCTGGCCATCGACGCGTGTGTCCGCTTGGGCCGGCCGCTGGTCGTGATCGGGACAGGCCCGCTGCTGAAGGAGATGCAGCGGCGCGCCCGGTCACCGGTGCGTGTGCTGGGCTGGCAGGACGAAGCCGTGGTGCGTGATCACCTGCGTCGATGCCGTGCGTTGCTGTTCTGCGGACAGGAGGACTTCGGCCTGGTCCCGGTCGAGGCTCAAGCCGCCGGCCGGCCGGTCATTGCCTTCCGCGCCGGCGGTGCGCTGGAGACGGTCGTCGAGAATCGGTCCGGCGTCTTCTTCGATCGCCAGGACGTCACCAGCGTGACCGAAGCCATCGAGCGTTTCGAATCGGCGGAATCACTCTGGCCGGCTTCGCAGATCCAGCGGCACGCCCGGCAGTTCAGCACATCGCGCTTCCGCTGGCGTTTCGAGCGTTTCTATCGATGGTGCCTGGATCAGTACCGCGCCGGCGGCGCCGACCAGGTGCGCCAAGCCATGGCCACCATCGCCCCGGACGCCTTCTTCCGCCCAACCGAAGAGCCCGAAATCGAGGACGAGGCACAGCCCAGCGAGCCGCGCCGCAACGAGCCGCGACCGCCTGCCCTTTACGTCGCGCAGCGAAGTCAAGGGTCAGGGAGCGGTCAACGCGGAACTGAAACGTCTACGCCCCGAGGGTCGTAACCCGTGTTGCGTTCCCGTTTCGTTCCGTTGCGAAAACCAGCGCCTCACATGAGGGGATTATGTTACGGTGATCAACTCGGAGAAGAAGGGCACTGCCTGCGTTCCTCCGATCATGGGGTCAGTTGCCTAACGGCTTGCATTGTGAGATACAGGTGACGCTGGTCATCTTCCAGTGAGGTAAACCCGTACTTCAGGCAAAAGCTTCGGGCCTCATCATCAAAGGCGTCGACTTCTACGGCGGCGATTCCAATGGTATCCGCAAACGCCGCCGCCTGTCGCAGTGCCTTGACAAGCAGCGAGAACGACCACCACCTGGTTGGTCTTCTCCAGCGCGGTCCCACGGCCGCGACCTGATGCTACTTCCTCTAACGCGACGACTCGGAGTCGGACGGTGCCGGTCTGGAATCGGTCTCCTCGGCACTGAGTTCGGCCAGCAGCCGCCTGACTTCGAGCCAGAGCGGTCGCTTGTCGCGTTTCCAGTTCAGGTAAGTGAACACGAATCCCATCACACACAGACTGGTAAAGAGGACGCAGAAAGAAACGATGATCAGCGCGAGGTGTTCCGGTCCGAAATATCGATCCATCATGTGGTTGACGATGTGAATGCCGGTCACGGTTCCCAAAAGTACACACCCAACGACAGCCACGAGATAGTCCCGTGGTCGCATGAAACGGTATCGCCGCTCTGTCGTCTCTAAGAACTGCCGCATGGGGGCGGTGTAGTCGATCTCCGCCAGTCGGCGAGATGCCCGGCGGGCGCCCGTAGCCAACAGAAGGAAGATCGCGAAGAGGACGACACGGAACGCACGATCGCCAGCCGACGCTCCCGAAGGCGGAAGAAGACTCGTGACCACAAGCACAAAGAAGAACACGGCGGCGGCGATGGCAAAAAGCGGGGCCGCTTGCCGGAATCCGCCTCGCTCTCGCTGATCCGCAGCCCGCAACCGCGCCGCCAGATGATCCAGAGATTCTGAGCCCTGAATCCCGGCACCCCGCCTCGCCTGCGGCGCCTTGACCTTTTGTGCCTTACTCTTGATTCCGTTAAGATCCATGTTGATTGCCCTCCCAGAGATTCTTCAGTCGTTTCTTGGTGCGGTGCAGCTTCACACGTACGTTACCCTCGGAAATACCCAGGACCGCCGCCATTTCACGGGTGCCCAAGTCTTCGAGGTAGAGCGAGATAAGCGCCTTCTCGAACGTCGGCAACAGGCGGACGCATTCGTGGAGACGCCGAACGTCATCCTCGAGTTCGTGATCGAGCTCGAACGTGGCGACGGCACATGTTGGCGTGTCCTCCGCCAGCCTTTCATCGATCAGGCGGTTCCGCCGTTGTGTTGCACGGAGGTGATCGAGGCAGGTATTCACCGTGATTCGGTAGATCCAGGTGCTGAGCCGCGACCGGCCTCGGAAGTCTGAGAGATTCCGCCAAACATGAACCATGACCTCTTGGCATACATCCTGACGCTCATGGTCGTCGTGAACATAGCAGCAACAAACACGGTAGATCCGGTCTCGGTTGGCCTCGATCACCGCTTTGAATTGGCCGTCTCTGTCCACGGTACGTTCTCCTACCCCTTTGGACGACCGCCACCGGACATGTGTTACAGCAATCGCAGCCATTATACGCAACGCCTGCCTTCCACCCCTTGCCCACTGCCCCATGAGAGAAGAAGGGGTCAGAAGAAGGGGGTCAGGCTTACTTTCGCTTGGCGTGCGGAATTCGCTTGGGACGCCCGCATGGGCGGAGGCTGGACGCGGACTCCAGTCGCCGGGTCGTATGCCTCTGCCAGGAGGGCTCGCCGTAGGGGGCGCCG
>JAFGCA010000081.1 GCA_016932895.1 Sedimentisphaerales bacterium | reverse complement strand
TCGCAGCCTGGCCGGCAGCCGGGTTGTAGGCCAATCGGGCTAGGCCAAATTGAGGCCAACCGCTGCGGACGACCTCAACGACCTCCAGGTCCTCACACAAAGAACCATCAACAAAGACCCTCGTCGGCGCCGGCGGCAGGGCCAGGTTCGTATGCTCGGGTTGAAAGAAATCGACTGTGTTACTCATAGCGTCCTCATGGGAAAGTCGGCGCGTGCACCGGCCCGAATCTGTTACACTGGCTGTACCGCAAGGATCGTTGGGGTCTCGGGCGGCAAATGTTTGCTCTGGCAGGTCGCCGATGGCGGCGACGTGCTCTCGACGCCGTCGGTGCTTACCGCTTTGACTGCAAACCGATATTGCCCTTCTTCCGGGATGTCGGTGCAATAGCGGTAGAACCGCCGTCCCACGTACGGCACGGCCGCCAGGGGATCCTCGAAATCGATCGATCCGGCGGAATCACTGCGATAGATGCGAAATTGTTCGGGTTCCGCGTGCTGGTTGAGGGGGCAGTAAAACCACACGAGACAGACCCGACCGTCGACGGTCGGGCGGCAGTCGAGGCTGAAGATGCCGTTGGGCCCCGGTTTGACGATTCGTCCGTTGAGTCCGATTCTGACCGCGACGGCCGCCGCTGTGGTTCGCTCGTGCTCTCCGCCGCCGTTGAACCTTCGGATCACGTAGTACCGACGTGACATCGGGTCGTGTGACAGATAGGCGGGCAGAGGAACATGCTTGGCATCCGGGTCGGTTACGCACAAGATGTTGTTGAAGTCCACCTGAGCCATGCTCGGGCCTCGATAGACCGCCGCGCATCCCGTGCGACGAACCCAGAACCAGCCCTGCGTCAGCACGGTCCCAAGCTTGAAGGCCGGGGCCGTTGCGCCGTTGAAGAGAGCCTCGCGCCGCCAGAACGCCTTGACTTCCGGCTCGCCCGCGAAGAGAGGCTCGGGCAGCGGTACTCGCAGGAGCCCCGTCAGCTTCGAGAGCGCGTTTGCGGTTCCCGATAGAGAAAGGAGATGTGTTGTGCGGAGGGCGCCCGACAGGCCGGTTTGTTCGGTACAGGTCCCAGAAAGCGTCTTGACTGTTCGCAGGCCGGACGACAGAGAAGCCGTAGCGCCGGCTGTGCCACTCAGGTTCCTGGCAAGGCGAACGGTCGCGGCGGTTGTTGAATGTCCCGTGGTGGAACCGGCGAGTTCGACGATTCGCCCCGCCGGCGCGCTGAGAACGGCCGACGACCGTCTCGGCGCAAACAGGGCGAAGGGGTCGCGCTGCAGAGCGTTGATCTCGGCGCTACGCAAGACACGCCTCCACACGTACACGCAGGCGATCGAACCCTCAAAGTCCCAATACCATGTCCCGTTGTTTTCCTCCTGGCGCGAACCCACGGCGAAGGCTCTGGAGCCCGACAAATCGTGGCCGGCAATGGCGGTCGGGTCGGCCGTGGCGGACTGCCGGAGGCCGTCCACGTACAATCGTAGACCGGTCGAGCTGTCGCGGTCGCACACACCGATGACCGTGTGGCAGCGTCCGTCGTTGAGCGCGCTGTCCGAGGTGACCGTGTAGCCGGTGCTCTGATCGTGCACCTCCCAGCAGATCTTGTTGTCGGTGTCAACGCACAGCCCGTACCCCTTGCCGTAGTAGTCTTGATGTCCTTTTCCGGCAATGGCGCCCAGGCGGGTGCCGAACCAGTCATCCGGCTGGCTGGAAGCGCTGTATTTGACGATCGCGCAGACGGTGATATCGTCCGTCCCCTGGTCGAGACGGTCCCCCATGTCGAGCCAGTCGTTGTATCCGCCAAACTCAATAGCGCCGCCAAACCGGCCGGCGGTCCACGTCGGTTCGCCGGAGAAACTGCCGTGTGCGCCGTGACCGCTCCCATCGTGAACGGTCCTGCCTGCGCCCTCGTTGAAGAGCCAGCCGCCGGCAAGAGCGCGGGCCAGCGGATGACCGGGGCTGCCTTTTACCGCTACCGGAGGTCCTGCTTTGAATGTTGCGATCAGCATAAGTCAGCTCGACTGCGTAGAAATACCCTGATAGAAGGCGGAGCAATCACTGTTCTTCAGCGTTTGTCCCGTCTGGTTGTGAACGATGATGCCCCAGCGCGCCGGGAGGAGTCCACCGAAAGCCGAGGCCACACTCATCAGGTCGGACTCGTAGATCTTGTTTTGCGTGGGTGCGTGGATCATGCCGATCAGCCGGCAATTCTCGAGGGCCTGCGGGTCGGTGCCGAAAGCGCCGTCGTTTCCGGAGGCGTTTCCGGAGTAGCTGGTTCCGCCGTCCGTGGTCCCGTACGCATAGACGTACACGCACTTGTCCCCCGTGGAAGCGGTCGTTGTGTTTGTCGCTATCTTGAGCTGGACCAGGGCGTCGAGGAAACAGTTTGTGGCGTTGTCGATCGCCGTCGATTGGCGCTTGGCGTCGTTTTCCAGTGAGTTGATGGTGATGGAGATGGTCTGGCCGCTGGTTCCGTACTTGCTCTTTATGTCCGCCATGAAGATGTCTCCGTTAGTCCAGAGTTACGTTGAGATCCCCGGCTGTGAAGCGGGCGGTGTCTCCGCCGGTGATCGTCTTTGCCTGCGTCAGTGCGCCGTGGGCGAGCACGTTGCCGCCGGAAGCCGAATCGAACAGCGCGAAGTGAGTCACCGTGCCCCACGGGCCGGTTGCCTCGTTGAATTCGATGAGGCCGGCATTGGCGAGCGAACCGGCCGCGGCGGAGTTCCAGTCTGCCGGCGCCGTTTGCACGCGGGCGTACCCGTTGCCGCTCGGTTCACTCAGGCCCGCGCCGTCGTCACCGGGGTCAGCGGTTGAGAGACCCACGTAAATCGTCGGTGAGGTGTAGCTGCCCTTACCGAAAAGGTGATCGAGGAGTTCATTCTCCCAGTAGTTTGAGAAGCTGCCCATCGTGTTTTCTCCTATGGGGGTGAAAGCGCGCCGTGGTTATTCCGGAGTCCGTACGGCAGTTGCTGCGCCCTCTTCGCACGTGTGTGTCATCAGGACGGTCTGTTTATCGTCGTCGTAGTAATCGACTGTTCCGGTGGCCTTGGTATGCACGGCCTTGTTGCCCAGGATCTTGAGGGACGTCACCTCGCCGATGCCGGTCCAGGTAATGTCTCGACTACACACGAGGGTGTCGGTATCGGCGGGACTCGCGCCGGCCTGCAGGAACACCTGAAGGCAATACGATCCGGCCGGTACGTCGGTGTCGAAGCTGCCCACATAGCGGTCACCGTTTTTATCCGTCAGGCCGACAGCGTAGTCGGCGGCGCTGCGCCCGTTGGTCCCCCAGCTTTCGAAAGTCTGCTGGGAGACGCACCAAACCTGACCGGCGCGATTGCGTATGGCTGCATAGAGCGTCTGCCCGGACGCGTAGTCTGCTTGAATCTCGTTCGCCATGGAGTTTGCCTTTCTCCGCTGGAGTGATTATGCCTCTTGGGTCCACGTTCCGTTTTTTGCCGCCGTGATCCAGTCCGCGTTGGCGTCGGCCACGAGCGTGAGACTCGCGCCGACGGCGCCGGCCGATTTGTATTTGTCGGCGGTCTGACCGCTGTCGTCACGAATCGTCGCCGTGCCGGGATCCACGCGCAGTTCGCACGCGGCCTGAACAGCGAAGGTATACTCTGTTCCCTCCGGGGCAGCGGCCGGCAGGGTCAGTGTCACCGTGCCCGTGGCGCCGAGGTTGGTATGCACGCTGCCCGATTCGGTCGCGGCCAGCGTGCCGTCGGCGGTGTGGGCCTCGACCGGCCTGCGTATGCCGCCCGCCGCATAGGAGATGACAAAGCCGTGACCGCCGCGACAGTCGGTTATCGAGGTGATGTCACCGCCGGACGTGCTGACGATCGCCAGGCGCACGTGCGGTGTCGCGGCCATGCTCGGAAACCCGCTGTACTCATCTGTCACGAGGTTGCCCTGGGCATCCAGGTACACGTAGATGCCGGCCTGGTCGTCGGCCAGCGAGTGCCCGGAGGAACCCTCGTAACTGACCAGGTCTGTGCCGACCCAGAACGCACCGGCCTTGACGCCAATATCCAGGCCGCCTTCGTCGTATACTCTGAGGTCATTGGCTCGGCCCGTCGCCAGCAGCAGACGGTACAGCAGCTTGCGAAAGTGCAGGTAATACGGCGCCGTGCCCGTCGGGATGTATTCGACGCCCGTCTCGTCATCCGATTGCAGGTTTAGCAGCTCATTGTCTGAAGGGTAGACCTCGCCCATCGTCTTCTCCTTGCATTTGCTCTTAGTCTGATACGTTCAGTGTGAGTTGGCCGGTGTACTCGTTGAATTCGAGGATGGCGAGGCCGCCGGCGGGTTTGGCCGCCGGTATCACGGTGACCGGTTCGGTCTCGCCGGCGAGGCTCTCCGCGCCCGCAGCATCGACGACCGTGACGCCGAATCGATACGTTCCTAACGACAGAGCCGGACTAATCCATTCGATCACGTCGGCGTCCAGGCCGAAGTCGCCGCGACCGAAGCTGCCTTTGCCAAAACCCACGGCGGCCGCCGATTCGTAACCGAAGTCGCCCTCGCCAAACTGCCCCATCCCAAACCCGGCTTTGTCTTGCCGGCAGGGCCAGACCGGCACCGGTGAGGCGTTCCATGGTTCGGTGTAGTCCATCACGCCGGTCCCGTTGTCGCAGTAGATGTTCAGAGCGCCGGCGATGGGGAGACTCTGATTTCGCAACAGCGCCAGCTTGACTCGGCTGCCGCCGTCCGATCCAACCAGCTCGTTTCCAAAATCACGGGCGGCATCTTGTGGACACACGGCCACGACTTCGATACGAACGGCTGACTCGAAGGAGGCCGGTGTCCGGACCGTCAGTCGCCTTTGACCGGCATCGACGGTCGTTCCGGCGAGCATTCCGTTCACATAGACCTGATAGAGCATCCCTTCCAGGGTCGACCGCCAGATTACCAGGGCTGCGTACGAGATCGCAGCAGGTAGGCCGTTGGCGGCAATGCCGTCGGGCAAAGCAAGGGCCCGGACATTCTCAATGCCTTCGCGAAGAAATGACATCGCCATCATGCCTCCAGTTGCGTGTAAACGATTTCATACTCGACCAGAACACCCGGGCCGGCGGTGCTTTCGCCAAGTTCGTTGAAAGCATCCATGCGCAGATCGCCGTGGGACCGGCCATCGCCCGTGACCAGCGTGTGCGTGTCGCCGTCGATGAAGCGGGTGACCGCCTCGATCCGCGCCCGCAGCGCGGTGCGGCTGGCCGCCCGCAGAGTTCCCCTTTGGCGGATCGTTCGGGCCCGGCGTCCCAGATCGATGCTCAGCATCCCGTCCAGGCCGCAGACACTTCGTTCCACGCAGGCCCGCGCGGGGCTGCCGGACCGTATCTGCACACTTGCCTCGTCGAACAGAGCTTGTCCATCCAGGGTGACGCTCACGGGAATCCCCTTTCACCTGTCAATCGCGGAGAAGTCTAATGACGCCACCCACGCAGGTGACATCTGCTATGCCGTCGGCGCCGAGATCGACGCTCAGCCGGCAGCGCTGTTTGGCTTTCTCAAACAGCAGCTTGTAATGCAGGCTCTTCGTCCAGAAGTCCGCGCCTTCCAGGCGGCTCGCCCACATTGCATAGGCACCGGCAATCACGGCAAACACCGAGGCTCTTCGCAATCCTCCCGTGTCGAGAATATCTTCGACCGCGATTGTGCTGGCGGGATTGCCCGGCTGGATGCCGAAGTACTCGGTCAACTGGAAAGCCACTTCGCTGGCCTGAGGTGCGAGCGTGCTCACGCGGTACGAGACGTTATCGCCGGGGGGAGGCGCCACCGCAGCGTCGGCAGTGTCCGAGCGGAGGACCGAAACCGTCAGTTGGGTCGCCGAGTCAACCGACACGATTTCATACGCGCCGTCCGGAGACCCTTGTGCCGCTTTCAGGTGGACGACCCCGCCGGCGACGATCCCTGAGTTCGTGAAGTCGGCATCGGCTGCGGTTAAGGTTGTACCGGTCAGTGCCGCGCCCGTCCCGTGGGCCAGCACCTGCCAGGGCAGATGCAACTCCCCGAACAGAATCGGTTCGTATTTGAGGATGTCAACGTCGTTTGAGAACGTAACCATGTCACTCGATCTCCGTGTTGCGGATCACAGATTGTGGATTGCGGAATTGCCTGTTGCGCCTTGATCGGCAATCCGCAACCCTCAATCTGCAATGGTGGTTAACTCGTGCTCAGGTCGCGAATCAGCCCGTGCGCCGCTTCGTTTTTGAGTTCGAGCGTGTACTCGCCGATCAGCTCGCCGCACTCGTAGTCACCGCTGCTGGCCAGCGGCTTGAAGTGGAAGCTGCGCCCGGCCAGCGGCAGGACGCCGATCCGCGACGAGTCCAGGAACAGCGCCGCGTCCTGCGGCATCCACCGCGTCGTCACGATCCGGCAGATGCCGAAGTCGCTCTCGTAGATGCTCACCATGTCGGTAAACGTCGTGTCGGTCGCCCCGTAGGCGCGGCTCTCGGAGCAGAAGCCGTTGATCTTGCGCTTCTGGAAGCCGCCCACGACGATCAGGTTCACGTTGCCGCTGCTGGTCTCCCAGATTTTCCGCAGGACGTAGTTGACCTTTGTCTCGTCCAGATCGTTGCCTGTCGGAAAGCCGCTGTCGCCGGTGTGGAAAACGTGGGTCGAAAGATGCGGCACGAGCCCCTTCATCGTTCGGCGCACCGTACCACTGCCCTGCGGGTCGCTGCTGGGCCGGCCCCCGTTGATGACGGTGTTCTCCAGGTCCCGGATGAGTTCGCGGAGCCGCTCCTGCTTCTGGTAGTCCATCTCGTCGGCCAGGCCGAGTTGTCCGGCGGCCATGTCGGAGCCGCTGACTTCCACCGCCGCCGTGAAGATCTGGGTGTAGTTGCCGCACCGCACGCGATTCGTGAAGCGAGCGTTCGGCTTCTCGGCGCCTTCCAGGGCGGCGTTGCCCAGGATGTTGAGGGCCTGGTTGTCGGCGAGGTCCTCGGCCGTCGTGCCGGCGTAACCTCGCACAACGGTCACGGTGTTGTCACTGACCGCCGTGACCAGCATCAGTTCCTCGCTGCCCTCGACCTGAATCTGGTCGCCGACGCGAAAACGGCTGCCGTGATCCACGTCGAACTGCGTGTCGGCGCCGGGATCGCTCCAGGTGGCGTCATTGATCGCATCTTTGTTGGGCAGCAGCTCGTCCTCAAGCCACTCGTGATGCGTGCTGGTCGCGGCTCGCAGCGGATCGCCCAGCGCATCGAGCAGGGGTGTCTCGTACGGCGAGACAATTCCGATCAAATCGGAGACGTCCTCGGCCAACTCAGGCAGAGCCGTCCCCGCCGAATACGTTGCTTTTCCCGTAAATGCCATCTTGCTCTCTCCTAATGAATGATCCGGTCAATCGTCGTTTCTGAGGATGGCGGCGAGCATAGACCGGTGTGCCATCAGATGAGGTTTCGCCGCAGTCTCAGATATTCCTGCAGGTCCGTTCGGTGTCCGGTTCTGGCCGCTTTGCCAGCGGCGCGTTCCAGGGTTGTCTGGCTGTGCGTCCTTCGACCCTTGGCGCCGGCCGTCTTTCGCACGGGTACGGTATCCACAGATCCGCCGAACAAATAGCCTTTCTCTTTCTTCAATTGTTCGAGGCAGACATCGACGTCGTCGTCGGCAGCGCCCTTCATTCTCGCTTTTGCCAGAAGCACCGCTGCCTCCAGATCGGTGACGCCGGCGGATATCAGTCTGTGCGTCAGTTTCTGCTCGATCTGGAGCTGGTCCAGGTCCCCGGATATCCGGGCAACTTTCTGGTTGGCCTCGGCCAACTGTTCGGCCAGGTCTTCCGCTTTCTTCTCAGCGCTCTGCGCCCTCTTGCGGTACCGGATGGATTCGGCCATCGGAACCGTCTTCGTGACGTCGGTGTCACCCTCGGATCCCTGATCCGCGTTCCTTTTTGACGTATTCTCTTCCATCGTGATGTTCATAAAACCTCCCGGTCTCCATCGGTCGCTGCTGCGACCTCGCGTTCCTTGTGACTACTGCTGTTCCGTGGTTTCATAACCTAATTCTCTGAGCACTTGCTCAGGGGGTACGCCGAGTTCTCGCTTCATCTGTGCTTCTTCGAGTTTCTCTTTCATGTTCTCGGGCAGCGGACTGGGAAACACAACGTCCACGTCCCGCTCGGCGGCATCTGTTGGATAGACCCCGGTCGTATCGAGAATGCTCAAGACCATCCGGCAGATCTGCCTGATTCCCTCGCTGTAGGTGTACTGCTTGCGTTCGTTCTTGCTGAGCATGCCCATGAACGTCAGGCGTAGCGCCACCGCGCTGGTCAGGTTGCCGAGTCGGTTCTTGAGCACGCCGGCCACGACGGGCGTGACGCCGCTGGTCTTGTCTATTGCTTCGCGAATTTCCGCGATGTGCAGGCGTTCGCTCGGGGCCGCGACATCGCCGCCGAATTCCTCGATGGACGCTTCCGGGTTATCCGTACACCACATCCGGCCGGGCGAGATCGGCTTGTCCTCAAAACCTTCGATGCCCTTGCCGAGGTACATCTTGAACGATTGAAACGTGATCCGGCTGGCCCGGTCGCTCAGTCGGGTGTTGAGCTCGTCTTGCAGCGGGATCAAGGGCTCGACGTCGCCGGCGCCTTCGTAGTAGTAGGGCTGCGCGATGTTCTGAATGTGAACGACGGGGAGAAATCCCCAGGGATTCTCTCCTTCGGCCACGAGGTGCTTGTCCTCGTAGCGCTGCCAGTACTGCGGTGAGGTGATCTCCGTCACCGCCACGACCTGCCGCGTGTCCGTGCGATGTCCCGTCGCCCCCAGGATGCGCGAGAGGAAGGAATTCTTCCTGTTGACCGAATTCTTCTTCTGATGAAAATGCTGCACGTAAAAGCGGATGATCCGGTAATCGTCTTCATCCAGAACAGGCAGTGCTCTTGGTGCCTCGATCAGCTCCAGATCGATTGCCTGGGAGAGGTGCAGTGCGGCTTGCAGGGAAAGCCGTCCGGTGGGGGAAGGGGAGGAAAGGCGTTCGAGGAGGTCCCTTGCGGGACGGAGGTAGCAGTCGACGAAGCCATAGACACTTCCGAGCACCGCCATGTCCTGGAAAAAACCAAGGCCGCCGTTGGCCGCAAAGACCGCACTCAAAACAGCTTCAATTTCGCTGCGTTTTCGGCCATCCGGCGCCTTGGAGAATATGCTGATCGGCTTGCCAAACAGGAAATCCGCGGCGGCGTTGACCCGCCAGCCGATGTCGTTTTCGATCACGACCTCTTTCCGCTGGATGTCTCTGACGGCTTTCGCGTCGAAAACGCTCCCTTGCGGGGAGTGTACCAGTCCCGTGATGCGCGAAGGCAGCCCATATTCCTGGGCCTGGAGGTAACAGTGGCCCGATTCGCTGATCTTGCGCTCGGACGCCCCGCCGCCTGCGACCTCGAATCTTGGATTGGCGTAATAGTCCCACAGCCGCGCGAAGTGTCGGTGAATCACGGCCGACTGCTCGTCAACGAGCCAGTCGAGGTAGTCCGCGTCGAGTCGATCGTCCCCGAAAACCGCAAGCTCAAATCCCATGTCTCTGTTGCCCTTTCGTGTCGTCATTCTGTGTCACTTGCTCGTCTCAAAACCGACAGGCGTTCGTTTCTGCCTGCCTCCACCATTGGGAGAAAGCTGCACGGATTTTGCGAAAATAATGAAAAGTCTCGCCCACGGGATCAGTGTAAGTGCAAGGTGACTAAGGAATAAAAAATGTTTTTGATGTCACCGGGATTGGGTTCTGAAGTGGTGCACGAATTTTGCTATTACTACTGTTTAAGGGGTGATTTTCGTAGTAGGCGAGGTGGGCTGAGAATCGGGCCTCAGAAAGGAAGCGCCGCCGCGATCTACACGGTGCGCGGCCGAGCCATTATCGAATGCGTCACACTCGGCGCTTCTGTGGGTGTAGCGGCTCGATCGCTTTCACTTGGCAAGGTGTTTCTTGAAGAACGTCGTGACGAGGGGCTGGACGTTGGGATCATTGAACCGGCCGTGGGCGCCGCCTTGGACGGTGTAGAAGGTTGCATCGACGCTCGCCTTCTTCAGGGCGTCGTAGAGCATTTCGCTCTGGTTGTGTGGAACGAGCGGGTCCTTGTCGCCGTGGACGATCAGGAACGGCGGATCGTCTTTCGTCACATACGTGATCGGGCTGGCGCGTCGGACTTTGTCCTTGTTTTGTTGGACGGGTCCGCCGATGAGCTTCGATTCGGGCGAATCCGGCGCATCGTGGTCCATCGTGGACCAGAAACGGTTCATTTTCGAAAAATCGGTGGGGCCGAAGAAATCGCAGACGGCCTGAACCCGGCTGGAGACACCCGGGTTCGGGCCGACATCAAATTCCTCCATGCCGCCGGTCGTCCCGAGCAGGGCAACCAGGTGCCCGCCGGCCGAGGAACCCCAAACGCCGAAAAGCGTGGTGTCCAGACCATAGTGCTCGGCATGCGCGCGCAGGTGGCGAATAGCGGCTTTGCAGTCCTGGATCTGGGCCGGGAAGATGGCGTGCTGACTGAGCCGGTAATTGATGCTCGCCACAGCGTACCCCTCGCCCACGAAGCGCCGAGCCGGACAGCGGTTCTTGCTGCCGGCCTGCCAGGCGCCGCCATGGATCCAGACGATCAGCGGTCGTTGCTCCGGCGTATTGTCCGTCGATTCAGGGTCGGTTGGCAGATACAGATCGAGTTTCTGTCGCTCGTGCCCGCCGGGGACGTACTCGATGTCGCGGAGTACTCTCATTTCGGTCGGTTGCGGTCCGTCACCCCTCTGAGCGGACGCGGCTTCCATCCAGGCAAGCGATAGGACGGCAACGAGCGGGAGCATCCAGACGCTGCGCCCTGACAGATTAGTTTCTTTCCTGGTATCACTCCGTACCGAATTGCACATGGTGCCACTCCTTGGAGCCTGGCGCATGTCGCTTGATAGGGCGAGGCCCGTCTTCTCGGGGCCTGCCCGTGTCGTAGGCGCGTTCCCGCAGTGCGGGTCTCACAACCAGCTACTGAACTTTGTGGAAGGGGATTTTCTCGTCGGGATCGCCTTCTTCCCACAAGATCAGGCGGCCCGCCGGATCAAGCTCTCCGGTGACGGTTTCGTCGTCGATTGTGATGAAAAGCCGAGCCCCTTCCACGCGCCACGAGCCCTCGTGTCGCCTGCTTCCCTCCGTAGCGAGGGCGCGTCCACCGGCTTCGAGCCGAATGGTCAGATCGTCTTCTTCCGGATGATCTGAGTCCCACCGGCCGACAAAACCTGTCGCCTCACCCGTTACGGCCGCCGCGCGGTCTTGCAGCTTGGCGGATTTGAACTCACGGTCTCCGCTTTGCCAGACCTGGCCTGTCGCCGTATCGACCAGGTAACAGAGCGTATTCGTGCAGGCGATTTGAAAACGTCCGATTGCTCCCGGTCTGTCACCGCTTCCCGTCGCCCCGACCAGGAAGCAAAGCCCGACCGCCGCCACGGCGCCAATGATTACACTTTTCATGTCGATGCGCGTTTTCATGGGGAATTCCCTTCCTGTGAAGAAAGAAGTGTGAGAGCCCAAGCGTCAGAGCTCGCAGGCCCGAATTCTACTTTACTGAAGTTGGCTCTTCGATCCATGTTATCTCTCCCGAACGCGATTCTCGACCGAACTTTTCAATAGCCTTACCGAAAATTTCCTGCCAGTGCAAGTCTCTGGTTTGGGTTTGTCTAAACCCCGGGCAGAGCCCGGCTTACGGCGAGGGCGCACGTGTCCTAGTCGCCCTGCAACATATGAGCCAGGCAAAAATTTTGCATAAAAAACAAACAATACGCTTGACAGAATTACAATAAGAGCTAAAGATGTATCATAGTTGTGTTATGGAAAAACAAAAGCGGAGTACACGAAGATGGGATCGTGGATAAGCGATCTTCGAGCGAGTTGGAAATCCGGAGCGGAGAATGAAGAGTCTGAGCGGTCTATCCGAGGTCTTTGATTTTCGGGACACCACACCGCAGCGGGAGTCTGCCGAGCGGATCTTGGCGCGGGCTCATCTGCTGACAAACCGCGATCGAGCCCTCCTGGCACTTCATGTGGACGCGGGCAACAGTTTCCACCAGATCGCGCGTTTGCTGGGCGTGCGGCCGACGACGGTCGCCCGCCGGATACGCAAGATCACGGAACGACTCGCGGACCCGACGTATCCTCTCTGCGCCCGCAGCCCCGAACGCTTTGCGAAGCTCGAACTGAGCATCATCCGGGATTTTTTTGTTAGAGGCCTGTCCATGGCGGAAATCAGCCGGGGGCACGGCGTCAGCTACTATCGCGCGCGGGCAACCGTGCAGAAAGCGGAAGCGTTCGCAGGCTCCATGCGCTCGCTTGCGAGGCAACGCAGAAAGAGTGGGTCAGACACAATGCACAGGGTGCGCCGTTCGCACTGGACCGATGCCCCAAAGAGACGAAAGGACGGATGACAATGGCCATTTTCAATGTCGCGAAACGCTATCCGTGCCAAGGCCCCCTCACCCGGCGGGCCACGCAGATCTGCCGTATGTTCGGTCTGACGATTGACCGACTGACGGATTCGGCGCCAACGCATCAATGCCGGCTCGACGTTCGGCCGGGTGACATCGTCTACATCACGGGCCCTTCCGGGTCGGGGAAAAGCGTTCTTCTGCGGGCTCTACGCGAAGCCGTTGGCGCCGCCCAGTCCATCGATCTGGCCGAGCTGGCGCTGCCGGGCGACAAATCCGTCATTGATTGTTTCGACAGCGACGTCGTTGGATCCTTGCGGACACTCAGCACGGTCGGTTTGAGCGAGGTCTTCTCCATTCTCAACCGGCCCTGTCACCTCAGCGAGGGACAGAAGTATCGCTTCCGGCTGGCCCAGGCCCTGGCGGCGCAAAGGCCGTTCGTCTTCGCCGACGAATTCTGTTCCGATCTGGACCGCATCACGGCCGCGACCGTGGCTTTCAACATCCACAAGTTCGCCAAACGCACCGAAACCACATTCGTCCTGGCCTCTTGTCACGAAGACATCCTGATCGATCTTGCCCCGGATGTCCTCGTCATCAAGGATTTTTCCGGTCCGGCCGAAGTGATCTTGAAAGACAGGAGGTGAACATGCACACCTGCACGGTCCACCAGAAACTGGCGATTGCCCCGGGCAACCTGGAGGATTACCGTGAATTGGCGGCCTACCATTACCGCGAGGGCCGGCCCGCCGTTGTCAAGGCGGTCTTCACGCTCAGGCCGACACAGGCCATCAGTCTGCGAGGCAAGAGACCCGTGGGCGTCATCGTCTACACGATGCCCTCCCCCCGGGTGGAACTGCGCAATGCCGTCACGGGGGACATCTTCGCCGGCCTCGACCGTCAGACGGAACTGTCCCTGATCAACCGGAACATCCGCTGCATCGCCCGGGTCGTCATTGAGCCGCGCTTTCGCGGGATCGGCCTGGGCGCTCGCCTCGTTCGTGAAACGATGCCGCTGCTGAACGTCCCCATCATCGAGGCGTTGGGCGTGATGCCTCTGGTGAATCCGTTTCTTGAAAAGGCGGGTATGAAGGCGTTCGAGCCACGGGTGGCCCGACACCACGTGGAACTCATCGAGGCGTTGAGCGCGGTCGGCATTGAGGAGGACGATCTCGTCGATCCGCGCCCGGTGCAGGAAAAGCTCGACGCATTACGGCCGCCGGCGGCAAAGTTCGTCGAGACGCGCGTCCAGCGCTTCCTCAAGAGTCACGGGAGCCGTCGCACCATGCCTGCCGGCCTCGAACGAACACGCTACATACTCGGCAAGCTCACCCATCGTCCCGCTTACTACATCTGGCTCCATCCCGACTTGGAGGTCACCATGCCATGAGCAGCAAGATCAAACAAATCGCTCTGGACAAGCTCCTGCCGCACCCGGACAATTCCAACCGCATGAGTCGCGCGGCCTTTGCCAAGCTGGCTCGCAACATCGAACGAACCGGCCACTACGAGCCGTTGGTGGTCCGTCCGCATCCGGGCAAGCGGGGACTTTTTCAGATCATCAACGGTCACCATCGTTGTCAAGCCCTCAGGAAGCTCCGCCATGCCGCCGCCGATGTCGTGGTCTGGGACGTCGACGACGAGCAAACCGATATTCTCTTG
Source organism: Sedimentisphaerales bacterium (assembly GCA_016932895.1). The sequence goes on along the minus strand of JAFGCA010000081.1, from coordinate 11,499 downwards.
CTGACGCTCAACCGGCTGGGAGGCCGCGATACGCTGAGCAAGAAGCTGGAGCTGCTGCGGCGTTTACGCCGGCGACAATCTCCCCGAGACCTGGCCAAGCTCTTGCCCCAGACCCGGGGCCAACTCGAACGGCTCATGGCCTCCCGGCCGATGTCGGCCAAGACGATTCGGCAGGGCGACGACTTCGCGATACCGATGGTCTTCTTCGTAGACAAGACCCAACAGCAGGCGATCGAGCAGGCCCTGGCCACCACCGGCGCGTGCCCGAATGCAACGACTCGGGCCGCCAGACGCGCCGTCGGCCTGACAAGAATCGCCAACTGCTTCCTCGACCAGGCGGAGAACGCAGATGATCCCGCATAGAATGAAGTCCGTTCGCAGAAGCACGCGCGCCATAATGCGCGGTCCGAAGGCTCAGCCGGCTTTTCCTCGTCCTCCGCCGTGATTTCCACCGCTCTTTGACAAGTTCATAGAGTTCTCTTTTTTTGAGTTTCCTTTTTACATTTCGCATTCAATGTTCGCAGGTGCGCCTGCCAAAATGTGGATACGGCCGGTAACACTTTCGGCTTTCGCGACAATACAACTGCAGTCAGCCACGCTCGAAACCATGTCCGCGTCGTGCCTGAGGCGGTCTGCAGCGAGCGGGAGGTTATGAGATGGCGTTGCCTCGAATCGGAACGCGCGGCATCCTCATTGCCGCAATGGTCGTATGCGTTGCCATCGGCGCGGTCGTTGCCCGCATCGTCTACGCGCCGTCGGCCCTTCTGAGTCGTCGGCACGGGCTCCGCGCGGCACTTATCATGCCCGCGGACCTGCGCAGCTTTCCCGTAGAGCAGCATGTCAGACAGGGAGAATCCTTCGCCTATGCAATGTCGACGCACCGGGGAGTGCTGACGCGTTGGCGTCTCTCTATCGATACAGACGGCCCGCGACGCAACTGGCGGGACGCTCTTGAAGGCCACATCCTCAAACGAGGATTCCGGCCCATGGGTCGTCGGCAAATTGCGCCAAAGCGTTTGTACCTGACATACGGAGCCTCGGGCGCTCGTCTCTTCGTGCTCAAGATGGAAGGCAGCCCCACGGAACGGCTCGCCGTGACGCTCGAATACTGGCCCAATCTGAATAAAAGAGCATGGCCCAGGCCCCTGGATTGGATCCGCCACCACATCGCCAGAATCAAACGGCTCCTGCTCGGAAAGAACGCCGCCCCGAACGCAACAACAAGAGCCAGTTGACGTTCAACCGAAACAGGTACGCGAACGTGCACCGTGGAGTCGGAGGCCGAACCTGTAGCTCAATGCGTGCTGACGCGAGATCCGCGTGAGTGGGGTGGCGACTTGTTACGGCGCGGGGAGGGGGTCTTCTTGCGGTGACATCTCGGCGATGAAGCCAAGGATCTTGCGAGCGGCCAAGTAGGCCTCGGCGGCGGAGCATTCCTCGGCCGCCATGTCGCTGATGAAGGTCTGCGCCGCCTGGTGGGCGGCCTGCTCCTGCTGACCCTCGCCAAGCAGATAGAGCAGCGCCCCGGCGCCGACGTAGACCGCCTTGGCGATCTGCGTTTTAGCCATCTCGTACTCGTCCTTCTCCATGTATTGCCTGGCGGATTCCATCTTTGCCAGGGCGAAGTTCCACGTTTCCGCTGCTCTTGGATTCATATCACTCGTTGCTCAACACTTGTCATTCTTCTCTTGTGATTGGCCGACGCGTTCTATGCGCGTTGGACTGAGTCTACCAGCGGCCTCGACGATACTCAAAGGCCGTTTCCAAGTTTATCGATTCATGGTCCATGAACCTATTGAGACGGAGGCAAAATCATGTCGAAAACCACGAAACTGACCAAACGACAGCGCGCCGTGCTTGACGATCTCTTCGTCGCCGAGTTGGACGAACAGAAGGTGCTGGACAAACACGGGGTCAGCCGAGCGGTCTACCACCGGTGGCTGGCCGAGGAACGTTTCGCCGCAGCGCTCGAGCAACGGATCGTGCACTCGTATCGGCAGAGCCGCGTGATTCTGGCGCGGGGCGCCGCCAAGGCTGCTGACAATCTCATCGGGCTGGCTGGCTCGGAGAAGGGAGAAACCGCCCGCAAGGCCTGCCTGGATATCATCTCGCTCCACTCGCCGGACCGGGCCGATGCCAAACAGGACCCAGCCGCAAAGCAGAAGCCCGGCCCGCCCACACCTCAGCTATCCCCCGAAACCGCCAGCCGCCTCCTCGCCGCCCTGGCCCAAGAGCCGTGCGAGGAGAAGATCACGCCGTAGCGATTGTATCGAGGACCGTCTGAAAGGACTGTGGGATGGGGGATTCGAGGATGAGGTTGTTGTGGGAGGGGAGGTGGAGGGTGAGGGTTTGGGCGTGGAGCATTAGGCGGGGGTAGGAGGTCTGCTGGGCTTTGTCGCCGTAGAGGGGGTCGCCGACGATGGGGTGGCCGAGGTGGTAGAGGTGGACGCGGATCTGGTGTCGCCGGCCGGTGCGGGGATAGGTCTCGAGGAGCGTGGCGGATTTGAACCGTTTTTGCACGCGAAACTCGGTGGCGCTGGCCTTGCCTCGTTCGGGATCGACCGCTACCCGGCCGGAACCGAACTGCCGCAGGGGCGCATCGATGGTTCCTTCGTCGTCGGCGATGAGCCCGTGAACTAGGGCCAGATATTGTTTGCGAATCGTACGACTCTCGAACTGACGATTGAGTCGGCGATGGGTTTCGGCGTTCCTGGCAAAGACGATCACGCCGCTGGTTTCGTTATCCAGGCGGTGCACGATGTAGAGTTTTTCGCCCCGCTCGGCCGAGAGCATCTCGAAAAGCGATTCGTTGCGCCCGAGTCGTTCCGGAATCGCCGCTATCCCCTCCGGCTTGTTGACCGCCAACAGGTCATCGTCTTCGAACAAAATGGAAATCATTGCCACAAGCCCACCTCAACCAGCCCCAATCGAAGCCTTATTATAGTTTTCGGCCTGAAACTATAATAACTGTGTGGCCAATGATACGAAACTATAATAGCACACAAGCGGTTCATAGCAAAGCACTTACAATCACTCCCCAACCAGGAACCGACTTTTTCTGGCTGGGCTGGATTATCTTATTATACTTTGTACCAATAAACTATAATAACGTTTCCTCGAATTGTACGAAAGTATAAGAAGATGAAGCCACACGCAATGGGCAATCACAGCTTCGGACGTCTGACCTCAACAGTCGAGGGCGAGATGGCCTTTGTGCCCGATAACCTGCCGCCGCGTGTCGAGTGGACCGGCGAGTTGGTCTCGACGCTGTCCGAGGCTGATCGTGCCATCGGCCAATTGCACGGAATCGGCCTGAACCTGCCCAATCCCAACCTCTTGATCGGACCTTTTATGCGCAGAGAGGCGGAGATGTCCAGCCGAATCGAGGGCACCCAGGCTGAGGTCCGGGACATCTATCTTTTCGAGATGCAGGAGTCAGAGGTTGTGCCCGAGGTTCCCGATGTGAGAGAGGTCGCCAACTACGTCCGGGCGCTCGACTACGGACTGAAGCGCTGCGCGGAGCTGCCGGTGTGTTTGCGATTGATTCGCGAGTTGCACGGGATTCTCCTGGAGGGAGTTCGAGGCGAACAGGACCGACCGGGCGAATTTCGTCAAAGCCAGAACTGGATTGGCCCGCAGGGGGGTACGCTTGCCGAGGCGCGATATGTTCCGCCTCCTGTGACCGAGATGCAGCATTGCCTTGACGCGTTCGAGAAATTCATCAATACGCCCTCGGAGACCATTCCGCTTCTGGCCTGGCTGGCGATGGTGCACTACCAGTTCGAGGCCATCCGCCCCTTCCGCGACGGCAACGGGCGCATCGGCCGGCTGCTCTTGAGTCTGCTCCTGTGCGCCAAGGGTGTGCTGGATAAACCGTTGCTCTATCTCAGCGCGTATTTCGAACGCCATCGGCAGGAATATTACGAGAGGTTGCTGGCCATAAGCACGCAGGGGCAGTGGCGTGAATGGATCGCCTTCTTCCTGCGCGGCATCGTGGAGCAGTCTCTGGACGCGTTCGAGCGATCCAGGCAATTGATGAACCTGCAGCAACAGCTTCACGCGAAGATAAAGTCGAAACGGTCGGCGGTCCAACTCAAGCTGGTGGATTTGCTAATCGAGCGTCCGGTGGTCACAACTGTCTTCGTGAGCGATCGTCTTAAGGTGACCTATGCGACAGCGAAGAGCAATATCGACCGACTCGTCAAGGCGGGCATTCTCAAGCAGGCCGGAACGGCAAAACGCAACAAGGTATTTGTCGCCGAAAGAGTCCTCCATATCATAACCAAGCCATTCGCCGCAAGTTGAAGGCAGTGGCAACGAGCGAGTGTTCATGCAGCGTTTTTTTGTGGCGGAATCGAGTTTTGAGGACGAGTGCGTTCGGTTGAGTCCCGAGCAGGCGCATCAGGTTTGTCATGTGCTCCGGCTCACGCCGGGCGATAGCGTTGTTGTATTGGACGACGCCGGCTTTGAGTACGACGCGGTGCTGCAGACGGTCGGGGGACACGAGGTGGTGTGCCGGATTACCGAAAAGCGACCCGCCCCCGGCGAGCCGCAGGTGCAGATCACGTTGTTCCAAAGTCTGCTCGCGCGAGACAAGTTCGAGTGGGTGCTGCAGAAAGGAACCGAAGTCGGCGCGACCCGGTTCGTCCCGGTCCTGACCCAGCGGAGCATCGTTCGTGCCAGACGGATCGAGGAGAAGAAATTCACGCGCTGGAGGCGCATTCTCACTGAGGCGGCCGAGCAGTCCCATCGGGGCCGGGTTCCGCAGCTCGAGCGCGAAGTCGACTTTGCCGAAGCGGCGTCTCGTCTTGGTCGCTTCGATTGCTCCGTGATCGCGGCGCCTTCTGATAACGGCGTTTCGTTAAAGGACGCACTGGAATCCCGCGTGGAGAAACCTTCGTCCGTAGCGTTGCTGATCGGTCCGGAAGGGGGCCTCACAGACGCTGAAATCGCTCTTGCCTGCGAGAACAGCGCCGTCAGAGTCAGCCTCGGTCCCCGTATCCTGCGGACCGAGACCGCCGCTGTGGTCGCATCGGCCTTGATTCTCTACGAGTTGGGCCAGATGATGCCCTGAGCGTAACGGAAATGTGTACCGGGCGGGGGAAATCCTCCGTCTGCAAAGAGGGAAGCTATGGAAGAAAGGGCTGTTCTGTACCGGAGGCTGGCGGCGCTCGTCGTGATGCTCGTGGCTTCGCACGCGGCGGGGGCTGAGGAGGGCGGGCTGCGGATCGTCAACGGGTGGTTCACGCAGGACGGGCGGGTGATCTGGGGCTGCGCCCAGCACAATGGATGGTGGGGCGGATATCGTCAGAGCGCTGGATGGATCCGTCAGTACAAGGTCCGCACGGCTCTTTGCCGGCGCGATCCCGGTCGCATCGGGCCGAGCTTCACGGAGGACCTCGACAAGCTCACCGACGCCATGGTTCGCTATGGTTACCCGGGCTTCGAGCACAACTACGGACTCTGGTACGACCGCCGGCGCGACAACCACGATGTCCAGAAAAGGACCGACGCCAACGTGCAGCCACCTTTTCTGGAGCAGCCCTGGGCGCGGAGCGAAGAAGGGACGGCCTGGGACGGCCTGCCGAAATATGACCTGAGCCGGTTCAATCCCTGGTATTTCGCCAGACTCAGACAGTTCGCCGGGCTGTGCCGGAAGAAGGGCGCCCTCCTTTTTCACAATTTCTACATGCAGCACGCTCTTTTGGAGACTCCGGCCCATTACGTCGATTTTCCCTGGAGGCCGGCCAACTGCGTCCAGGACACGGGCATGCCCGATACGATCCCGGCGGCCAATGCCTTTTATGATGTCACGAACGACGCCCGCCGGGAATTGCACCGCACGTACATCCGCAAGTGCCTCGCCGAGCTTGGCGACCAAACAAACATCGTCCACCTCGTCAGCGAGGAATACACGGGGCCGCTCTCCTTCATGGAGTTCTGGATCGATACGCTGATTGCATGGGAGCGGGAGACCGGAAAACGCCTGCACATCGGATTGGTGGGAACGAAGGACGTGGTGGATGCGATCCTGGCCGACCGCGTGCGGGGCTCGCGCATCTCTACGATCTGCCTGAGCTACTGGTGGTACAAGGCGGACGGAACGTTGTTCGCCCCGCAAGGCGGCAGAGAGGTTGCGGGGCGCTACACAGGCAACCTGCCCAAGGAAACGACTCCCGAGTCGCTGTATCGGCAGATCAGAGAATATCGACGCCTCTATCCCGATAAGGCCATCATTCAGCATCATGACGTTCAATTGGAAAAGGCATGGGCGCTTCTGATGGGCGGAGGATCGATGATCGTGGCGCGCATGCAGTATGCCGACAGTCTGCCGCCGAAGCAGCCCTGGGAGCCGCCGGAGGAGTACATCGCGCCGCCCGAAGCGCTGGTTATTCAGCCGACCTACGATTTCATCGGGGCGCATCTGGGCACGGCGCTTCCGCACATGAAGCCGGCGGACATCGTCCGGGACAACGAGGATCGCATCTGGTGCCTGGCCGAGAAAGGCAAGGAGTACCTTGTCTTCGCGCCGCGGGGCGGGTCTGTTACGATCGATCTGGGCGAGACGCCGGGCCGACAGTTCCAAGCGCGATGGTTCGACCCGCGCAGTGGCAAGCTGTCCCCGGCCGGCACCGCAACGGGCGGCGTCACGGCCTCCTTCAGCGCACCCGACGACCAATGCCGCGTGCTCTGGCTCCGCGCAACGAATGGTTCTTAGAAAGTGAGTTTCTGCACAATGCTGTATCTTGTATCGACGCCGATTGGAAACCTGGGCGACATTACCCTGCGGGCGTTGGAGACGCTGCGCGCGGTGGATTTTGTGGCCAGCGAGGACACCCGCCGGACCGGTCGGCTCCTCAAGCACTTCGACATCAAGAAGCCGCAGATTTCCTTTCACGAGCATAACGAGGACCGGGTGGTTCGAAGGATCATCGGTCTGCTCGCCGAGGGCAAGTCGGTCGCCGTGGTCACCAGCGCCGGCACGCCCAGCATCTCCGACCCGGGATTCGTCGCGCTGTGGGAGGCGGTCAAGGAAGGTTTCGAGGTCACGGCCATTCCGGGGCCGACCGCCTTTGTCACGGCGCTGGTACTCTCGGGGATGCCGGTGTACAGCTTCACGTTTCGCGGTTTTCCGCCCCACAAGCCGGGCAAGCGCCGCCGTTTCCTGGAGATGGACAAGGATTCCCCTCACACGCTGATCTACTACGAGAGCCCGTACCGCCTGCGTCGTCTGCTGGAAGAGGCGTTGGACGTGTTCGGCAACCGCTACGCCGCCATTGCCAAGGAACTTACCAAGATGCACGAGTCGGTCCGCCGCGGCCGGTTGTCACAACTGCTCGACGTCCTCGAAGAAAAACCCAAAGGCGAATATGTTGTCATCATCGCCGGCGCCGAATATGATAAGCCCGACCAGTCGGAAGACAATTCCTGACGCGCGTCGGCCGGCGGGCGCCGCGTGAAACAGCGTCGCCGTGAATTGGGAGGCATATTAGCATGTTCGCTATTGTGAGAACGAAGTCCGCACTTGTGTGTGACCTGATCATTTTGTCGCTCGTGCTTTGCGGTTGTGGCGCGGCGACGCGAAGCGAGCAGAGCGCCGGTGCCAGTGAGTCCGGCCGGATTGAATTGCTGCGGGACCGGTGGGGGGTGCCGCATGTGTTTGGCGAGACGGATGCCGGGGCGATGTATGGGTTGGGTTATGCCACGGCCCAGGACCGGGCGTTTCAGATGTACTACAATCTGCGCATTATCCAGGGCCGTCTGGCTGAGGTGGTCGGCGACGTCAAGATCGGCGTGACGAGCCGCCAGCCGCAAGGCAGAAACTCGGCTTTGCGGAACGACATCAAGATGCGCACGATCGGATACTACAGGGCCGCCGAGCGCACGGCCCGCCATCTCGACGACGAGGCGCGGACGCTTTTGGAAGCCTACAGCCGGGGCGTCAACGACTACATCAACAACCACCCGAACGATTTGTTGCCTCTCTTCGAGAAGTACGACCTGAATCCGGAGCCCTGGACGCCGGCCGCGTGCATCGCGTCGTGGTGGCGAATGGCCCTGTTCTTCTCGGGCGACGGGCTGCGCGAAGCAGCGTCCTACTACGAGATCAAGGAAGGCCGCAGACAGGTCGGGACGTTCGCCGCCAACGACAGCGAAGGTGCGTTTCGAGGCCGGGTCCTGCGTGACGATGCCTCCGTGATCCAACGAGACGACGTCAGCGATGACTGGGTCGAGCGGGTCTACGATTATGCCACCGAGCACAACCTGACGCGAAAGGTCGACGTGACTCCGATGACGCGTCCGCTTCCGCCGGGGCCGCGGTTCAGCCACGCCTGGGTCGTGGGAGGCAAGAAGACGACGACCGGTTCGGCCGTGCTGGTGAGCGATCCCCAGACTCCCGTGCGCAACCCGTCGCTCTTTTATGAATACCACCTCAGCGGCAAGACGTTCAACGCGCGGGGCATCGGCATCCCCGGCAGCCCCATCCTTCTGATCGGCTTCACTCCCAAAGTCGCGTGGGGCCTGACGGCGCTGGGCGCCGACCAGGCCGACCTGTTTGTCCTGAAGACCGATCCGAACCGGCCCGACCAGTATTGCTTTGACGGGCAGTGGTGTGACATGCACGTTCGCACGGAAACGGCCCGCGTCCGCGGTGGCCGGCCTCAAACGCTGACGGTGCGGGAAACCCATCTGGGGCCTGTCGTGACACGCGTCGCCATGGGCGTCCGGCGCGGCGACGAGGTGGCCTTGAAACGCATCCCGATCTGCGAGCCGAAGCGCGACACACTCCAGGGCGCTCTGGCGATGATGCGAGCGAAAGACGTCTGCGAGTTTCAGCGGGCGCTCGGAGACTGGCGATTTCCCAGCGCCAACTGTGTGTTCGGCGATACCAAAGGCAATATCGGGTACAAGACGATCCTCGCCTTGCCTGTCCGCTCGCCGCATGCATTACTCGAGGGGCAATCCGCCGATGAGGGCTGGAACGGCGCCAACGACTGGCAGGGCATCCTGCCTCATGAGCTGCTGCCCCAGGTCATCAACCCCGAGCAGGGCTGGCTTGTCACCGCCAATCATCGGCCCATCGCGGCCTTCTACCCCATCTCGATGGGCATCTCCACCGGCAGTCTCGGCGATACCGACCGATCCTGGCGATTGAAGGAGCGCGTGAAAGCCAGGGACACATTCGCACCCGAGGACGTGCTCGACATTCACTACGACACGGTGGCTCCTATCAAGCGAGACCTCGTCAGACTTGGGTATCACCTCCGCGACGTCCAGAAGTATCCCCTGGAAGAAGAGACGCTCAAGGCGCTCGACTATCTCGAGGACTGGCGGTCGGCGGGATGCAGGTCGGAGATGTCGGTCAAAGGAACGGAGATTCTCAACTTGATGCCGATGGCGTTCCGACGGGACTTCACAGCCGCGACCATCTACGGCGGCGGCGTCTCGGGCCTGTGCAACATGCTCCAGACCCTCGACGCACGGATCGCGGCGGATCCAAATGCCACATTGAGCGATGATGAAGCCGATTACGTGAATCTCATTCTCCGAGCCGCCTGGCGCTACGGCAAGTCACGCTACGGCGAGGATCCAAACCAGTGGAACCAGCGAGCCCGGGCCGAGCTGCTCGAAACAAAACTTGCGTACATGTCCACGCTCGACGGCTTCGGCTCGCTCGACGAGGAAAAGGACATCACGTATCCGGCTCTGCGGTGCATCGAAGGGGGCACGATTCTGTCTCAGCGGGCCCAGTCTTACACGCAGTACGTGGTGCTCGACGGCAAGGATCGGTCGCTGGCGCTGCTGACCATCGGCTCGTCGGAGCACCCCGACAGCCCCTACCGCCTCAGCGGCTACGAATTGTGGGAGAAGGGCAAACTGCGGCCGGCGCCGCTCTCGCGTCCGGCCGTTGAGAAGCTGACCGTCTCAAGGACCGCGCTTACCCCCTGAGCCAAAAATCTTCGCCGAAGTAGCGAAGGCGCTGAAACACTCCGGCGAGAGGCTCGTCTTTGTCATTGAGGTAGTACCCGGCCGTGTGCAAGATGAGATGTGCAGTTCTGCAGAAGGGAAACCGGCTTATGAAGACAGCATCACAGTTGGCAATGTGTCTGGTGGCGATCGCGCTGGCAACAGGCTGCCGGAGCTCAAACGAGTGCGTGGTTACCCAATACGGCAGCGAATACATGATGTACTCAGGCCCCGGCGAGCCGTTCAACCATGCGTGTCGGGCAGTCCTTCATGAATTCAGCGTCAAGGAAGAGCTGGGCGAGAACAAGACGCGCTACCCCTGCTATGGTGAGGGTGTGTCCTCGCAGAAGGACGGCGAGAGGTTGATCGCCAGCACATCGTACCTGAAGACGAAGGACGGCGACGGTGCCGAATACAAGGTCACCACGATTCGACTGGGCAAGCGCGATCCCGTCGTGATCCTCGAATCGACCTCCTCCGATCGCTACAAGCTCGTCAACGCTCTCAACGTCGAGTTAAACAAGAAAGGGATTGCGGTCCGCCAGTACTAATGGAGTGAGCCGGGCGCTGCTCCCGCTATTGCGCGCCGTTCTCGTCAAGCGCCGGGCGTGCGAACATGGTTCGTCCGTGGAGTGGGACCCACGGCGCGTCGGCAAGGGGGTCTTTTCCGACATCCGCCGTACAACGCCGCGTCGTCGACCCTCTCGCGAGAAAGCCTGATAGATCATGACTCTCCGTGGGGTTTGTGGTATAAGGGAGCGAAACAACAAGCTGCCTACGAACCGGTGTTTGAAGGAGAATCACATGAATCGAGAGAGCACGACCCGCCGTGACTTCATCAAGAACATGGGAGTCGGAGCAGCGACATTCGCGCTGGCCGGGCGCTGGCACAATTCCCGTAAGGCAAGTGCCCAGACGCGCCGGACAGGCGGCAATCCCTTCGCCGCCCCGGGCAAGGAGCGCCCGAACATCCTGTTCCTCTTCACGGACGACCAGACGTTTGCCTCGCTCAACGTATTGAACAATCCCGAGGTCAAGACGCCGAACATGGACCGCCTGGTCCGGCGGGGCACGACCTTCACGCACTGCTTCAACCAGGGCGCCTGGCACGGGGCCGTTTGTGTGGCCAGCCGGGCGATGCTCAACACGGGTCGCTACCTCTGGACCTGCGGCGGCGACGACTGCGGCGACTGGCCCCTCTGGGGCGAGACGCTCGGCAAGGCCGGCTACGACACCTTCATGACCGGCAAATGGCACAACAAGGACAAGGCCCTGAAGCGCAGCTTCAAGACCATCGGCCCGACCGGCGGCGGCATGTTCCCGTCGAAGGACCCCAACGCCGGCGAGCACAAGAAGCAGGGCGTTGTGAACGATCCGTACGATCGTCCGCGGCCCGGCAACTCGTGGAGCCCGTACGACAGGAGTCTCCAGGGACACTGGCGACAGCGCGACGGCGCGGTCGTTCACAGCAGCCAGCTCTGGGCCGATGCCGCTATCGAGTACCTGAACGACCACGCCGCGAAGAGCGAC
>JAFGCA010000722.1 GCA_016932895.1 Sedimentisphaerales bacterium | reverse complement strand
AGCGTGGCCTTCGTCAACGACATGACGAGCGGAAAGGAAGACCGCAACCTGTTTGTGCAGCATGTGACGGTGGTTCCGTGTGCGGCTGCAGAGCGTTTCGAAGCGATTACTACGCCGCCCGCGTTGGTCCAGGTGCCCATCGGCAGGGGACGGCTGGTTCTCAACGCTATCCGGTGGGACGATGCCGGGGCGAATGAGCCGAAGGCCCGGCGGTTCATGACGGCGCTGCTGGCGGAGCTCGGCGCATCGTTTCATCCCCGGGGCGTGCTGAGTGTTATCGAGGCCGAGTCGCTGGAGCCGAACGACGGGATCACCCATTTCTCGCGCGAGCGCGACCACGTGCGCATGGGCTCAAGCGGCTTCATCGAAGGCCCTGTGCACGTCGCTACGCCCGGCCGCTACCGTATCGCGGTGTGGGCCGGGGGCTCCCCTGCCCAGGGGACGTATCCCATCGTCGTCGTCACCCTTGACGGCAACGAGCTTGGACGTGTCGAATGCACCGGCAGGGAATCGGGCGAGCACGCGATTACCGCGAACCTTCCCGAGGGCGATGCGGTCTTGCGCCTCGCATTCATCAACGACTACTACGATCCCCCCGAGGATCGGAATCTCTGGCTCGACCGCGTCGAGTTCGAGGCGCTCGAAACCACACGTTGACAGCGGAAATCAGAGCATCATTGGGGAGTTGATGGGCCAGATACCGAGTACTAGAATGGGCGCGGCGTTTCCCCTGGAACGACTGACGAAGCAGGACTCGCATATGGGCATGGACATGTTTCGGTTGGAGGGAAAGGTGGCGGCTGTGATCGGCGGTGCACGCCATCTGGGATACGACATGGCCGAAATACTCGCCGAAGCGGGTTGTGACGTGATCATTGCCTCGCGCAAGGAGGAGAGCGCAGTTGAGGCCGCCGCCCGGCTCAGGGAGCAGTACGGGTGCGACACACTGCCGGGCCGGCTCGATGTCCGCGATTATGCCGAGGTCGAGGCGTTTGCGGCGAAGGCGTTCGCCTGGAAAGGGCACGTCGACGTGTTGGTGAATAACGCGGGCGGCACGCCGCCAGGCAGTCCTGGGCCCCTCTTCGACCGCTTGCCTGAGGACATCGAAAACCTGATCGCCGTGAACCTGACGGGCACCTTGTTCTGCTGCAAGGCGTTCGGAAAATCCATGGCCGACCAAGGCGCCGGCAAGATCATCAACATCGCTTCGATTGCCGGACTCGTGGGACGGGATCGGCGTATGTATCGGCGCAACGCCATGTCAGGCCAGCCGGTCGACTACGCGGCGGCCAAGGCCGGAATCCTCGGAATGACGCGTGACTTGGCTGGCCTGCTTTCCCCCATGGGCATTCACGTCAACGCCATCGCCCCTGGTGGATTCGGCCCCCGCGAGTTGCCGCCCGGCTTCGTTAGCGACTACTCCGAACGTACGCCACTCGGGCGAATGGGGCGCGATGGCATCGATCTGAAAGGGGCGGCCCTGTTCCTGGCATCGCCGGCGTCGGACTACGTCACCGGACACACGCTCGTCGTGGATGGGGGATTCAGCATATGGCAGTAAGGCGGATCGTGGTAGTCGGCTGCGGCTCCATCGGCCAACGGCACGCGCGGTTGCTGGCCCAGCGCCCCGACCTCCAGGTTGAGCTCTGCGAGCCCAACCCCGATTGCCTCGCCGAGGCCGTCACGGCAACAGGGGCGAGCGAGTCGAAGAGCCACCGGGATTTCGACGAGATGCTGCGCACGCAGCCTGACATGGCGGTCATCGCCACGCCCCATTCCCTTCACGCCGAGCAGGCCATCGCCTCGCTGCAGGCAGGCGTGCACGTGCTGTGCGAGAAGCCGATGAGCGACAATCTGGCTGACGCCGATCGTATGGCCGAAGCTGCGGCTTGCGGCCGGCGTGTCCTCGATTTCGGTTTCACTCTTCATTTCCATCCCGGCTTGCACCGCCTGAAAGAACTCATCACCGCCGGCGAGCTAGGTGCCGTGCTGCACGTTCATTGCCGTATCGGCACCTACATCACGCTGGTTTGTTCTCGTTCGCGCCATCAGGCGGATCTGGAAGGCGCGCTTCTGTTCGACTACGTCCACCAACCCGACGTCTTCTACTGGCTGCTGGGTGTGGAGCCCGCCGGCGTCTATATGAGTGCACTCTACGGCGGCGAACTGCCCCTGCGCTCCAACCCGAACGTGGTGGACTTGGCGCTCGACTACGACGTCCCGCTACGGGGTTCCATCCACTTCAACTACATTCAGATGCCGCAGCGGCACCAGTATGAGGTTGTCGGCGACCAGGCATGGGCAATCCTCGACATGGAAACCAATTGCCTTCGAATTGGACGCCGAGGGGAGAACGCCGAGACCAGTGAGCGCATTGAAGTCGAGCGCGACCGCCTGTTCGAGGCCGAACATCAGGCCTTCCTGGACGCGGTGGACGGGAAGCGACAGCCGGAAAGCCCCGCGGCCAGCGCCATCGTCTCCATGCGCGTCGTCGATGCCGCCCTGCGATCATGGAAGCAGTCGAAGCGGGTACGGATTCCATCGGCGGAACCTGGGGGGCAATAGCCCGGCCGAGATCCAGCGGGTGCCGGCCTCAACCGGCGATCACTGCGGAGCGTGGTCGGCATTCCTGCCAGAGTGGGGGAAGGTCGGCCTCAAGAGCATGAAGGGAACATCGCGGACACAATCCCGCGTCCGGTGCTATACGATCTCGTCGCCTACCGTAGCAATCCACTCCCGCGTGAATTCAACCGTCTCCAACTCGATATCGCACACGTTACTCCCGAGGAAGATCATGCCCTCAATCCGGCCCTCACGCAGCCATTGTCGCCCGAGCGTGCATTGCTTCTTCATCAGATCCATCGGCATCGGCGCACGGTTGCCGTAGGCCCAAAGGTAGCAGCCGAGAAGCTTGCCCTGTTTCGGAGCAACGTGCTCCAACTGCTTGAAACGCTCTTCGAGTCTGTCCAGATCGCCCGATTTCCAAGTCCAGAACGTGATCTTGTCGCAGTAGTCCAGATGCGACTGGATCGGGAGTTCCAGTTGGTGTTCATAGACCGCCACGTAGAGATCGCGCTTGACGGAATCGACGGTGAGTTGAGAGTGAAGCTCGCGAAGCTGTTCGGGGGCGAGCGCTCCTCGGCCGTCGCCCTGGAAGAAGTCGTCCATGACAAACCCGGCGATGTTGGGGAACCGGCGCGCCAAGTCCAGCACGTGCTTCCGTTCCTCGTCACTGGTTTCCCCGCTCGCGCCCGTCAGCGACCACACGACGCGCTTGAGCGGCCGAAACGATATGGCATAGGAATCGAAAGGCATGACGGGTTCGCCCTGGTATCGGATCATGAGAAGGTTGGGCACGCCGAGGTAGAACGCGCCTTCGGCCGGCGTCATACGGGATGGACGCGGCAGGTTCCACTCCTTGTTGTGAGCGCCCGCTGCATGCGTCCAGATCCAGAGCTTGTCGCGCACGGTTTGCTCGGGCACGTCAGCGGGGCGCGCGGCCACCGCGGAGCCGGACACCGTCGTAGCCGCAGCAACGGTGGTCATCTGGAGAAACTCCCTTCGGCTTGATAGAAATGATCCCATTCTGTCGCTCCCAGCCGCCTCCTCACGGCCCTCCCACGACGCCAGACACCGCCCGCGACATCAGCCCCAGCGGAGCGGGATCCAGAACGCGCTCTATTGTACCAACTCCCATGGAAAAGACGGAACTGCGTCGTACAAACCCGGCAATGGCGGCGTGGCGTATTCCCCGAGGACTCAGGCAGGTTCCCCGGGAATCGCGCGTGTCTGCAGGTAGCCAGGAACCGGGATCACTACATGGACGCCTGGGCGAACCCAGAATTTGACCAATCAGCATTGGAGTGACTAACATCGGGCATTGGCCGGAGGTCAACACTCACCGGGAGGTAACGTATGTCATCACACAGTCGTCGTGCTTTTCTGAAACGCGCCGCCGCAACGGCCGGAACTGGCGCTGCGTTCACCATTGCCGGCACGAAGGCTTCTGGCCGAGTGCTGGGAGCCAATGATCGGGTGCGCGTCGCCGTTGCGGGCATCAACGGCCGCGGACAGTGTTTCCTGACGGGATTTGGCGGGATGAAGGATGTCGAGATCGCCTACCTTGTCGATCCCGATAGCCGGCTGTTCGCCTCTCGAAGCAAGATCGTCAGCGAGAAGGCGGGGTACGCGCCCGCCTGCGTCCAGGACGTTCGCCGAGCACTCGATGACAAGGATCTCGACGCCATTGCCATCGTCACGCCCAACCACTGGCACACGCTCATGGCGATCTGGGCGTGCCAGGCCGGCAAGGACGTGTATGTCGAGAAGCCGTGCAGCCACAACCTCTTCGAAGGCCGCCAACTCGTCGCGGCCGCCCGGAAGTACGACCGCCTCGTGCAACACGGGACGCAACGGCGATCCGATCCGCAGTGGATCCAGTTGACCAATGATGTTCGCAACGGCAAGTACGGCAAGCTGCAGGTCGCCTACGCGTTTGATTGCAGGGTGAGGCCCAGCAACGGCATCGAGCAGCCGCAGGAGCCACCCAGCGAATTGGATTTTGATCTCTATCTGGGCCCGGCGCCTGAACAGCCGTTCCGGACGAATCTGGTGCATTACCGCTGGCACTGGCGGTGGGACTTCGGCAACGGCGAGATCGGGAACCTGGGGTCGCACGATTTGGATGTGTGCCGTTGGGCCATGCCCGACGGTTCCGTCCCGAAGAGCGTGGTCAGCCTCGGCGGCCGCTTCGGCTACAAGGATCAAGGTCAAACGCCCAACACCCATTTGACGTTGTTCGATTTCGGCGAGATCAAGCTGGTGCACGAGGCGCGCGGCCTGGTCGGCAAGGACGATTGGAAGATCACGGTCGAGTACCACACCGACGAAGGCGTGATCCGCGACGGCAAGTTCTTCGCCAAAGGCAAGGGCGACGGCGTGCCCATTGACAACTGTCCGCCTCCCGGCGCTCCCGAACAGGGACCGCGCCATATGCGGAACTTCATCGATTGCGTCCGCAGCCGCAGACGTGAAGACCTGACCGCCGAGATCATCGAGGGACACCGGACCGTGACGCTCGTCCATTTGGGCAACATCTCCTACCGCCTTGGCGAGGACGTCTCCTTCGACCAGGCGACCAGCGCGTTGAGTGACAACACGCTTCTGAGCGAGCCCTTCGAGGGTATCAAGCGGCACTTGGCCGACACCGGGCGAGTCGAGTTGGCGGACACGCCCTGCCGCCTCGGGCGTACGTTGACGTTTGACGCCGAGGCTGAGAGGTTCGTTGGAAGCCCCGAGGCAAACGAGTTGCTCAGCCGAGCGTACCGTGGCCCCTTCGTGGTGCCGGAACAGGTGTAGAACGACACGTTCTCGTGCTTGCGATGAGACGACCCCAAGGAGCACATCCATGAATCGCATTGATCGTCGTCAGCTTCTGACAACCGCTGCCCGCGCGGGTGCGGCCGTCGCGGCCGGGCAATGGCTCGGAGCGACCGCAATCGCCGCCAATCCTCCCGCGGAGCGGATCAAAATCGGCCAAATCGGCATCGGGCATGAGCATGCCGCGGGAAAACTCAACGCCCTGAAACGATTGCCCGATGTGTATGAAATCGTCGGGATCGTGGACGACCGAGACACTACGGCGGCAAGATTCGCTGGAGATGACCTGAAACCGTATGAGGGGCAGAGATGGATGACAGAAGAAGAACTGCTCAATACTCCCGGTCTTCAGGCGGTAGTGGTTGAAACCCCGAATTCCGATTTGGTGCCCACTGCGCTCCGTTGCATGGAGCGCAATCTTGCGATGCACATGGACAAACCCGGAGGCGAAGACCTCGAACTGTTCGGAAAGCTGCTCGATGGATGCAAAGAAAGGAACCTGCCGTTCCAGATGGGGTATATGTTCCGCAACAACCCGGCGATGCAGTTGTGCCAGAAAGCGGCCCGCGAAGGATGGCTTGGCGACATATTTCAAGTGCATGCGGATATGAGCCATACCTATGGCGGGGAGGCTTATCAGCGGTATCTGAGCAACTTCAAGGGCGGCATCATGTTCAACCTGGGATGCCACCACATCGATTTGATCGTATCCATGCTGGGACGGCCGGACAAGGTCACCCCGTTTCTGAAGTCGACACCAGCAGCGGTAGACGGCGCCAAAAACAACTGTATGGCAGTCCTGGAGTATCCTCACGCAATTGCGTCCGTGCGTGCATGCGGCCTCGTTGTTGGCGGCATTAACGGGCGTCGCTTCAAGATCTGCGGTTCCAAGGGCACGATTGAATGGAGTCCGCTGGAACGTTTCGACGGCAAGCCCCTAGAGATACAGTTGACGTTCCTTGAAGGCAATGAGGAGTATTCCGCGGGTTCCCATGTAGTCGATCTAGGTATCAGGCGCGACCGTTACGAAGATCAGATGTCTGAGCTGGCAAGAATCATCAGGGGGGAAATGAAGAACCCCTACACGTATGAGCACGAGTACCTCACACAGGAGGTCACTCTGGCCGCGGCGGGATATTTCGAGTGGCATAGACAGTAACACATGTTAGCATGCATAGGCAGGTCGGTGGAGAGAGGACGGGGAAAGATGGGAAGCCATCCGGTAAGGTCTTCTAATGAGACTGCGT
>JAFGCA010000721.1 GCA_016932895.1 Sedimentisphaerales bacterium | reverse complement strand
GCCATGGCGACCCGGCCAACATGTACCCGCCGGGCGAGTTCCGCTATGGCGGCGGCCACGTCATCGAGGACCTCGTCGCCGGCAAGCGGCTGCAACTGTTCGCCCTTTCCTACGGGACGGACGACTACCCGCGCCGCGAGATCCGCACGTACTTTACCATCGACGACCTGAACCAGGCCATCATGGTCAATCCGCGCAACTGCTACCAGAACTACAACGTCGCGATCAACAGTTCGGACCGCACGATCTACTCGTACATGGGCACGTTGGAGCCGGAGCGGCGCAACGCGAACTACTGCTCGGCCGGACAGTTGTCACCCCTGCTGAACGACCCCTTCTACGACACCATCGGCATCGGGACGCGGGTGTGGCTGGGCGGCGCCCAGGGACACGTCTACGCCGAGGGTACGCAACACGCCGGCATTTGCGAGCGAACACCGGACGGCGTCCCGACCGAAGGGGCCGGCACACTTGCCCTGACAGCCGACATGAAGCAGATGCGCCCCGAGTTCGTCCGCGGCGTGAGCCTGCGCGGCTACGGCGTCTCGCTCGCCCTGGGCATCGGAATTCCGATCCCGATCCTGAACGAGGATGTACTCAAACGAACCTGCGTGCGCGACCGTGACATCCTTGCGCCGGTCATCGACTACAGTACTGACTATCCGCAGAAGACCGGCAAGGTCCTCTGTCACGTCAGCTACGAGCAATTGCGCCGCGGCGAAATCGCGGTCAACGGCAAGAAGGTGACGGTAGGCTCACTATCGTCGTACTTCAAAGCGCTGGAGATCGCCAACTTGCTGGCCGACGAGATTCGCAAGGGCGATTTCCGGCTGTCTGAGCCGATCGCCGCCCTGCCCAAGAACACGGCCATGAAGCCGCTGCTGATAAGGGACAAGCCCCATGAGTGAGACCATCACCAAGAAGCTGATGCTCTTCTTTCCCAAGTGCGAATGTGAGAAGCCGATCATTTATCACTTGGTGAAGGACTACAACCTCATCGTCAATATCTACCGCGCCAAGGTCACGCCGGAAGAGGAAGGCTTTCTCGTCCTCGATGTCACCGGAACGCAAGAGGACATCGACAAGGCCCTGGCCTTCGTCCGCACGTTCAATGTCACGATCAACTACACCGGCAAAGGCGTCACGCGCGACGAAGAGCGTTGCACCCATTGCGGCCATTGCGTGCCTCACTGTCGGGCCGGCGCCCTGCATATCTCGAACAAGGCCACCCGGGAAGTCGTCTATAACGAGGCCGACTGCATTGAGTGTCTCGCCTGCATTCGCGTTTGCCCGTATGGGGCGTGTGCGTCGGCGTTCTAAAGGGAGAGTATAGGTCTCATGGGTCCTATAGGACCAATAGGACCTATGCCAACCGCCGTGACGAGAAGAAGCTACCAGACTCACACACATCGCGAGGCGGTCTTCCGCATCTGCTGCGAGAAGTTCGACGCAGCGGTCGCCGAGATCGTGCGCCAGCGCCAGGTTCTCGATAAGTACATCCGCTCCCACGCGGACTTCCTGACGTCCTTTGCGCCGGTCGAGCTGCACCCCGGCGCTCCCGACGTTGCGCAGCACATGGCTCGCGCCGCTCAGCGTGTCGGCGTCGGACCGATGGCGGCGGTCGCCGGCACGATGGCGCAACTGGCGGTTGAAGCAGCGCTGCGGGCCGGAGCCGAAGAGGCTATCGTCGACAACGGAGGGGACATCTATCTCCGCGTCACCGCGTCGGTGACGATCGGTCTGCACACCGGGACCGCCGGCCTGGGCGACCGGCTCGCCTTCGCGCTGGCGCCCGACGAAACGCCGGTGGCGATCTGCTCGTCGTCGGGCACGATGGGCCACTCGACGAGCCTAGGCCGGTGCGATCTCGCGACGGTCGTAGCGTCGGATGCTGCGTTGGCCGATGCCGCCGCGACGCTGGCCGCCAACCTCGTCAAGAGCATTGACGATGTAGACGCTGCCCTCGAACGCATCGCCGCGATCGAAGGGGTTCAGGGCGTGCTGATCGTCAAAGACGACCGCGTCGGCCTGGCCGGGAAACTGCCGTCGCTGGTTCACGCCCAGCGATAGTCGCGTCATCGGCCTTCGCCGTAGAATTGCTGCTTGTGCCGTTCGGCGCACTGCCTGAGCGTGGCCGCGACGTCCGGATGCTCGCCGATTACGTTGGTGGTCTCGTACGGGTCTTTCTCCATGTCGAACAGCGACAGGCCGATGTTCTCCTGTCTGTACTTGCCTGCGGCACCGTCCTGGCCTGGTGTCACGAGGGTGCGATACTGGTGCGGCAGGTGCAGCTTCCAGCGCCCATCGCCACTGATGACGCTTTCAAAGGTCGCGTTGGTCGAGAAGGGGTAGTACTCGTGTGGATTCTCCGCGCCGGCCTTGCCCACGACGATGTCCCACACGTCCTTGCCGTCGATGGGATTGGCCGGCAGTTCCGCCCCCGCCAGTCGCGCCAGCGTGGGCAGGATGTCCACCGTGCAGAACGCCTGGGTCGAGACCGTGCCCGGCGCGATCTTACCCGGCAGCTTCATGATACACGCGCTACGCGTCCCGCCGTCGAAGCTGGTGCCTTTGGCCTCGCGGAAGGGCGTCTTGCCGGCGTGATTGCCATAGGAGATCCAGGGGCCGTTGTCCGAACTGAACATCACGAAGGTGTTGTCTGCGAGGCCGTTGTCCTCCAAGGCTTTCGTGATTTCGCCGACGGACCAGTCGATCTCCATCATCACGTCGCCGTAGAGGCCCGCGCCGGATTTGCCCTTGAACTTCTCGCTGCAAAACAGCGGCACGTGGGGCATCGAGTGCGGCACATAAAGCAGGAACGGTTCGTCCTTGTGCTGGCCGATGAAGTCCACCGCGTGCTCGGTGTACCAGGTCGTGAGCATCGGCTGCTCGTCCTTCGTGACGCGTTCGATCGTGACCTTGCCGTTCTCCCAGAACTGCAGCGGCCACTGCCCCCAGTAT
>JAFGCA010000080.1 GCA_016932895.1 Sedimentisphaerales bacterium | reverse complement strand
CTGCCGGACAAGCCCGATTTGATCGTCGTTCCGGAAGCGTCCGACCGACCGAGCGGATTCAGCCGCGAACAACAAGGGAGGTATTATCAGGTCCGCCAGAACCAGGTCAGGGACTTCTTCGCCAGCGTAGCACGGGAGAACCGCTGCTATATCGTCTATTCGGCGCACCGCGTGATGCCGGACGGCACCTGGCGCAATTCCAGCGTGCTGATCGACCGCAGTGGCCATGTCGCCGGGATATACAACAAGAACCACCCGACCATCGGAGAGATCGACAACCGCATCCTCTGTGGCCGGGAGGCCCCCGTCTTCGAATGCGATTTCGGGCGGGTCGCCATGGCCATCTGCTTCGACCTGAACTTCGATGAACTCAGGCTCAAATATGCCAAGGCACAACCCGACCTGATCCTGTTCTCCTCGATGTACCATGGCGGATTGATGCAGGCCTATTGGGCCTATTCCTGCCGGTGCCATTTCGTCGGCGCCATCGCGGGCCGAGGGACCTTCTCCGAGATCCGCGACCCTTTAGGGCGCGTGGTCGTATCCACGACGAACTACTTCGACTACGCAGTCGCCACCGTCAATCTCGACTGCGCCGTGGCACACCTGGATTACAACTGGGAACGTCTGAGAAAGCTCAACGCCAAGTACGGCCCGCGTGTGGACATCAGCGACCCCGGCTGCCTGGGCTCGGTGCTGATCACCAGCAAGCACGAGACCAAGACGGTGGACGAGATGATCGGAGAATTCGAAATCGAACTTCTGGATGACTATTTTGACCGGGCCCTGGCGCATCGCCACAAGCCGGGGAACATGGAATAAGGAGCACAAGATGAAATCACTGAATCGGCGAGACTTCATGAAGAGTTCGGTTGGCGCGGCGGCAGGCATTGCGGTGCTCTCGCAGAAGCAAAGCCGGGCGGCCAATGAGAAGGTGATTATTGGCGTGATGGGACTGGGCGGACGAGGCACCTATTTAGCGGAGAAGTTCGCCGAGCGCCCCGACGCCGAAGTGGCCTATCTCTGCGATCCCAATACGCGGCGCTTCGCTCGCGCGCGGGTGGCCGTGGAAGAAGCGCAGGAAAGAGAGCCGAAGCTGGTACAGGACTTCCGCCGCATCCTCGACGACAAGAACGTCGATGTGCTCATCAACGCCACGCCCGACCACTGGCACGGACTGGGAACGATCCGGGCCTGCCAGGCCGGCAAAGATGTCTACGTGGAAAAACCGCTCGCACATAACATATGGGAAGGCCGGAAAATGGTCGAGGCCGCCCGCAAGTACAAACGCGTCGTGCAGGTGGGCATGCAGTCGCGCAGCGCCCCATACGTCCACAAGGCCAAGCAATACATTCAATCCGGCAAACTGGGGGACATTTACCTCGTCCGCGTGTATAACATGATGCAGCATCCGAAGCAGAAGCAAGCCCCCGACGCGCCGGTGCCCGACGGATTCGATTACGACCTGTGGTGCGGCCCGGCGCCCAAGCTCCCCTACAATCCGTCCCGCTGGTGGTTGAATCAATGGGAGTATAGCTGCGGCCCCATCGCCGGCGACGCCGTTCACCAGATCGATCTGGCCCGGTACCTCATCGACGACATTCCCTACCCCAGGACGATCGCTCACATGGGAGGCGTCAACGCGTTGCGCGACGGCAGGGAAACGCCCGACACCCAGCTCGCCCTGTTTGAGTATGACCAACTGACGTTGATGCTGGAGGCGGCCCTGTGGACACCCTACATGAAGAAGACGCCCGGGAGCGTGCGCGATTCCGACCAGTTTCCGGATTGGCCGTTCAGCAGTACGAAAGTGGAGGTCCTGGGAACCGAAGGTTTCATGTATTTCGGCCGGCACGGCGGAGGCTGGCAGGCCTACGACGCCGGCGGCGAACTGGTGCACTCCGAATACGGCCGGCAGGGCGACAAGGAGCACCAGGACAACTTCATCGACTGCATTCGCACACGAAAACGACCCAACACCGACGTGGAGATGGGACACCAGTCCGTGCTGCTTTGTCACATGGCCAACATCGCCTATCGCCTTGGAAATCAGAGGCTGGCGTTCGATGCGAGCACCGAGTCGTTCAAGTATCCCGAGCAGGCAAACCAGTACATCAAGCGCACGTATCGCAGCCCCTGGGTCATTGAGGACAACGTCTGACAAACACGCTGGGGTGCGGCGCAGGATGGACTTTAGCCCACGCTGACTATAGATTGCTTCGCTGCGCTCGCAATGACAGGGAAGCCTCATTAATCGAGGCGGTCGGTTACGAAAGTGAACAGGTCGTAGAGCAACGGCTCGGGTTGGGGGCCGTTGAACAGCTCGAACCATGCATAGGCGACGTGCCCGCCGTCTTCCAGGGTCGCGCAGGCGACGGCATCGCCGAGCGAATTCCCCCGGTCACGCAATTGCAGCAGAGAGATGCAGCTCTTCTGATCTCGCGCGAAGAAACCTCGCCAGCGGAGATCTCCGGCGTTGGGGAAATCGAAGCGCGCCGGCACATGGGGCAACCGGCGCTCGGGCTGCACGAAAACCAGCTCCGCCCCCTCGGGCGGCTGCTCCCATCCCCCGCGAAGCGTCAGGCCGAAGCGATGGCTCTGGTTCACCACCGCGCCGCTTTCGTCGTAATAAAAAGGCCACGGCCGGGAAGGCAGGGCCACCAGAAAGCCGCCCTGCTGCAAGTAGCGCTGAAGCGCCGCGTCGACGTCACCCTGCTCGCGCACCGTGCGGCGGTAATGCTCGCCCGCACAGTAGAGCAGAATCGGATATCGCGAAGCGGTCAGATTCCCCGTCGCCAGGCTCTCCCACGTGAGGACCTCGGGCTTGACGCCCACATCGATCAGCCACCAGAAGGCCATGGATTCGGCGTCAGGCAGAACGCCGATTCGAAATCGTTGCAGCTTCTCGCGCAGCAGGGTTCCGTCCTTTTCGGACAAAACCGGCGCCCGAGCCGGCGCATGATCTGCCCGCGACGTGGACTTGAAGCGGGCGGCGTACCGGGCGGTAAGCTCGAGGTACTGGTCCCCATACTCGGCGGACGGCTCGATCTCACTGCCTTCATGCCACTCGTTGAAGCTCGTGATCAGGACCCAGTGCGGATCGGCGGCGATGGCGCGCTCCCACTGAATGCGGTACGACCGCCCGTCGAATCGTTCGACCGCCAGACCGGGCGTGCGGATCTTGGTGTCGTCGTAGCCCGGAATGACCGTGATCGTGCTGATCTTGCCCGCGCGGTCAGCCAGCTCGACCCACTTTCCGTATGTTCCGGAGGCCCAGGTCTCTATCTCGGCCGGAGCGAGCCCGCGCAGCGAACCGGCGGTGTTGTACGTATGGACGCCGTCGAAGACGCACGCCGATCCGTAGCTGAATTGATCGCCGATAGCGGTGACGCCACCCTTGTGTGTCGCCTTGATCGCATCGACCGTTTCGAGCCAGCCGGCAAGGCCCAGCTCGCCGACCGCCCGGCCGTAGATGAAGACCACGGGGCTGCCGTCGACTTTGAGATGCGCGCGGTGGCCGCCGTACTTGCGGAGAACCTTGATAATGTCCCGGGCGGCGGTCTCGGGCGTCTGCGGGCTTGGCGTCGTCTCGTAATAGATGCAGGCCCGCAGGCCGTGACGCTCGCACGCGTCGAGGATGCTGCCCATGGCCCGGTCGGCGTACTCGCCGTGACCCCACCAGCTCACGATCAGCGTATCGACGTGGCAGGCCTTGGCCCAGAGGCAATGCTTGTTGATGACCTCGGCGTCGTGAGAATCGTAGGCGCCGAGCGCCGGGTAGTGGGTGCTGGCGGCGATGTCCTTGTTATCGACGTCGATACGACCCCAATGGACCGTTCGGCCCGCCCCGCCGGGACCGTCGGCCGTTCCATACCAAGGATAGTAGAATGCCATGACCCGGCGCTGGATTGCCGGATGACGTTCGGTCTGGGCGCGAGCGGCGCCGGAAATAGCTGTCGCGACAGCCAGCGCGACTATAATGAGGAAGAACCTGCGCATCTTTCTGTTCATCGGTGCCATCCGTACCAAGAGTCGTTAATAGGTCAGCGCCACGAGGGTTCGCGGAGTGATCTTCTTGAAATCGATTCTGCCCGCCTCGCAGGAGAACTCGGCCACACCGTCGGTCGGAAGAACGAGGGCCTTGCGCGCGTCGACGGGCTGGGCGAATTCCAGCGACGCCGTCACGGGCTCGTCGTTGAAATTCTCAACAACGACGCAATCATCGCCAATCAGGTACAGTGCTACCCTATTCGGTGCATCAAACTGAACTCCAAACGGCGCGAGCATTTTGTCGCGGATGGGCTTGAGCTCGCGTCGGGTCAACCCGAGCAAACTCCGGGGATTGCCCTTGACCTCCAGCACGAGCAGGTTCTTGTCGTCCGTGACAGAGGTCGCAAGTCGAGCGGCAAGACCGTCTGTAATGAGAGCGGGCTTGTCGGCGGCGAGCATCCGTCCGAGCTTCGGTTGGAGTTGCGAATCCTTCATCGCGTGGACCGGCAAGAATGCGGCCGGCGCGGCGGCATCGATCTGCGCCGTCGGCACGAGAGGCAGACCCAACATGCCGACGAAATCGTAAACGTACTGCTCGTCGTGCGCGTCGCTGTTGGGCGGCTTCGGTGCGGCAATTCCCTTGAGCGGCTTGTCGCGTACGAACCTGGCCAGTTGAAACAGGCCGGGAATCTCCGTGCGGAGCTTCTCCACGTTGGCCGGCCCCGTCTCGCGCAGCAGCGAGCCATAGCAGAACAGCAGCATCTCTTTGGCGTCGGCCAATACCGTCTGCCGCGCCTGCTCGACGTACGTCTGCTCGTGCGTGCCGTACGGATCGAACCAACCGCCACCGGTCTTGACGCCGCCGATGGCACCCAGCCAGCGCATGATGTAGTAGGCCTCGTACTGTGCCTTCCTGCCCCAGCGCTCGCTGTCCGGATCGCGCGTCTCGGTTCCGACCCAGATCCTGTCGAAGTCGACCGTCTGTTGCACGACCTCGTACCCGCGATTGTGGAAGTTGTCGTACCACTGCGGATACTTGATGATGATCTTGACGTCGGGATTGACCTTGCGGGCCGGCTCAAGGACGCGCTGCCGGCTCACGCGCGTCATAAGTTCGCAACGGTACTGTGCCCAGCTCCGCTCGCCCCGGGCCTGCTTGCAGGACTCGCAATCGCAATCGGTGAACCAGAAATCGTCGATCATGATCTCGTCGAAGATCGAAGCCGTGTACTCGAAGATTTCCTGGGTCCGCTTCTGCGTGGGCTCGTCGGTATAGCAGGCGATAATCTCCCAGCGCGTGGATTTCTTGCCGATGTTGGTCGGCGTCACGCAACCGGAAACGTCGAAGCCCGCCTGCTGGAACCGCGTTTTGGCATTCTCCAGGACCTCTCGCGGCGCGGTGTAGCCGTCACGGAACGTCTCGATAAACACGTGCGTCACGCCGGTCTTCTTGCACCAGTCGATGGCGTCGTTGAGGCCCGCCCCGCCGGACAGATACGCCCGCACGTTCTGCGCGGTAAACAGCGTCGAGATCTTCAGGACGTTCTTGTTCCGATGGGCCAATTCCCACAACGATTGAGCGTGCCCGCGCTGTGTGACATATGAGACGACGAGAATTGCCAGCGCGACGATCTTCATCTGGCTCGCTCGGCTCATGGTTTGCTCCTTACTGGAATCTGGCAAAATGGAGATTAAGTGTAGGATGGGCTTTAGCCCATGCTGCCGAACGCTGCGTGTGAAGAGACCGCATGGGCTAAAGCCTATCCTACAAG
Source organism: Sedimentisphaerales bacterium (assembly GCA_016932895.1). Next base: position 1,630 of record JAFGCA010000080.1, on the reverse strand, counting down.
CCTCGCGCCTCCGGCTTTCTGGATTCCAACGATTTCCTTGAAGAATATAAGCCTAATCTCCATTTTGCAAAACTCCTCTCTTTACCTGGCAGCCGGTGGTGCTTCCCCGGTCAGGGTGATGAGCTTTTCCTTGAGCCTGCGACACGCTTCGGCCGGGTCGGACGATTCGGTAACGGCCGCACAGACGGCCACGCGATCGGCCCCGGCGGCGATGACCTGCGCGAGGTTGTCGGCGGTGATGCCGCCGATGGCGACGTGGCTGATGCCCGTGCCGGCCAGCTTCTCCAGGCCCTGTTTGACGTAGGCCGGGCCTGCAACCGCCAGCGCCGGCTTGGTCCCCGTGGCGAAGAGCGGACCCAGGCTCACGTACGTGGGCAACGCCTGACAGGCCCCCTCCAACTCCTTTGCGTCGTGCGTGCTCGTGCCGATAATCAGCGGCGTCAACTGGAGCCTCCGGGCCTGTGCGACGGGCAAGTCGTTCTGGCCCAGGTGCACCCCGTCGGCCCCGGCCGCGATGCCGATGTCACAGCGGTCGTTGATGATGCTCAACGTCCCCAGCTCCCGGCAGATATCGACAAACTCGACCGCCACCGCAAAAAAGCGGTCGTCCGGCATGCTCTTGGCCCGCAACTGGATGCAGTCGGCCCCGCCGGCGGCGCACCGGCTCGTCAGCGAAAGAATCTCGCCCGGCAGGTCGCTGGTGATCATCACGTAGAGCCGGACCCGGTTGAACCGCTCGACGGGCTCGGCAAAGAGCGCGATGTCCTTCTCCAGCGTGTAGGCCCGATAGCGAAGCTGCTCGATGGACCTGGCGACGGCGCCGTTCTCGGTCTGAATCGTTTCCGCCAGGGCCCGCAGCGCTTCGGTCAGCCGCTTGGCTCCGGCCGTGAAGCAGTCCTTCAGCGTGACGCGCTGGAGCTGGCCCTCGACCTTCTGCCCCACGCCGACGTCGCCCAGCGTGTCCCTGCCGGCCAGGAGCCGCCCCGCGTCCAATCGGCCGATGGCAGTGGACAACTCGTGGCGAAGCTGCTTGGCCCGTTCGCTCAACGCCGCGCAATTCAGAACGAACCGGCAGTACTCCTCCACCACCCGAATCGCCTCCCGCGCCCGGTTGAAATTCGCATCAATAATCCTGTACGCAGATCTCTCCATAACGCCGGCAATTATACGTCAACAGCTTTCGTCTCGACAGCAAAAACCCCGCGCACTACACCCGTTTCTCGTCGTCTGCGGTGCCGAGTCCGGCGAAGCCTCTGGCCCACGAGTCTTCGCCTCAGAATGCGGTTCTTCGCCTGCACGTATGCTGTGTCGCGCTGTCGTGCAATACAAACAGTTCGTCCCTGAGGACTGAAACCTTCGGCACGGCGCGCCAGATGTCTTGGGCGACAGCCGTAACCGCCTTGACTGGCAAGAGATTATGGCGGTTTGGGAGTCCGTCAGCTTTTGAATATCAGCGGCCCGTATGGTCCCGACTCGTCTGGGTTGGGTGTCGCGACAGAAATAGACCCACATGCGACAATATCCAGATAATTCTCGGTTTTCTTGAGACTGTAGCATCGTTACAGATAGTTTTCTCGCCTTCGGTCCCAGTATTGGACGATATCTCCGAGAAAAAGATCTCTTGGAGATG
>JAFGCA010000720.1 GCA_016932895.1 Sedimentisphaerales bacterium | reverse complement strand
GGTGGCGCACCACGTGGATGCCGACGCCCCCGGACCCCTGCACAACGGCAAGAGCTGGGCCACGGCTTTCCGCACCCTGCAGGAGGCGCTCGACGTGGCCAACAGCGGCGACGAGATCCGCGTCGCCCAGGGCATCTATAAGCCCGACGACGGACCGGGCGTCACCGCCGGCGATCGCGAGGCGACCTTCTTGGCCGCTGACGGGCTCATCGTCCGAGGCGCTTTCGGTGGGTACGGAGAGCCCGATCCGGACGCCCGCGACCTGGTTCTCTACGAGACGATCCTGATGGGAGACCTGGGTGGCAACGACCTATGGGGTATTCTGAACCGCGACGACAACAGCTATCACGTCGTCACCGGGCCCGCTGGCGATTCGGCCGCCGTCCTGGACGGCTTCACGGTCACCGCCGGCAACGCCGACGGTTCAGGCGATCATCATTACGGCGGCGGACTGTACAACCCCGGCGGTCGCATGGAGATTGTGAACTGCACGTTCAAGGGCAATACCGCCGCCTTCGGGGGCGCGATCATGAACCAGGGCGGCCCGCTTGTGATGGTCAATACCGAACTGGTGGGCAACCGTGCTTTCGTGCTGGGCGGCGGGCTCTACAACTCCGAGGGCGACGCGACGATGCACAACGTGCGCATCGTGGGCAATACCGCGGGGTATGCCGAGATCGCCGGCGGTGCGGCTATCTACAATCTCAACGGGAATCTGACGCTGATTAACTCGACCGTGGCGGACAACCTCTCGCCGACCGGCCGGGCCATCGCCGGCTTTAGCTGGGACTTCACGGACGCCTCGAATATCGAAGCAGCCAACTGCATTCTTCGCAACGGCGGCGACGAGATCTGGAGCAACAATCCCGCTACCGTCGCAGTGACCTACAGTGACGTCGAGGGCGGCTGGCCCGGCACCGGCAACATCGGCGCCGACCCGCAATTCGTCAGTCCCGGCGCCCGCAGCATCGAGGGCGAGTGGATCGACGGGAACTATCGGCTCGGGCCCACTTCGCCGGCCATCGATGCCGGCAGTGATGCCGCGCTGCCGGCCGACATCTTCGATCTCGACGAGGACACCGACGTCACCGAGCCGCTGCCCGTCGATCTGGACGGCGAGCCGCGCATCGAGCAAACGCAGGTGGATATGGGGGCCTACGAACAGCTCGGCGAGAAGCCCGGGCCGGGCCCGAACGTCGATCTGGTGATCTGCCTGGGAGGAACATGCTTCCCGCTTCTCGCCGATCCTGCGGCACCCGGCTCAGCCAACACGTTCATTGGCAGCACACTGCTGCGAATCGAGTCGAACTTCACAGCCAGGTTGACCGCCCAAGTGACGCCCGACCCGTCGATCGGCGGAAAGTGGACCGCCTGGCTCGACCCGGAGGTTGTCGGTCCGGGGGAGGAAACGACGCTCTGGATCAGGGCCGAGAATCTCGATCTCAGCGGTATCCCGGCCGGTTCGAAGGACGTGCAAGTGGCTACGGTGAGCATTTTCGCACAACCGGCGTTCTAATGTCGCGAACGCGGGACATGTGAGATACGTTGTGGATAGAGCCCGTGTTGCTCTCTTGGCTGTCATGTTATCCTGCGGCCTGCAGCGTCCGCGAAGCCGGGCCGGTATGCGCAGGGATTTCGACGTCTCATCGCACCACAGTTTTTCCTGATCCGTATGAGAAAGTCGTCCTATTGTGTGGCGGCGAGCTTTTCCCGGGCTAATTGGGCTATGGCTTGGCCCATCGCTTGCACGTCCTGCATTCGACCGGGCTTGGCCAGGGCCTCTCCGCATCGTTGCACCGCTGCGAAGTGGGCCTTGGCGCTGTCGGTGTCACCGGCGGCGGCCTTGGTTTCTCCCGTGGCGATCATGTGTGCCACGATGATGCGCAGAACGTCGCTGAGGTTCTGCGTTCCCTGAACGATGCGCTCCTGCTGCTCCGGGGACAGTGACGTCAACTGCTGCTCGGACATGACCAGCATCGGAATGCCCTGAAACGCCGTGGGCGCGTCCCATTGAATGGCGAGGAATTTTTCGACGGCCTCGTCTCTCTTGCCCATGTTCCACGAGACGAGGACCTCGCCGAGAAACCGGGGACTGGGGGGCGCGGTCTCGGTCGCAGCGTTGGTGTCCTCGACGACGGGGGCCGCTGTCGGAGTCGGTGCGGGCTTCTCAGCAGGCTGCGCGGGAGTGGCCTGGGGGGTCGCTTCGGGGGCGGGCGGCCCTTGCGTCTCGGACGGGTCTTCTTTCTTGCCGCAGCCCGCCAGGGACATTGCCATCGTTGCCGCGACCAGGACGGCTATGGCCTTTTGCCTTCGCATCGGGATCTCCTTCGAGTGAGCCGTTTCGTTTCGCGCCGTCTTTCAGCTACAGACGCACCGGAGACAAGAATACCGTCGCCGGGTGCGATTGCAACGGAAAAGTCCGCCGAGGTGCGAACGTCAGCGGGGCGGTTCGTTCGGATCTGGATTTTCTTTGGTGTTGCCGGAGTCGGGCGGTTCCGGCGGCGCGTCTGCGTCGGAGTCGGTTGCGGCTTCGGCCCTGGCCTTGGCCTGCTTCTTGAGATCCTCCAACTCTTCTTTGAGTTTCTCCGTCTCCTTCTTCAAGTCATCCACCATCCTGCGGAGCTCAACGATCTCGCCGGGGACGAGTTCCTTCTTTCGCTGCAGCGTTTCGAGCGCGCTCTTGGCGCAGCGTTCCGTGCGGTCGTACGGCTCGTTCCCGCAGAATGTCTCGACGACCGGGATGGCTTTCGGGTCGCCCAGCGTCCCCAACGCCGAGATCGCGCCGCGTTGAACGGTTTGTTTCGGGTGATTGACGTAGCCCAGCAGGAACTCGCGCACCCGGGTTTTGTCGTCCTCGTCGCGGGCGATGCGGGCCAGCGTTTCCAGCCCGCCGGCGAAACCGCGCGAGGTGAACCGGGCCTCGTTTTTGTCCAGCGTCTCCATTACCTCGGGGACGAACGAGGAATCGTCGAGTGTGCGGATGGCCCGCAGGGCCGCATCCGCCAGCGCATTGCGATACGAATCGGACCGGAGGTGCTGTAGGATTGCCTGGCGCGTCTGCGGTGCGTGGTAGCGCCCGATGTTGCGGATTGCCTCGGCTACGATGTCCGGGTTCTTCTCGGTGGCCAGGACTTTCTCCAGCGCCGCCAGGCTCTCGGGCCGGTAGAAGCGACCGATCTCTTCGACGACCTGCAGCCGGACCCGGGCGTCGGGTTGCTCCATGGAATCGAGCAGCGCTTCAAAGGCCTCGTCCGTGTGGATCTCGCGCAACGCCGCCGCGGCGCTGCGCCGGACGCCGTAAAACGGGTCGTCGCGCAGAGCCTTCTTGAGCTCCGCCACGGTCTTCTTGTCCTTCTTCTGTTTCAAGGCGTCGACGGCGAGCAGTCGGCCGATCACGTCGGTCGTGTTGGCGCGCTGCGCGTAGAGCATGTCCCGGGGCTTGTCGAATGTGACCTGGGCCAGCACCGTCAGTTCGGGGTCGAAGCGCACGATTCTCGGCCTGGCGTGCAGCGCGAAGTAGAAATCGTGGTGCATGGCGTCGATGTTGACGTCGCGATCGAATGTCTGGTCGTCGAGGTAGAAACGAACCTTGGTCGGCAGGGCAAACGGCATCGCGTCCTGCTTGGCCGCCGGGGTCTGCTCGACGCTGATCTTCGCGAGTTTGTCCTTTTCCGACCAGGAGTAGGAGACCTTCAGGTTCGGGCAGCCGCCGTGATACAGCCACTGGTCGAAGAAGCGGTCGAAGGACCGGCCCGACAGCTCCTCGATGATCGAGCGCAAATCCTCGCTGACCACGACGCCGAGGGCATGCCTTTCGAGATACGTCTGGATGATGCGTCGAAACAGCCCCTCGCCGAGTTGGGAGCGGAGCATGTGCAGGACCCATGCCCCTTTGCCGTAGGCGCGATAGTCGAACTGCTCCCCGGCGTGCCGGTAGGTCCTGGTGACGATGGGTTTTCCGTTCGCGTCGCGGGAGGCAATCTGACGGCCGCTGCGGTAGAGTTCGTACAGCAGTGCGTCCCGCCCGTTCTTGTGGCCGTCGTACAGCATTTCATAGTAGACGGCGAAGCCTTCGTTCAGCCAGAGGTGACTCCAGTCCTTGCAGGTGACGTAGTCGCCGAACCATTGGTGCACCATCTCGTGGGCTACCAGTCCCTGGCTGGACCGGAGGTTCTCGGTCTCGGTGGTGAAGAGCGTGCGGTCGGTGAGAATGGTCAGCGAGGTGTTCTCCATGCCGCCGGCCACGAAATCCGTGACCGCCGCCTGGGCGTATTTGTCCCAGGGATAGGGTACGCCGATTTCACGTTCGTAAAACGCCAGCATGTCGGCGGTGTCCCGGAAGGAGCCGGCGGCGTGGGCAATCTGCGAAGCGGGTGTGTAAAAGGTCAGCGGGATGTTCCGGTAGCGCGACTCGATCTTCTCGAAATTTCCGACCACCAGCGCCACGAGGTAGTTTACGTGCGGCTTTTCCTGGAGCCAGTGCACCGCCTTGAGCCCCGTCGCCTCGTCCGTCTCTTCGGAGACCCGTCGGCCGTTGGACACGACCGTCATTTCGGGGGGGACGCGGCAGATGACTTCGGAGCGGAATCGCTCGTTGGGATAGTCATAGTTGGGATACCAATGCGGCGCCTCATGGCTTTCTCCCTGCGTGAACAGGTGCGTGTCGCCGGCGGGGTATCCCATCTCGGGCGTGCGGAAGTAGAGGCCCCGGCGGGGCTCGGCGTCGTAGGTCACGATCACCGTCGTTTCTTCGCCCG
>JAFGCA010000719.1 GCA_016932895.1 Sedimentisphaerales bacterium | reverse complement strand
TATTCCCCCGTAGGGGGAAGGTGTGACGAGTTCCCGGCATAGTTCCCGGACGAATCGCTGTAACAAACGTATATTCAATGGTTTGCAAAAAAAGGCAGGTGGGAACTGAGACGCGTTTTGCGACGTGTCGCACGGTTTGTCGCAGTTCCCACCAGTTCCCATTTGTAAATACCCTATTCACCAGCACTTGCATCATTCCTTCCGGGAACTGGTTCCCGGTTTTTCGGGAACTGAGTTCCCGCCAGTTCCCGCTCAGTTCCCACCTGATCGCGGTCTTCGGTCTCCGTCAGTGACCGCCGAACGACGTTCACATAACGCTTGCTGACACCGACGATGTCGGCCAGTTCCTGGGCGTGGGCTTCCGGATCGCGGGCCAGGAGGGCAGCCGTCCAGAGGGCCTTGTCACCGCTGACGCCGGGGCGGGCTGCGACGTACTGCATGCTCGAGCCGATGCGGATTCTGGCGACGCGTCCACGTTCGATGGCCAGCGTGAGCATGTCGGCGGCACGCCGCTCGGAGAGATCGAACTGGCGAACGGCTTCATATTGCACGGACCGCTGCGAACAGGGATCGTGGGCAGCGACACAACGTTCGACGAAGTCGTCGAGGTCGATCTCCTTGGACTTGGCTTTCGGCTTGGCCGATCCGAGGAGGGCCGAGGTATCGACGTCGTCGACGGGTGTGAACAGCGGCCAGTCCCAGCGCAGGGCACGCGGAGCCATGGGCGGCCAACTGCGAACGGCGGATTCGAGCACGACAATGCCGTCCTCCTCGTGCGGGCGTAGGATCAGGTGGGTGTCGGCGGCACGCGATTGACTGCCAGCGCCGGCACCGACGTCGGTGACGGATTTGCCCGACTGGTTCCCCTTGGACGTGTGGTGGATCAGCACGAACGCGCACTGCAGGCAACCGGCGTAGTGGTCGAGCACGTTGTAGAGATTGGCGATCGCGCCGTTGTCGTTCTCGTCGGTGTCGCGGGGCAGCGTGCGGTAGAAGGCGTCGAGGATGATCAGCTTGTACTGGCCCGGCTCGATCTGCTCGAACAGGCGGGCGAGGCCGTAGAGGTCGCGCAGGCGGCCGCGAAGAGAGACCATGTCGATGTTGCCGCTGTAGAGTCGGTGCGGGACGTTCATCGCCTCGCTGATGACGCGATAACGGTAGGCGATGGTGTTCTCGTGCAGTTCGTTGTCGATGTGAAGTACGCGGCCGGGCTCGACGGTCAGGCCCAGCCAATCGAGACCCGAGGCGATGGAGATCGCCAGACGCGAGACGAACCAGGACTTGCCGACTTTCGGACTGGCGATGACGTTCATCGTCTCGCCCTCGCGCAACAGTTCGTGGATGATCGGGCGGTTCAGGCCGGTGAAGCTGGTAATCAGGGTCTTGAGTCTCTGAATCTCCGGCCCGGAATCGGCATTGTTTGCCGCACCATGGCCGATGTTCGAAATGTCCGACAGACAATCGCCGGGTGCGGCAGACATTCGCACAATCGCCGAGATGTCCGCACCATCGGTATTGTCTGCCGCACAATCACCACCATAGCCGAGTTGTCGAAGAGAACTCGCCGCCTGTGCGAAGTCGCCGCCACAGGCGAGCATGGTGTAGACCGAGAACGGCGAGTAGGCGGTGTCGGGTTCAAAGGGTGCAGCATTGGACGAGAAAACGTAGAAAACGCGGTCTTTCAACGTGGCCGAGGTACCTGAGTCCTTGCCGGGCCGGCGCCAATACTCGTTTTCACCGCCTTTGACGAGCATCCAGCCGTGTTGGCCCAACAGGGCGCGAACGTCGCCACGTGCGCTATAGTCGTCGCCCGGTCGATCCGTTGGGCCACCACCCGCAACAGTGGGCGACACGTGGCCACGTGTCGCTAACGTCGGGCCGTCGACGACGGGCGGCTGGTATTCGTTCAAGTCCCACGCGGCCTGAAGCAGAACGTAGCGTTCCTCAGAAGTCAGGACAGGCGGATTGCAAAGGTTGCCCTGCGCCAATTCGTAACCCGGCGTCGGGGCACATAGCACCAATCCGCCTTCGCCGCGTGTCTCGATGAGCGTGACGATCTTCTCGCCGACCTTGCGTTGGGCCAGCTTCATGTTGCCGCTGACGCCGCCACGGAACAGGTAATACACGTGCCAGCCGTCCGACGGCGTCGAGGAGATCACCAGGCGGTTGAGCAACTCGGCCGGGACGGCCCGACACCAGGCGTCAAACAACTCACCACCGGCATCGAAGTCGATGGTCTCCAAGCCGCCCGAAGCTTGACCACAGAGCACGCACAAGGCATCTGGATTGTTCGCCGACCACGCCGAGAGCTCCGCCTCGGTTGGCTTTCGCGTCTGGTACTGCTTCCAGCGTCCCACAGCCGGACGCTTCTCAGCCCGAATGGCCGGCAGCGTGCACAGCCCGGCCGAGGTGTAGATCTTCAATGATTCGGCAACACTTACCGCCAAGATAATCTCTCCAAGTTGCTGTTGACTTGGTCGAAACAGGCCGATAAAGTAGATACAGAGTAATTACGCCATGAGCGTCCAAGAGAGGGCAAAAACATGCAGGCAAGTTTGGTGAAAATCGGCAATTCACGCGGCGTTCGGCTGCCCAAAACCGTCATCGAAGAGGCGGGTCTCAAGGACGATCTGGACTTGGAAGTTCGTAACGGTGAGGTCGTTATCCGCAACGCAGAACAGGTTAGACGCGGTTGGGCCGAGGCGGCATCTGCCTGCCACGACGCCCACGAGGACATCCTGGAAGACTGGGACGCCGTCGCCGGTGACGGTGACTGGTCATGAAGGTCGCTCAAGGACAGGTCTGGTGGGTAAATCTCGATCCGACCATCGGCAGTGAGATCCGCAAAACACGGCCGGCGGTAGTGGTCTCGCCCGACGAACTCAATACACACCTGAACACGATCGTCGTGGTTCCCCTGACGACCGGCCGGGCCTATCCGTTTCGGATTCCGACGAAGATCAAAGGCAAGAGCGGTGTAGCCGCCATCGACCAGATCCGCACCATTGACAAGCGACGGCTGACCAAGCGGATCACGACGCTCAAGAGGACGACGACCGAAGCAATCCTGAACGCCCTTGCCGAAATGTTCGCTTATTGAACCCACTAACCATCTCCCCCTTCACCTAAAAAGGTATTTCATCGCCCGCCCAAGCATAGGTGGGCAGGTCGCTGCGTTCATGCTCGTCACCGCCATCGAAACGCGGCGGGATGGGCCCGAGTTGGTGGTTCGTGACACTGTCGTATTTCTCGCCGGCGACGCTACGGATGGTAACGACGCGTGTCGGAGCGAGAGCGCCGGCCTCGGCCATGTCGACAGCCTGCTCGGCTGTCGCGGGAAATGACTCGCTGGAACGGGCCCGCCACCACGCCTCGAATTTCTGACGTGCATAACCGGTATGTTCGGGGCAGACCCATTCGCTGCGGTAGTCAATCAGTAACCACCGGCAGAGCCGGTGGTATGAGGAAGGCCCCTTGAAGGGGCCGTTAACGTCTTCTACTCAAACAAGCGTCCTTC
>JAFGCA010000718.1 GCA_016932895.1 Sedimentisphaerales bacterium | reverse complement strand
TACGCGGTTTAGGTGGATTCGATCGTGCCCGGCTCGTACGAGTGGGCCGCCTTGGGAATCCAGACACCGCTAAAGAGGGTCACCAGGTGCTTCTGTATCCCGCGTCGGATCCCTTCCGTGATGGCCTCCGGGGCCTTCGGCGTCTCATTGAGAAGCTCGCAGGCCAGGGCACGATGATCGGCCGCCCCGCGGCTGTGCGGAGCATACATGAGCACCGGTTCTCCGGCGCTCGGCGCCTCGGCCAGACGGACGTTGCGGTGGATCACCGAGTCGAAGACAAGATCGCCGAAGATGTCGCGCATCTCCTGCTGAATCTGGCGGCTGAACGTGCTGCGTTCCTCAACGAAGGTCAGCAGCAAGCCGATGCGTTCCATGGACTCCGGATGAAAACGCTCGCGAATGATGCGAACGGTTTCCAGCAGACGCTTGAGCCCTTCGAGGGCGTAGTAGTGCACCTGCACCGGCACGACAACCTCGGTACTGGCGACCAAGGCGTTGAAGGTCAGCACGCCCAGCGAAGGCGGGCAATCGATCACGCAGAGGTCGTATATGTCAGCGGCCGACCGCAAGCCCTTGTGGAGCAGCAACTGCCGGTCCGACATCCGGCCCAACTCCATCTCGGCGCTGGCCAGCAGAACGTTACACGGCGCCAGGTCGAGCTGGTCGACGTGGGTGTGTACGACGACGGATGACAACGTCCCGTTGCCGTTCCTCATGACGTCGTAGACGGTGTGATGGAAGGAATCCGGGTCATAGCCCAGACCGATGGTCGCATGCGCCTGAGGATCGAGATCGACCAGAAGGACACGCTTACCGCGCTCCGCCAAGGCCGCGGCGGTATTGATCGCCGTGGTCGTCTTGCCGCAGCCGCCTTTCTGGTTCACCATCGCAATGGTCCGCATAGCGACACCCACCTTTCCGATAGCGCCCGCAACTCAGGGCGTCCCCCACCGCTGTGCGATCCGGCATCTTGCTGGCCATGCCAACAAGGATAGCTTACCGTCCGATATTCACAGGGTTATTTGTGGGCCTCCGGCCGCTCACTCACGTCCACCCCCGTGTGGAGTTTTTTGAAGCCAAGCAGGTGCGCGTTGGCGGACGAACAGCCCGTCCATCCGTGAAATTGCATGCACACCCTCCTTCGTACCTGTTATAGTATATCGCCGGACCGCATGGAAGTCAATCGCCTTACGGCCGAATTCCACGTAAATATGACCCGCCAGACCCCCGCTCTGTCGCCAGGGGCCTGCTTCATACCGGCCTCCATCCTGTGGGCGCCCGTTCGCTGCGCTCGTAATCCCTGCTTTCTCCTGTTCTTATGGCTGTCCCACTGGGGCAAAAACGCCCTGCTGGTAGGAGAAGTAGTCCACATCGAAAGCACCGCTCTGCGGAGTAGCGCCGGCGCCGATCAGGACATAGCTGTCATCGTAGTCGTTGCCGTTTCCGGCAGTAACGATGAAATCATTTGCAACGAGGGCGCCGTCCAAATAGACCCTGACAAGGTGCGTGCCGCTGCCGGTTACGTCGGGCTGGATCGTGATCCAGTAGTCGTGCCACGCCGTCGGGTCAAGTTCGAGGATGTTCAGTTTTCCCTCGCTCTCGTAGACGTCAACCGATCCACTCGGCTCGGTCCCGTTGCGACTGTTCATGACCAGCCCGCTCTTGCCCTGCAGGAAATCGGAATCCGAGGCCAGGGCCAGCGAGAAGGAAACAATCTCGTCGCCCTCGGACTGGCGGATGTTGAAATTGCCCTTGCCGGCATCGTGGGTGACGTAGCCATCACCGCCGGCAGGCCACGGAGTCGTGCCGGCTCCGCCGGCGGGATAGAGCCCGTCCAGCGGGGTCCCGGTGGCGACGCGGGCGCGGAACAGAATCGTGACTCCGTCGAGGATTCGGGCCGCGGCGCCTGCGATGTCGGAGGTGATGCTGTGGGCGAACGCGATTTTGCGGTTGCTGCCTGGATCGGCGAGGCTGTAGTCTCTCGGATCGCCGGGGTCTTGAATGCGCAGGTATCCGTTCAGCGAGGACGCACCGCCGGGCCGGCCCTGGCCTATGGTGCTTCCGTCCCATTCATCGGAACCGTTGTCGTGGCTCCACGTTCCGTCCAGCGCCGTGTAGCCCGCCCCGGCGACCGCGGCGTCACCTGTGTAGGTGTAGGCCCACGCGCCGGCAAAAGGCTCCGGTTGGGACGGTGCCGGCAACGGAGGATACAGACGCACGTCGTCGATAAGCACCTTCCCGGAGCCGCCGGCCCCACCGTTTCTCTCGAAACCGATCGTCACTTGCGTGACGCGCTTCAAGTCCACGCCCAGCGATGCCAGATCGATATTCCAGGGTGTCCAGACGGGCGCCGCGATATCGGCGGCGTCGCCAGTATAGACCACCTTGGCGCCGTTTATCCTCGCGTACAGGCGTTGCGTAATCGCGTTGTCGGGATAGCCGTAGAAGTAGAGCGCCAGTCGCCCGATACCGTTTCTCGTCCAATCCTGCGGCTCGTCAAAGGTGCGCGTGGCCTCGGAGTAGGTAGCGGTGCCGGTATTGTCGTAGGAGAACGGCATGGACTGGCCGCCGCTATGAGTGATCGTCCGCTCCGCGTAGGGCCGATCCTCGTATCCGACCACCGACCCGTTGGTCGTAATCTCATAGCCATCGAGCCAGAAGTCGAAGAGCCGATTCCCATCGTCGTCTGTGTAGCCTTCGAAGTCATCCACGGGAAGATATTCCTGCGTGGCGAAATCCCATACGTCCCCTTGCCAAAGGCTGGGCATCGCGGCTTCGTTGACCTCGTCGATCCTCCAGTAGTAGGTCTGCCCGAAATTCAGAGAGCCGGGATCGAAGCTGTTGTCAGCCAAGGCATCGACCAAGACTGTGCCGGCAGCCACGGCTTCCTCGTCAGTGCCGAAGTAGACCCGGTGCAGGTCCGCCTCGCGACCCGCACGCCAGTTCAGTACCACCGACGGGTCTACACGCGTCGCCCCGGCAGCCGGCTTCGGTTCGCGGGCGTAGACGGGAACATAGGAGAACCGCACCTCGCTGAGACCGAACTTGGCCTGGCTCCCCCAGTTGCTGTTGATCTTGATCCTGATCGACCGGGCCGCGAGGCCGCCAAGGTCAATCACCACGCCAGCGTATGGTGCGCCGGGGGCCTTGGCCACCTCGAAATCGCCCAGCACCGCCCATTCATTGGGTTCGGTGGCGTACTCGATCGTCACATCCTTGGCCCCGAAACCAAGAAGCGACTCGAACGTGCTGTTGTAGTTCCACACATGGACATCGTAGAGCTTGTAGACTCGGTCGAAGTCGTACTGGATCCAAACCGGTTCGCCGTTCGGGGCATCTCCCAGCCACATCTCGGCCTCCGTGGTCGAATGCTGCCCGTTGGCGTTGAGGCCGGAGCCGTCGACGGTCTTCTC
>JAFGCA010000717.1 GCA_016932895.1 Sedimentisphaerales bacterium | reverse complement strand
GCGCAGTGGGGGCCCATCGGCCGGTATGAAGCGCTGCAGGGCCTGGATACCTGGAAGTGGATGGAGCAACTGTTCGGTCTGGTGATGGGCCTGGGTGTCGGGACGATCTTCCTGCGACGCCTGCGCGCCAGGCTGGCGCCGCCGAGCGAGGACGCGCGGGCCGACCGACTCAACGTCGTGGCACTGCTGTTTCTGCTGATCGTCATGATGTGGCTGAACCTGCTCAAGAACGTGGACACGTGGCGCAAGGACGGCCATATCCCGCAGTCCCTCCTCGGCCTCGATGCGCGGTGGTGGTTCCTTTTCGTTGGCGTACTGCTCTCGGCAGCCATGGTCGTCGCCGTCACGCGTCATCGTCGGGGGCGACTTCCCTTGTCACCGCCGACGGATTTCGGGGGAGCGCAGTTGTTGTTTCTGGTCGTGATGTGGATCCCCGTGCTCGGGGCGTTCACGCAGGCGCTGCCCCGGATGTCGAGCCGGGGGACGCTTCTCGTTCACATGAGCTTCTGGCTCAGTGCGGGCGTCTGCTCGCTGATCGTTCTGTCCCTGCGAGGCCGAGTCCGAGAGACGAGCACGGAAATGCAGGAGCCGGCGGATTCGTCGTGGCGGCTCGGACGCACGTACTGGATTTGCGTTTGCCTGCTGCCCGTGTTTCTTTTCGCGGTGGCGTATCTCACCGTCGCTTCGCACGACGAGCCTCTGGGGGGCAGCCACCTGCGTTTTCCGCCTTCGGCTGACGTCCAGGCGGCGCCCTGACGTCACTTGCCCTGGAGCCAGGCCTCGGTGAAGCGGACGTGCTTGACGGTCTTGCCCCGCTGATCCTTGCGGAAGCTGTAGACGACGTGCAGGCTCCGGTCGCGGGCCTGGACGATCGAGGGGTAGGCGGCCGAGAGCGGGCCGTCCGGTTCGCCGCGTTCGACGTGCCGCGTGTGGCGCCAGGTCTTGCCCTCATCGGTCGAGAGCGACACCGCCAGGCTGTGCCGGCCTTCTTCCGTGTCGTTGTACGCCAGGACCCAGTGCCCGTTGCGCAATGTCACGACGTCGGCGCCGGAGCCCGGGTTGGGCAATTCCGAGTCGCGCACGAGACTCCAGGTGACGCCTTTGTCTTTTGATTCGCTGACGTGCAGTCGCTGCGGCGCCGGGCCGTTGTCGCGCATGTACGTCACGAGGGTGCCGTCGGCTTTGGCCGCGATGCTCGGTTGGATGTTGCCCGGTCCCACCAGCGGGTCGCTGAACTGCCAGGTCGCGCCGTTGTCGTCGGTGATCGCCATCAGCGAGAAGCTGAACCCGTCGGAATAGAGCGGGACGATGATCCGCCCGCCGTCCAGCACGACGGCTTTGTTCTTGGTCTGCCAGCCCATCCGCCGAAAGTACGGATAGCCAAGCTGCTGCGGCGTGGATTTCCCATCGGGGCTGCGGAGCTGGCCCTTGCGCACCATGTCCTCGCCCCGCGCTTTGCTCAGCAGGTTCTCTCGCCACGTTTTCCACAGCAGCCCGTACGCGGTCGCCTTGACCGGCTGCGAGGCGTAGAGCGTCTGCTGCATATACGTCCGGTAGGCGTCGACCTGTCTCTCGACGGATTTGACGAAGCGGTCGCCCGGCTGGATGCCGCGCTCTGTGAGGTCTCCCGGCTTGACGTGCAGCACGTCCTGCCACGCCCAGACCGGCGCGCCCGCCTGCCGCTGGCAATCCTCGCTGATGCGATACTTCAGCAGGGACGTCTCCCACTGGTTGGCGATCACGGTGTACCACATCAGCCAGAGCCGATCCCGGGCGTCCAGAAACAGGATCGGGTTGATATCGGGAAAAGCGGGCGTGTCCGCCATCAGGAAGGGCGCGCTCCAGCTTTTCGCGCCGCTCTTGCGCCGGGCGCCCATGATCCGCACGTCGTCGGCCCATCGCTCGCCCGAGCCCTGAAACCACGCGGCCAGCAGGTCCCCGTTGGGCAGCTCGACGATCGTGGACCCGTGCACGTGCTCGGCGACCGGGGGGAAGATTTCCAGCGCCTCGTACGCTTCGGCGGCGCCAGCCACGCCCGCGCTGCACGCGAGAAGAAGGATACATGCAAGAGATCGCCAAGGGCCCGAGAAAGTCGTACACCGCATCGTTGCTGTCCTTTCAACCTGGAGTTCTGGATGCAGCGATTATACCAGCAGCGCACGCGGATGTCACCCTGGCAGGCGAGGCAAGAGATGGGCTACACGCCGGGGCGTGCGATTACCAGGTCGGCGGCACGCCGCCGCCGGGCCAGCTCAACACGAAGGTATTGCCGGGCGGGTAAGCCGAGACCGTCTCGACGTGCCCATCGACGAACACGGCGTTGCAGTAGCCCAGGTCGAGGTCTCCGCTGGGCGCCCGGTGGAACGTGGCGAAGCAGTCGGTCTGGCAGTTGGGCGTGGAGCGGAGGTTGTTGTCGTTGATGCCGGCGCGGCTCAGGCCCGGAATCGCCCAGGAGTTCTCCTCGGCGAAGTAGAACACACGCGCCGGGTTTTTCACCTGCGACTCCAGCCGAAGATCGTTGATACTGGCTCGATACTGTTGTGGCACGGACTCCCACGCGTCGCCGTTGAGGTAGGAGTTCATCGTGTACCCGTACTGGGGCTCGACCGCAATTGGGTTTCCGTTACAGCGCTGGCAGCCCATTCGCCTGGCCACCGTGTCGAAGGCGGGGCACAGGTGAATGTCGAGCCCTTTGAGGTAATCCCACATCACGCCGGCCAGTTCGGGATGCCGCTCCAGGTTGTTGCTCTCGTCATGCCAGTTGCAGTTCACACCGCCCTGGTTGTACAGCCACTTGAAGGAATAAGGGAATTCGCCATCGTTGTCGTCGGAATACATGCGTCCGGCGTAGCCGTAGTTGCGCAGGTTCGACATGCAGCGGGTGAAGCGTGCCTGCTCCTTGACCCTCTGCAACCCGGGCATGAGAATGGCCAGCAGGATGGCGATGATGGCGATGACGACAAGAAGCTCGATGAGGGTGAACCCAGTCCGGCGGCACATAATCGTCCTCCTAACCCAAGCTCAGTTTGTTCGGAATTCGGCGTCACCCTCCAGAATAACGAAATTGCCCCGCGCATGCCACAATATTTTCAGGTTTTTCGTCCACTACCGGCAGAGTGTGGCGGCGCGACGCAGAAGGGCCTGGGAGCGGGGGCCCGGACGCCGATGCGTGTCTCAGTCGGGCAGGCCGATCATCCAGTCGGGCCAATCCGGGAGAGGGTCGGTCAGGCTGTACTCCCGGTGCCACTTAAGGTCCCACAGGCCCTTGAGTCGGACCCGTTGCACCGAACCGTCCATGAAGCAGACGTTGATCGTGTAGCTGTGACGGTTGAGGCAGTAGCGGCCGAAACCGGTGTTGGCGCGCGTCTTTTCGTCTGGGGGAGCCGGCTGGGTACGATCCGTCGGTCCGCCGCCCCAGCGCCAGCATTCCAGGAACATGGGGATGTAGGCCGCACCCCGCTGGTCGATGCGGCGCCAGGCCCGGCGGTCCGCAGCGGGCAGGCCCCATATCGTCGTCACGCCGCGCCGCAGGTCGTAGCACCAGTTGTTGATGCCGTAGCTGTTGAGGTGGGTCTTGCCGTCGATTTCGCAGCTCCAGGCCATGCGGGCCGGGATGCCTTCTCCTTCGTCGGCCGTTTTCGTCGTCGTTGGGCACAGGCGGACCTTTTCCCCACCGCTTTCATAGTAGGGCATCATCGGGACGATCCAAGTGCCGCCGCCGGGGGTGCCGGATTCCTTCCATACCATGAACTTCGTGTCGTTGTCGTGTGTGTAGAGGTAGAACATCTTGCCCCACTGGCTGAGGTTGGACTTGCAGACGACGCCCCTCGCCTGGTTCCTCGCTTTTCGCAGGGACGGCATCAGGATCGCCATCAGCAGGGCGATAACGGCGATGACCACCAGCAATTCAATCAGCGTGAACGCTCTTCGTCGCACTTGTCACACTCCTTCTGTTACAGTGCGGCCCATCCCTCCGGAAGTACAAACCCCACGTTCGACAGCGTCTGCAACACACGCAACGACACCATTCTATCCCGAGCGAGGGCACCCTGTCAAATGAGTTCGCAGCGGCGAAACCGAGCGTGTCTGTGCAGTCTTTCGGGCGCCGTTGTCTTGGGCCCTGGACAACTGAGGGTGGCAGCATCAAGTCCCCCATCGCCAAGCTGGCGCTTGACGCTGCCACCCGTATGCGTGAGTCTTTCGACACATACACACGGACGGAGGCTGTTACGAGTCTGCCCGGAACGCGGGGCACGGGAGATGTGCGATTGGGCCGGCGCACTGGTGTTGCGCCGCTTTCAGGACGAGGCGGCGATTCGGGCGAACTTGAGCTTGCCGACGCGGACGACCTGTCCCGGCGTGACGTTGGCCGGGGCGTTGGGGTCGGTGACCTTTTGTCCGTCGATGGAAACGGCGCCCTGGGCGACCATGCGTTTGGCTTCACCGCCGGACTGGACGAGATTGCACGTCATCAGGAGTTGCTTGATGGAGATCGCGCCGTCGGCAATGGCGACCTCGGCGATGTCGTCTGGCAACTGGCCCTGGGCGAAGACTTTCTCGAACTCGGTCGCGGCGGTCTCGGCGGCCTTTTCGTCGTAGAACTGCGCCACGATCGTCTTGCCCAGCAGGACCTTGGCCTCTTTCGGATGCGTCTTGTCCCCATCGGTCAACTCGGCGATGCGCTCGGTCGGCAGGTCGGTCAGCAGCGTATAGTAGTTCTCCATCATCTCGTCGGAGATGCTCATGATCTTGCCGAACATGTCGTTGGGCGCATCGGTGACGCCGACGTAGTTGCCCTTGGATTTGCTCATTTTCTCGGTGCCGTCGAGTCCGACGAGGATGGGCATGGTGATGACGATCTGGGGCGGCTGGTCGTGCATGCGTTGCAGGTCGCGGCCGACGAGGTTGTTGAACGTCTGGTCGGTGCCGCCGAGCTCGACGTCGCTGCGGATCATCACGGAGTCGTAGCCCTGCATGAGCGGGTAGAGGAACTCGTGGATGCCGATGGGGTCGCCCGCCTTGTAGCGCAGCTCGAAGGTGTCACGCTCGAGCATCCGCGCGACGGTCATGCTGCCGGTGAGCTTGATGATGTCGGCCAGACGCAGATCGGCCAGCCACTCGCTGTTGGGCCGGACCTCCAGCTTCTCGGGGGAGCTGTCGAGGATCTTGCCCGCCTGGTCGAGGTAGGTCTGGGCGTTCTTCTCGATCTGTTCGGGCGAGAGCATGGGCCGCGTGGTGTTCTGGCCCGTCGGGTCGCCGATGCGGGCGGTGTAGTCGCCGATGATCAGCACCGCCTTGTGGCCCATGTCCTGGAACTGCCGCATCTTGCGCAGCACGACCGTATGACCTAAATGGATGTCGGGACTGGTCGGGTCGAGGCCCAGCTTGATGCGCATCTGCCGCCCGGCCTGGGCCGCCTCGGCCAGACGCAGCGCCAGCTCGGTATCCGAGAAGATCTCCACCGTGCCCCGTTTGAGTTGCTTCACCTGCTCGATTGTCTGTGCGTCCATAGCCCGTCTTTCATTCGAGTTCACAAAGAGCCGGGCATTATACGCAAAACCCCCCGCACAGGCAAGAGCCGGAAATCATTGCCGCCCAAGGGTCGGCAACGGGACCGTCACCTCCGGGTTCGGCCGTCTGGGCAACTCTAACATTACCCCGGGATGGGGGGGGGAGTCAGGCATATGTAGTTCGTGGTATCCGTACCGAAGTCGAAGATGCGCTGCCAGAGATTGCCCTCTGCAGACCAGTACATCCGTGCTGTGATGGTGCATTCGCTCAGCGAGCTTATCAGCGAACCGATCGGCAGTTCGACGTAGTCATCAATTCCATCGAGCACCAACTCTCCGTCTCGTCACTGCGGGTCGCCATGGAGGACGCCATGGTAGCCATGGCCGCTTGCGTCGTAGGCGATGTTCCCGGCCCCCTCGTCGAACTTCCACCAAGCCATCAGGTTAGGGTCGCTGGCTGCAATGGCCAGGCTGTAATCCCCACCGGCAGCGATGGCCACATAGTGGTTGCCCGCCGGAGGGACAGCCTGTCCGCAATGGGGATAATCACCCAAGTGCTCGGTCCCGGCTCCCCAACCGACAATCGATCCGTCTCGCTTTAGAGCCAGAGAGTGATTGTCG
Source organism: Sedimentisphaerales bacterium (assembly GCA_016932895.1). The sequence continues at coordinate 2,335 of JAFGCA010000717.1, read as the reverse complement.
CCCGCTGCAATGGCCACATCGTCATTGCCCGCCGGAGCAAAATCCTGATCATACTCCCAGTCCCCCCAGCCGACGATAGAGCCGTCCTGCTTTAGGGCAAGGGCGTGAGCCCCACCTGCAGCGATGGCCACGTAGTCGTTGCCCCGCGGCGGTCTGGCCTGACCACGACTATTCCGGCCCCAGGCGACAATGGAGCCATCCTGCTTCAAGGCAGCAGAGAAGAAGCTGCCTGCGGCGATGGCCACATAATCACTGCCTGACGGAGGTGTAGCCTGACCATCACCGTCCCAGCCCCAGCCGACAATCGAGCCGTCCTGCTTCAAGGCAAGAGAGTGCGCCCAGCCTGCGGCGATGGCCACATAGTCGTTGCCCGCTGGAACGTCAATAGCCTGACCACGATGCTCCGAGCCCCCCCAGACAACAATGGAGCCATCCTGCTTCAGGGCCACGCCGTGGTCATAACCTGCGGCGATGGCCACGTAGTCGTCGCCCGCCGGAGGTGTAACCTCCAGATAGGGATTCGTCCCGCTCCAGTCCCAGCCGACAAGAGAGCCATCCTGCTTCAAGACGACCCACGCTCCCTTTACGGCGCCCCGCCCTGTGGCGACAGCCACATAGTCGCTGCCCGCTATGTGCGTTGACTGAAAGTAATCGTCCCTGCCCCAACCGACAACAGAACCGTCTTGCTTCAAGGCGAGGCCGTGGAAAAAACCTGCGGCGATGGCCACATAGTCGTTGCCCGCCGGAGTTGAGGTACAACCAAAATCAATCCTGCCCCAGGCGACGATAGAGCCATCCTGCTTCAAGGCAAGAGAGTAGGCATTGCCCGCGGCGACGGCCACATAGTCGTTACCTGCTGGGGGTGTGGCTTGACCATGATCGTTGTCGCCCCAGCCGACAATCGAGCCGTCCTGCTTCAGGGCGAGGCCGTGGCATGCACCTGCGGCAATGGCCACATAGTCGTTACCTGCTGGCGGTGTGGCCTCACCGTCATCGTTTTCGCCCCAACCGACGATAGAGCCGTCCTGCTTTAGGGCAAGAGAGTGCCCCAAGCCTGCGGCAATGGCCACATAGTCGTTACCTGCTGGCGGTGTGGCCTCACCGTCATCGTTTTCGCCCCAGCCGACAATCGAGCCGTCCTGCTTTAAGGCAAGAGAGTGACTCCAACCTGCGGCGATGGCCACATAGTCATTGCCTGGTGGGGGTGTTGCTTGACCATCACCGTCTTTACCCCAGCCGACAATGGAGCCGTCCTCTTTTAAGGCAAGCGAGTAATCATGGCCCGCAGCGATAGCCACATAATCATTACCCACCGGAGGTGTAGCCTGACCGTGATCGTTTTTGCCCCAGCCAACAAGCGAGCCGTCCTGCTTCAAGGCAAGAGAGTGACCTTCGCCGGCAGCGATATCCACATAATCGTTGCAGTCCAATGCGCCGCTGTCGAAAGCTACTTCCCCCCAGCCGATGATCGGTCCGGCGGCAAAGGTAGACGGGCAGATCAACAGACAGGAAATCGAGACGGCCGCTGCTGCACCTGCTAAAGGACTCTTGAAAGAATGCGTGAATCGCATTTTCTGTCCTCCTTAAGTCAAAAACATGTTCAATGAATTCTTCGATATATTTACTTGAATAACGTAGTCGCTGGACTCAATCATTGAATCTTGTACAGGTCATCCCCGGGCCCAACTACGCCATACAGCTCTGCTATCTCGTCCTGCGATAAGGCCCGGTTGTAGATGCGGACATCGTCGAAGGCACCGTCGAAGTAGGGATGTTCAGGGTATTGGGACCTGCCGAGCCAGTTGTTGGTGGTCTCGCCGAGATCGCTCAGGACACACGATGGGGAAACGCTGCCCTCGATTCGGCCGTAGCGGTAGAGCCGCAGTTCATCCGGCTTTAAGACTACGGCCACGTCTTGCCAACCACCATATACGCCTGTGCTGGTAGCCAAGTCGGTCCGCAGTTCCGGTCCGGCTGTGATGGACACCTGCATCGGCCCTTCGAAACTGAGGGGGACCGTCTCCGCGCTCGGCCGTATCGGCCACTCTAAAAAAGGGCCGAGAAAGGGGGTGTTGGGAGTCAGGTATATGCAGTTGGTGGTATCCGTACCGAAATCGAATATACGCTGCCAGATATCGCCCTGCGCGGACCAGTTAACATGTGCTGTAATGGTGCATTCGTTCAGCGAGCTGATCAGCGATCCTATAGGCAGTTTCACATAGTCATCAATGCCATCAAGCACCAATCGTTCAGGTTGCCATTGCGGGTCGCCATAGAGGACGCCATGGTAGCCATTGCCGCTTGCGTCGTAGGCGATGTTCCCGGCCCCCTCGTC
>JAFGCA010000716.1 GCA_016932895.1 Sedimentisphaerales bacterium | reverse complement strand
TTGCGGTGATTGACGACCGCCGGCGATAGAACCGCATCGCCGACTCGCTGCCCGTTGACGTACAGCTCGTGGTATCCGACCGACGCGACGTACATCGCGGCGCGCTCGGGCCGGGCGTTCAGAGTAAAGGTCTTGCGCAGCCACGGATCGGCCACGGTGTTGTCCGGCGGGGGCCAACCCCTCTTTCGTTCGAAGACCTGGTCCGTGCCGATCCAGCGCGCGGACCAATCCGCCTCTTGCAGCAGCCCCATCGTCCAGCGAGTCGGCTCGCTCCAGGCCGAGACGGCGCCCTTCTCATCCTTGACGCGGACCTTCCAGAAACACGGCATCCCCGAGGCCAGCGGCTTGCCCGCGTAGACGACCTGCACCGACTTCTCCGACGAGACCATGCCGGAATCCCACAGATCAGCCCGGCCGCTCTCCAGTCGCTCGCATGTGCTGGCAACCAGCACGCGATACGCCGTCTGCCTCTGACCGCGCGCCCTGGTCTCCGCAGCCGCCAACTGCCAGCTCAAGCGAGGCCGGGCCACGTCGATCCCCAACGGCGCCGGCAGATACTCGCAACGTAAACCGACCGCGCGAACCGAACAGGTCCGCTCCGCCGCTGCCACCGCCTGGCGCCCCGCGCCAAGACAAAAGGCAAGCCCCGGAAACATCAAGGCAATCGCTACTCGCAACGGACGGCTTCTTTGTCGAAGGGCAGATGCCTCCATGCCGGGACTCCCTAAACACGCGTTCCCAAAAGCGGCGCTCAACGGATGCCGAAGCACACGGATTCTCTCGGAGGGATTATAACGTGCGGTCCGGTCGAACGCCACGCCAAACTGGAGCATTGACCGGGACACAACCGAACCGATCATGGGGGCAGTGCCGCTTCCCGGCGCGGGATTTTCACGGCCGGACCCGGAGTTACCGGGCAGAGGAGAACTCCGCAGACTCGCGCACCGTCGGGGCCTTCCGATTCAGATCGGCCATCGCACGAAGCAGCGCCACGGCGACCCACACGCCGCTGGCGATGACAAGAACCGCCGCGACAACAACAACAACAATGAGCATACCCGCTCCCATGCTTCAAGCCCCTTTCTGCCCGTCGAGAATATGGCCCACGAGATATGCCAGCAAGGCGGCCGCCAGCGCGGGAATGATGGCGGGCGTATCGGTCACATCGGAGAACACGAACTGAAACAAGATCGCCACCAGCGCGCCAACAATCATCGACAGGATACCCGCCAGCGGTCGCGGGCTCTTGAGCCACAGACCCAGCACCAGAGCCGGGAGGATCGCCGGCGCCCAAATGGCATAACAGACCAGCAAACCGCTGATAATGTCCGGCACGGCCACGGCGCCCACGGCCGCGGCCGCAGCGATGGCTATGGTGGCCACCCTGCCCACGTCCAGGGCCGCCTTATCGGGCAGTTTCCTGAGAGGCCGTACGATATCCTGGGTAAACGCCACCGCGCCCGCGTTTAGAAGCGAGTCCAGACTCGACATGATGATGGACACCGTCACAGCCAGCAGGAGCACGTACCCGCCCACGGGCATGACGGCCTTCACCAGACGCAACAGGACGTGATCCTCGTTCGTTCCCATCGGGACCAGGCCGCGAGCCACAATGCCGAGCGAGATCATCACGAGAAACCACACGAGGCTGAACAATCCCGCCAGAACGAAGCCATTGCGGGAGACCCGCGTCGTCTCCGACGCCAACGCGCGATTGGCATAGGGCGGAATGAGCATCTCCCCTAACAGAAAGGCCGTCACCAGCCCGACAATCTTGATCGGTGACGTCGAGGCCAGCCCCTCGCAAGTCGCCGCGGTCCCCTGCGCGACGAAAGCGGCGACTCCCCCCTCCATATGGAACGCCAGCGCCAACAGCAACACCACCGGCAGCAGGATCGCGAAGGCGCTGAACTGGAAGGCGTCGGTAATGACACTCGCCCGCAGTCCTCCCGAGGTCGTGTAGAGCGCAGTAATGCCCACCACGATGGTGACGGACGACCAGGGGGGCAGGTGAAAGATATCATTGAGGACTACCCCTCCGGCCTTGGCCATCACGGCCGCAAAACCCGTGCACAGTCCGACCGACACCACGCCGGCCAGGACGTGACAGTGCGAGTTGTACCTTTGCCCGATCGCATCCCCCAGCGTGTGACAATCCTTGAGAGCGCGGAGCCGCGGCGCGATAAGAACGCCCACGAGAATATTCTGGATCGCATAGGCCAGACCGATGCCCAAAAAGAGAAAACCGGAGAGAAAACCCTTGCCCACAAAGCCGATGGAGAAAGCCGGCCCCACGTAGGTCGCACAAAGACTGCCGAAAACCAGCGCCAGGGGCAGGGCGCGGCTGGCAAGCGAGAATTCCGCATAGTCCCGCGCGGCGCGGGCGCGTACGGCCACGAACGTGAGAACGACCACGTAGCCCGCAACGAGCGCCACCGACAAGACCGTATGCACCGCGCTGTTCCCTAATCCGTATGCCGCCTCCCGCCCGGCGTGACAAGGCAGGACTCGAGACGAGCAGCCGCTTATTCACGCCCTTCCTGGAACATCTCCTCTTCCAGCTCGTTGATCACGGCGTTCAGCTCCGATTCCGTGCGAATCCACCCGGACCGGCCGTCCACCAGGAACGTGCGATACCACTGGATGAGGTTCTTGGCAAAATCCTCGTCCTTGCAATAGATGCCAAAGGAGATCTCTCCCGCGTGCGAACCGGCCTTCCGCGGAATTTGCGGAAAAGCCAGCAGCACCGCGCTGCGGGACAGGAGGAATTCGATATCCGAAACCTTGCTGTTATAGATACGCAAGCGGCCCGACTCGATGGCCTCGGGATACTTGCGAAACAGATGCCGCGCCGCGTTGGAAAACCCGGGCACACTGAGATTCATCGCCCGATGCACGCGGACATCCGGATACTCTTCGATGATGGTGTAGAGCTGGCTGAGATAATCGTCCATCGGCTGCCGCTCGCCCTCGAACAACATGCAGGTCCACATCTCGCCGTGCCCCGTGGCATCCAACTGCTCCTCGCACATCCTCTTGGCCGCGTTGTAGGTCTCGCGCCGGCTGCCCAAGACCTTCAACTGGCGTTCCAGGAGAACCTCGGCCCACACGGGCATGTCGCGCGGCAGCGATTCCGGGGGACACACACCCAAGCGCGTCATCAGACGCAGAAACTGCTTGTGATCCGACCCATAGAAACGCCGGCCGACCACGCTGCCCACGTTGCCGTTGCATTCCAGACCGTATTTCTTGTGGTACCCAAAGGAGAGCCGGTGAACCTCGTATCCCCGCTCAGCCAGCATTCTCTCCAGCTCGCCGATGAGGAAAACCGCCTGCTTCTCCGGGGCCTTGTCCATCGACAGGTGCACGTTCGGGCACAGCACAATGGGCCGCTTGCCTAACATATTGGACAACGCGGCGAATTCATCGGCGGCCTCCTCCAGCTCCTGCCGGCTGTCGTACCGCTCCACACAGACGAACACCACCAGCACGTTTTCAAACGTCCGCCGCGGTTGCGGTGGCGAAACGGTGACCGGGTCGATTCTCGAGCTGGGCTCTTTGTCTTCAAAATAGCATGAAGAGCATTGATAACAATCCAGGATCATATCAGTACTTCTATCTCGTCACTATCCGGACTACAGATTCGCGTGGCTTCGGTTGCGACTTCGCGTTGGCGCCTTGCCCTTCTTGAGGCGCGACGCGATTCCGGCGTCAACGCGCGAGATAAAAAGGCCTACGTCCGGAGTCACCACCCGGTCGCCAAACCCGGCGCTGTTCATCAGCCGCACCACCTCGGTGGCTTCCCAGAACTCCTCCGAATCGTGGATGCGGCCGGCCTCCTCCCGCGTCAGCGATTTCAGAAAAGCGGGCAGGCAACCGTCCCGCAGCGCCGACGCGTAGTCGGCCAGCAACTCCTGAACTTCTCGATTCACATTCGCCATTGCAGACTGCTCCTGTCAGGAAGAAGACACTCAGTCTTCGTCGGTGTAATCTTTCAACATCTTCCGCAACTTCAACACCGTGCGAAACTCCAACATCTTGACGGCCCCGACGGTCGTCTTGAGCTCATTGGCAATCGCCCGGTTCGACATCCCCTGCATCCAGAGCTCGATCGCCTTGCGCTCCCGTGCCTTGAGCTTGCCCAGCATCCGATGCAAAATCTGCTTGAGCTCCGCCTGCGACATGAGCTCACACAAGCCCAGTTCCGGGGCCACCAGGTTCTGCATATCCTTCTGAGACAAATACAGACTTCGATTCATCCTTCGATACACCTCGCGCAGGCGTTTGCGCATGTAGTACAGGTAGACGGTCCGCAGCAGGTGCCGTTCGTTTTCGACATCCCGCAAATGGTCCGGGTTTTCCCAGATATCCGCGTACACATCTTCCAGTACATCCTCGCACTCGACCTCGTTGCCAAGGTAGCGATGCAAATGCCTGATGAACATGCCAAAGGTCAATCGCACGAACGGCTCCATGGCTCGCCGACGCGAGTCAGGATCCGGAGCCGTCAGTCCTCTTAGAGCGTTTCGCAGCCGCTTGTCCATACCCGATCACTTCGTTCCCTGCTTCTCGGTTTCTTCGACGTTCGCTGCCGGGGGCCGCCCCGCCCGGGGACCTGTCCCTGGCAAACAGAAGACGCGGGACACCAAGCCCCGCAATCCCCCATTCTATCGCAGATATATGAACAACTCAACTGCCAAGCTCCAAAACATCCTGTCGCCGAGGCCGTCCCATCGGTCGGCCGGCGGTTCTACAACGTATTCGGGGGCCGACGCCCGCCATTTTTCCCCTTTCCGGGACCGTCGAATGCGGGACCGCATAGATCGGGCTGGTCCAGCTCGCATTCGAGCCACGCCGACGCCATCAGCGCCAAATCCGCAAAATCGACCCGGCAATTGCCGTCGAAGTCGCCGGGCAGCTTCTTGCCGCAGCGCACCACGGCCGGACCGTCGAGAACGACCGCATAGATGTTCCAGCGTCCGTCGCGGTTGTCCTGCCACACGACGGTATTTCCGCTGACGGCCGGGTTGATCTGGTCGCCCGGGTCGTTCGTGATTCGAAACGTGCGCCGCGTGACCAGGTTGTAGCCGAAGATATCCCAGTTTCCGTCGCGATTGCCCTGCCACACGATCAGGTGCCCGTCCACGTCGGGGTTCCGCTCGTCGGCCTCGGTCTCGGCAATGGCGAAGTCGTCCGGGGTTCCCCGCTCGGATACCCTTGCGGCATACACGTCCCAATCGCCGAAGAAATTGTCCTCCCAGACAACCGTCCCCCTGCTAACAGCGGCGTTCCGTTGATCCTTCTCGAACAGTGCGACCGTCAACTGCGCCGGCTCGTCGCGCAGCCAGACATCGGCGCCGAGAAGGTCCCAATCGCCGAAGAAGTTGTCCTCCCAGACGACGGTGTTTCGGTCGATCGCCGGCCGGCGCTGATCGAGTCCGAACGGCGCCACCGGGAAAACCAGAGGCAGACAGGGATCGGTGACGTCGGCGCCGTAGATGTCGAAGTCTACGCCGGCGGTCTCTTCCCAGACAACCGTACACCCGCTGATCGCAGGCTGTTGCTCGTCGAGGCCAACGAGATTGGACACGGCAAACACTTCAGGCTCGTTCATATCGCTGACGACCGCCATACGAATGTCCCAGTCTCCCCCATCCCCCTCCGCAATGAAATCCTGCCAGACGACGGTATCACGATACACAACCGGATTCGTCTGATCGCCGGCATCCCCTATCGACGTCACGAGCAGCTCGTCCAGATCGTTGATATCGGCAACGTAGATATCGTAATCGCCATACTGCGAGACGTACTCCTGCCAGACCACCAGCGTGCCCTGAATATCGGGCATCTCCTGGTCGTCCGGGCTGGGCAGCACGGGAAACTCCTCCCACGACCCGGCCGTCGCGGCCGCCGTCGCCAGACTACTTGCCAGGAGAACGGACAGCAGAATTTGACGCCGCTGCGTTGCCATCATCATCCTCTTTGTTTGCGGGCGGCTCTTTCGCCCCGATTGCGACGCCGGCACCCGCGCCGCCCGGTGCGGATATAACGTCAGAGTCATTGGCACCCTGCGTACCTTTGAGCGGGTCGGTCAGGCTTTGCGTCCCCGGACTCTTCTTCGGTTCCGTGAGCAGTGACTTCTCAGGAGCGCCGGAAGGGCTCGCCTCTTGCGGAGCGCTTCTGGCGGGGCCTTCCTGGCCTGCCGGCTTCTCGTCTTCGGCTAAACGACGCAGCACTTCGGCTTTGCCCTGTCCAGCCGGCGCCGCGGTGGCGCCGGCCGTGGTCTGTGGCGAATCGGTCGCGCCGACCTGCGTGTTCGGCGCGGCGCCGCCCTGGCTGCCCGCCGTCACGTCGGCCTCCATCTTCTCCAGGAGCGACAGCATGGTCCGGGCGGCCTCGGCGTTCTGGATGTCCCGGCTGGCCAATTCCAGCGGCCGGCGGGCATACTCCGTCTCGCCGATCCCCAGCAGGTGGTATCCGAGCAGAAGCTGCAGGTCGCCGTCGTAGCCGAACTGCTCCAGCTTGTCCAGGAGCCGCTCGATCTGCGCGAACAAAACGTCGTCATCGGGATACAGCCCGCGCGGATAGAAGATCCCCTCCTTTTCCGGCGACATGCTCTTGAAGGCGTCGCGCAGGACCTGTGCCGCGGCGGAATATTGCCGGTCGGCGAAAAGGGCCTGTGCGTGCGCGAAGGGAAGAATCACATCGTCCGGGGCCAGCTTGATGGCGGTGGCAAACTTGGCGGCGGCCGTAGTGTAATCTCCGGATTCGAAACTCTTGACGCCTTCCTCGAACCGCGTGTCGGCCAACGTCTGCTCGGCCGGTTGTCCCTGTTGCTGCTGGAGGCGTTCCTGCATGTCGCCAGGAACGGGCTGCTCGGTGTACGTGGCCGGCTGCTCACCGGTGTAGTAATTGTACGTGTAGTAGTTTTGCGTGTCATAGGAAGCCTCGCGCGGGACCGGGTAGTACCCGTACCAGGCGTAGGGATGGTAGCCGTACCAGTAGTAGCGGAGATACGAATAACCGAAGGGCCAGTAGCCCCCGAGGCTGACGAACACGTACTTGCGGTGATAGTACGGATATACGCAGCCAAACGTCGCGTGCGGGCCCCAGGAATAGTACACCGGATAGTGGTATCGCGGCCAGATGATGCGGTGGCACATGCGATGGTGGCGGTCGTAGTAGGTGTAGACGTGGCGCGGTGTGTGCTGGATCTGGTGCGGGCGGTCGTGATACACCACGTGCGGACGCCGAAGTCGACTGACGGGGTCGTTGCGAAGCGGGCTGCCGAACGGCCGGGTCGTGGTCGTCCTGCCGCTGTACTTGCTCAGCCGCGAGCTCAGGACCGTGCGGTCGCGCAGTTCCGTGCCCACCACACGCTCCTGCCCGGCCAGCGAGACGCGGCTGTCTGCTGTGGTCCTCGCGCTGCGAATATGATCCCTCAGCCCCGACCGGCTCTCACGCAGGGCGGGCTTGCTCTCCCGCAGTCCGGCCGTACCATCCCGCAGGGCGGGCTTGCTCTCTCGCAACCCGGTCGTGGCGTCTCGCGAAGCGGACCGGCTGCTCCGAACGCCCGTTCCACCGACCTGCCGCAGCGGCGACGAAAGCGGGCTGCGCGCCGCACCTTCCACCGTCGCCGAACTCCGGGCTGGCGAAGAAGCCTGCTGTTGGGCACTCGGCTCCTTTGCCCGATCCGTCAGACGCCGCACCAGCGAACCGCGACGGAAACTTGTCCCGCTCGACGAGCCGGACTGAGACGGCGACGTCGATCTCTCGGGCGCGCTCGATCGCACGGAAGAGTCACGCCGCACCAACCCGGGACCGGGCCTCCGTACCGAGCTGGAAACAGACTGGCGATTCACCGGTTCCGTCCCGGACCTCATCACAGGTGCCCTTTGAGCGGTCAGGCGATCCGTCAGCGATTTTCGCATCACGCCGGTGTTCTGCGAATCGGTCGGCCGGGCCACCATGCTGCGTGTCGGATTCGAGCGAAACACCGAACTTCGCGTGCTGTTGGACCCGGACACGGTACTCCGCGTCGGGCTCGAGCGGAACACCGAGCTTCGGGTGGGGCTCGAAAGAACCGTCGAATTCGACGAGGAAGAACTGGAACTCGTCGATAGGCTGCTTGAGCTCGGGCTCGAAGAAGACGAGGTGCTGGGCGTACGAGTGATGGTGGAAGATTGCGATGGGACCGTGCTGCGGCGTGTGATCGACGGCGTGCTTGGGGCGCGCGTGGTGGTCGGGAGCGACCGTCGGCCCGTGACGATCCGGCTGGAGATCGAGCTTCGGCTCGAGCCCGACGACGTCGAAGGACTGGGCTGCGGGACGACCGAGCGCGTGTTTGGCGATGAGCTGGGCCTCCGAATCTGGCTGGAGGACCTGCTTTGAAAGGAGGACGACGGGCTCCGGCTGATACTCGTCGAGGGCCGCGAGGAACTTAGCGACCGCGATGTACTGGTCGATTGCGACTGTAAAGACTGCCTGTGACTCGACATACGACTCGACAGCGAGCTGCGGCTAATCGACGACCGCGATGGCGTCGAGCGTGAAATCGACGACCGAGACGGAGTTGATCGCGAAATAGACGAACGGCTCGGCGAGGAACTGGGCCGCGACGTCTGCGTGCTGGATCGGCTGCTGCTACCAGAACTGCGCCGCGATAACCGTCCCTCCACCGACGAGGCGACCAGCATCGTCAGGGCCAGCACCACGGCTAACACCGCTGCGCTCGGACTTCTTTTTTCCACAACGACAAACATCTTACGGCTCCTTTCTCCGGCGGTCTGGCACCCCGGCAAACCCGGACTCCCCTTCCGATGTTGCCGCCGGTTCGACGCGTCCGATGAGATCGGGCGACACGTTACAATACTTCGAAAACCAAAGATCAAGCTACTATAAATCTATTTACGCAAAGACCTTAAGGTTTGCACAGGAGAAAATCCAAATCCCGCGCCGCCGTGCGGATCTCCGGGTTGGATGCGTCCAAATGCCATACTTAACTCCTGTACAGACCTTCTTTCTCTGTATCGTTAAGGCACATACAGGGCGGTCGGTAACGCAGAAATCGCATTTTTTTCGGGTGTCGAGGCGCAGGCCCGGCGTCCGGCAGGAAAACCCCGGCCCATGCTCGCTCTCGCCCTCCGGACATCGGGCGTTCCACCACGCGGGTTCTCCGCCAATGCGGCAGGAGATTGTCTCGTCGCTGCGCTGCTCGCAATGACAAACAGAACGCACAACATGTCATTGCGAGTCGGTCAGCCGCTTCGCGGCTGGTGTCAGGAAGAAACGGGTTCTGGTATGATGGGTTCAGTTCCCTCCGACAG
>JAFGCA010000715.1 GCA_016932895.1 Sedimentisphaerales bacterium | reverse complement strand
TGACCTCGACAGCTATCCGCGGATCATGGACGGAAACGGTGACCATACCTCCGTCGTGGACATGGGGGCGTACGAGTATCCGGACGGGCTGCACACCCCGCCTTCCGATGAGGCGATGAAATATGATATCCAGATCACCCGGGACATGGGCTTCAACATGATTCGCAAGCACATCAAGGTCGAGCCCGCCCGCTGGTACTACTGGTGTGACAGGATCGGGATCATGGTCTGGCAGGACATGCCCTCAGGCATGGTTGTGATCCCCCGGAAGGACAACCCGAGGCCCTGGCACGTTCAGCACGTTTCGCGCAAAGGGCCCGATCTCGAGCGCCGCACGCACGACACCGCCCAGTTCGAGTGGGAGCTGCGACGCATGATCGACCTGCATGACAACGCCCCGAGCATCGTCATGTGGGTGCCGTTCAACGAAGGCTGGGGCCAGTACGATACCGCCCGCATCAGCGCCGCGATCAAGGCCTACGATCCCACGCGTCTTGTCAACGCCGTCAGCGGCTGGGCCCTGCGGCCCTGTGGCGACATCCACGACATTCACAGCTACCAGAAGAAGGTCATTGTGCCGGAACGATTTCCGGATCGCGCGTCGGTGGTGGGCGAATACGGCGGCATCGGCTATCCCGTCCAAGGACATCTCTGGAATCCCAAGATGCGCAACTGGGGCTACCAGACCTACCAGAGCCGCGAGGAACTGCTTGAAAACTACATCGCCAAGTTCGACCAGATCGTCACGATGAAGGCCCTCGGCGTTTCCGGCGCCGTGTACACCCAGACCACGGACGTCGAAGGCGAGGTCAACGGCCTGATGACCTATGACCGCGAGGTGATCAAGATCAAGCCCGAGAAGCTCAAGAAGCTTCACGACGCGCTCTATGAATGAACAAGAGTTTTGCAAAAGTTCAGAATGAAGTCTCATCCGCCAAGGGAAACAGAGAAGGGACGGTGAACCATGCTCAATCGACGGAACTTCCTTCGAAAGGCGGCCGCCGCAGTGGCCGGGACGAGTCTCTGGCGGTTCGGCGGCTTGACGCAAGGCGTCGCGGATGAAGCGAGAAAACCGAACGTTCTCTTCATTGCGATCGACGACCTGAACGATTACCTTCGTCTGCTGCGCGGGTATCCGGGCCTCAAGACGCCAAATGTCGACCGCTTCGCCCGCACGGCGATGACCTTCACGCGGGCGTATTGCGCCGCCCCGATCTGCAATCCCTCGCGCACAGCCATCCTGACCGGCATTGCACCGTCCCGCAGCGGAGTGTACGAGAACGGCGACATGTGGCAGAGGTCCGGGCCGGCAATGAAGGCGGTGGCTCTCCCCGAACACTTCAAAGCCCACGGCTACAAAACGATGTGGTCGGGCAAGATCTTCCACACCCGGCCCGGCCCCCGGCGCATGGCGGCGATGTTCGACGACGCGCGGAACAAGGACGGCGGCTACCTTCCGAATGCCAGAGTAAAGGTCATTCCCGAGAGCATCAAGCGCCCGAAGCTTTTCGACTATGAGGCGTGGGCCGGCCCGGACGACGATTTCGCCGACGTCCGCAACGCCGCGGTGACCGTCGAGCGTCTCGGCAAGAGACACGACAAGCCGTTCTTCCTCGCCCACGGCATCTATCGGCCTCACAATCCCTGGACCGCCCCGAAGCGATTCTTCGACATGTATCCGCTCGACGAAATCCAGATGCCGCCGGTGCTGGAGAACGATTGGGACGATCTCGGCGCCCAGGCCAGGGAGCGGGCGGCCTACCCCGTGCTCTTCGACGAGATCAAACGGGCCGGCCACTGGCGGCCCCTGGTGCGGGCCTACCTCGCCTGCATCAGCTTCATGGACGAGACGCTCGGGAGGATCCTCGATGCACTGGACCGGGGCCCCAATAGAGATGACACGATCGTGTGCATCTGGGCCGACCACGGTTTCCACATGGGCGAGAAGAAGCACTTCGCCAAGTACGCGCTGTGGGAGCTGACCACGCATACGGCCCTCTGGTTCCGCGTGCCCGGAATGACGCAGGCCGGGGCCCGCTGCGGGCGCACCGTCAACCTGCTCGATCTCTACCCGACGCTGGTCGATCTTTGCGACCTCGGCGCCCTCGACGGCCAGTTGGACGGCGCAAGCTTGCGACCGCTGCTTGAGAACCCCAACGCCAACTGGCGCAGGCCCTCGGTCACCACGCACAGACAAGACTGTCACGCGGTGCGCGACGAGCGGTGGCGCTACATTCGCTACGTCGACGGAACCGAGGAACTGTACGACCACGAGCACGATGCGAACGAATGGCATAACCTGGCTGGTGAGCCCGAATACAGCGAAGTCATAAAGCGCCTGTCCGGATGGCTGCCCGGGACCAACGTTCCACCCGTGGGCAAGGGTTCGGCTCGTCGTCAGTAGTCTTTGAATCCGCGTATCCACAGGGGCCAGTCTGCGGCCGTAGCACCGCCGGCTTTGGTGTATCGGTTGGCGGTGTTCCACTTGCGGTGGAACTTCAGCGTCCACAGCTCCTTCAGGCCCACCTTCCTCACCGACCAGTCGAGGAAGACCATGTTCATGTACCCATCGTGGCGGTTCATGCAGAAGCGACGGATCTCGTTCGGGCCTCCGCCCTGGCCCCAGATGTAGGAGACGTCGTCCGGCCGCTGTGGCGGCTCGTCCCCGTCATTGGGCGTGGCCCCGGTGATGGCGCAGCCCCCGAAACAGGGCACCTCGCCGGCGTTCTTCACGTGGGCCGTCCGCCAGAGTTGTTCGAGCAGCCGACCGCCGACGACCTGCGGAGCGTCGTACAGCCATTGGTTGATCCCGTAGCTGCTGGCGTAGGGCCGGCCCGCCTTGTCGAGCTGCGCCTGGTCCCATGTCTGCTCCCACGCCCCAAACGGCGGAATCGCCCCGTCGGTGTACAGTTTCGTCGCCCGGGGACACAGGGTGATCTTCTGGTCGGTGTCCTTGTGGTAGTTCTTCACCAGGTCCCGCCAGCTCAGGACCGCCGTGGGAAAGTACCCGTCATGGTCCTGCGTGTACATGGCCCAGATCAGGCCCCACTGATGGAGGTTCGACTGGCAGGCGACCGCGGCGGCCTGCTTCTTGACCCGCTGCAACGCCGGCATCAAAATCGCCATCAGCAACGCGATGATCGCGATCACCACCAGAAGCTCAATGAGCGTGAAGGCTTCTCGATTCCGCTGCATGGCTCCATCTTCTCCTGACCTAGAGGGTGCGCGAACGACAAACGCTGTCACTGTCATTGTAACCCAGGGAAACGCTTTGGCCGCACCATTTTGTGCGTGGCAAGGTGGCATTTTGGACAAATTCGCCCGCTTGACCCGATCAGGCTCACCGCTACAATGGGCGGCGGTTACGCATAACTTCGTACGGATTGCGATCGCAGAAGAACCGTGTAGCGACGGAGGCATCGGACTATGGAACGACGCGCTTTTCTCCAGCTCCTTGGCGGCATCGGCACCTCGACGTTCTTTCCCCTGACCGCCTGCGAGCCTGTGTGTCGCGCGGGCCAGGCGCCGGCGGGCGCGACGCTGGACCGCCGTCTGCTGTCACGCCGGAACCAGAACCGCTCGACTGTGGTCGCGCGAAACGGGATCGTCGCCGCCAGCCAGCCGCTGGCTGGCAGCGCCGGCCTCGATGTTCTCAAAGCCGGCGGAAGCGCCGTCGACGCCGCCATTGCCGCCAACGCCATGCTCGCTCTGGTCGAGCCCATGAGCTGCGGGCCGGGAGGCGATCTCTTCGCCATCGTCTGGAGCCAGAAGGACAAGAAGCTCTTCGGTCTCAACGCCAGCGGCCGATCTCCCTACGACTGGAGCCTGGAGAAGGCCCGCGCTCTCGGCCTCAAAGAAATCCCCACGCGCAGCCCGCTGGCCTGGAGCGTTCCCGGTTGCGTCAGCGGCTGGGCCGCCCTGCACGAGCGGTTCGGCAAGCTCCGCTTCGCCCGGTTGCTGGAACCATCCATTCATTATGCCCGCGAAGGCTTTCCCGTCTCGCCGATTATCGCCCGGGGCTGGTCCTTCGGCGAGATGGACGCGCCGGGCCTGCGAAAAACCTACCTGCCCGACGGCGCGCCCGTTCACTTCGGAACCATCTTCAAGAATCCGGACCTGGGCCGCTTCTACGAGACCCTGGCGCGGAGCGGGCCCCAGACGTTCTACGAGGGGGAAATTGCCGAGCGCATCGTGGCGTTCTCGAAGGCCCACGGCGGGTATTTCTCCCTCCGCGACTTCCGCGACCACCGCAGCGATTGGATCGAGCCGGTCAGCACGAGCTATCGCGGCTACGACGTGTGGGAGCTGCCGCCGAACGGCCAGGGCATCGCGGTGCTGCAGATGCTCAACCTGCTCGAGCATTTCGACATCGGCTCGATGCAGCCCAACTCGGCCGAGCATCTGCACCTGTTCCTCGAAGCCAAGAAGCTCGCCTTCGAGGACCGGGCCGTCTACTACGCCGACATGGACTTCGCCGACGTCCCGCTCAAACAGCTCATCTCGAAGGACTACGCCGCCGAGCGCGTCAAGCTCATCGACCCGCAGCGCGCCGCCCAGCAGGTCCAGCCGGGCCGGCTCAAAGGCTCGTCCGACACAATCTACCTGACCGCCGCCGACCGCGAAGGCAACATGGTCTCGCTGATCCAGAGCACCTACTACGGCTGGGGCTCGGGCTACGTCCCCGACGGCCTGGGCTTCTGCCTCCAGAATCGCGGCCAGCTCTTCGCGCTCGACCCGAACCACCTCAACAGGCTCGAGCCGCACAAGCGTCCCTTCCACACGATCATCCCGACGTTCGTCACCAAAGACGAGCGCCCCGTGTTTTCCTTCGGCGTCATGGGCGGAAGCTTCCAGCCCCAGGGACAGACGCAGGTCCTGATGAACATCATCGACTTCGGCATGTCCGTCCAGCAGGCCGGCGAGCAGCCCCGCGTCGAGCACGGCGAAAGCTCCGAGCCCACCGGTACCAAGATGGTCGGCTCCGGCTCCGTCGGCTTCGAACGAGGCATCGCCGACGACGTCAAGCTCCAACTCGCCTACATGGGCCACCACGTCCGCCCCACCGTCGGCGCCTGGGGCGGCTACCAGGGCATCTGGCGCCAAAACAACCCCCTCCGCTACTACGGCGGCTCCGACCCCCGAAAAGACGGCTCCGCCATAGGGTATTGATTCCCCACCGACACAACGCACTGAAAGAACGAAAATCGGCCGGTCTTCGTCAATATTCCCTGAACCGGAGTGAACCGATTCCGTACCACATGATGCGCAACGCGCGTGGCGCCCTGTGCTGCAATGCTGGCAGAGGGCAATGCGAACAGCGGGCAAAATGAAGTACGCATTGGGGGTATGAATGAGATCGTTCCGATTTCGTCCCCGAGGTTCATTCACATCCGTACCGACATGCTAACGTTCGGCCGACGACCGCGGGCCGCCGACCATTTCTGATGAGAAAGGCAGGTGAACACCATGGCTGAACAACACACCATCAATGTCATCAACGGGATCAATATGGATGTCTTGCAGGAGACCATCCGGGCCATCCAGGAAAAGCCCGAGCTCGGAAAGAGCAAGTTCCGGGCGCGTAACAGATGGGTCGGCGGAAATCACAACTGCACGACCATCGAGGATTTCTACGGGGCCGGGCGCGAGCAGCGGCACAAACAACCGTTCGAGCTCCACGCCGACGAGCCGGCCATTCTCGCAGGCGAAGACCGCGGCGCCAATCCGGTCGAACATTTGCTAAACGCCCTGGCGGGCTGTATGACGACGGGCATGGTGGCCCACGCGGCCGTGCGCGGTATCCACATTGAAGAACTCGAATCCGAACTCGAGGGCGATATCGACCTCAACGGATTCCTCGGCCTGGACAACAACGTGCCTAAGGGCTACACGAACATCCGCATCAAGTTCAAGGTCAAGGCGGATGTCGATAATCTCGAGAGACTCAAGAGGCTCACCGAGTACTCCCCGGTGTACAACACGCTCCTGCACGGTGTCAACGTGGACGTCGAGGTCGAGCCCAAATAGTATGTGAAGACCAGTCGCATGCGCCACCTGCGGTCGGGACGCGGCTCATTTCGGCAGGTAATAGTAGTAGACCAGCGACGAGTAGTTGGCGGGGGTGTCGTTGTGGTTTCCGTGCTCGGTGGAGATTCGGATGGCGTTTTGGAAGTGGATTTTGCCGGGCCAGAAGCGGTAGGCGGTGACCGAGCCGTTGACCTGGCCGAAAACGTTGATCAGGCCGGCGCTCTTGGGCGCTCCGAACAGGGGCAGGGAATAGGGATTCTCCAGCCAGAAGGTGGACCAGCCGCCCTGGTACTCGTCCTCGTGGCCGGTGCCGTGGAAACGGGGCGTCGTCTCGCCGTCCATGTAGATCCGCATGTCCCCTTCCCACCAGCGCTTGCGGTCGGGCTTGACCGGCTCGACCGTCATGACCTGACCGATGACCGCGCCGGTGCCCTTGTAATCGAACAGGACGTAATCCTCCCGCTCGACAATCGGCCAGGCGCGGTTGTACGTGGCGCCGAAGTAGCCGAGCCGGCCGGGCGCACGCGTGGCCGGCAGCTTGTCCCGGTAGCCGAGCTCGACGAAGAAGTCGCCGCCCGATTCGTGACTGCGGTTTTGTAGCGTCATGCGTACGCCTTTTCGAAACGGCATCGGCAGATAGCAGTAGTACGTCCCCGAGCTGGACATGCCCACGAACAGGCTGCGGACGTCGGCCTCGCCGAGCCCCGACCCGAAGAACGGACCGATCGGGACGTCCACCGCGGGCTTGTCGCTGCCGTCGTAGAAGATGCGCAGGTACACGTGGTTGAGACAGTACTGATCCGGGGCAAAGAGCGGGTTGATCTTGATGTACCGCACGGTTCCCTCGCCCTCGAGAGCCAGCAATTCCTCTTCGGGCGGGCCCTGCCGGCCGACCGTGGCAAGCGAGACCGTCTTCTGCACGACCTCGACCGGGCCGGCTTTCGGCTTCGGGTCGCTGCCGCAGCGCTCGAACAGGCCGATCAGGTGCGAATAGTCCTGCTGCGGCGTCCAGGTCTCTACCGAAGCGTTCTCGTAGAGCTGGTAGTAAATGTTGTAGAAGCCGACGGTTTTCTCGGCCGTGACCTTGAGCCGTTTGGCGAACGGAATCGGCGCCGAGCAGCTAAAGCCCCCGCTGGAGACAAAGGCATGCGTCGCCAGCGGCGTGACAAACGGCGCGCACTGGCCTGCAAAGAGCTCGCGCGCCTCGCACTCGAAACGCGGCGTCGTCTCACCGTCGAAATACAGGCGCAGCTTGCCCCAGTGCAGATTCCGCCCGCTGCCGGTGAACCAGAAGTTGTAGATGCAGCCCGGACCGTTGGCGTCGAAGAGGACACGCTCGCCGTTGTCGTCGACGTACAGCTGCGAGTACGTGCCTCGAAAACCGTCGTCGTTGCCGCCGGAGCGGTCATAGCTGGACAGATAGTACGACTGAACGTTCGGGTAGAGGGTCGCCAGCGACGACAGGTCTTCGTAGAACGCCGGACCAGCCGGCTGCGCCCCCGCGCTGCCGGCCCAGGTGACCACGCATCCAACCAGAACGACCGCCACCCTGCTCGCAGTTTCTTTCATGTTCCTCAATGTCTCCTTCAATCGTACGGACTCATTTCTCCAGCTTGTGGTCGGAGGGTTTCAGGCCCTTCTTGAAACCGCCGAAGCCGATGGGGTAGGGGTCGTACTGCCCCACGAGGTCCACCTTGCTCTTGGCCGGGATCTTGTCTTCCATGCCGAGGCCCCAGTAGCAGGCGTTGACGAGCAGCCGGCGGAAGTTCTCGTCCTTGAGATCGTGGCCGTGTCCCATCGTCGTCGTGAACACGCGCGCCGTCTTGCCGAGATCGCCCGTGTAGCTCTTGGTCCAGGCCACCGGCAGCGCCGGTTTCTCCGGGTTGGGCTCGTCATCGGGGTCCATCCCCTTGAGCACGTGGCCCATGATGACGGGCTTGCAGTCGCCGTGCAGCGTCGTCAGACCGTAGACGTCCGAGGGCCCCCAGATCGTGCCGACGCCCCGGACGATGGGACAATCGGCCATCCCGTCGGCCACGAGTCCGCGCGTGCTTTCCTTCTGGTGGTGCCCGTAGTGATTGATCCAGGTCTCGCCGAGGACCTGCCGGCCGTACCCGCCTTTGAAGTCGCCCTTGTTGTTGAAGGTATACTTCGCGTAGGGGCTGTTCATGTTCTTCTTGTAGAAGAACGCATGCGTCGCCGTCCGCAGGGCCACAATGGGCTTGCCCGAATTGGTGTAGTCGATGATGTACTTCATCTGCTCGTCGGGCAGCTCCCGGAACCGGGTAAACAGCACCATCAGGTCCGCCTTCTCCAGGGCCTTGAGCCCCGGAATGTTATCGACGGTCACCGGGTCGATCTCGCCCGATTCCTTGTTGACGCCGAAGAGCACGGTGCACTTGAAGCCGTGATGCACCGCCAGGATCTTGGCCAGCATCGGCATCGACTCCTCCGAGCGATATTCCTCGTCGCCCGTGACAAACACGATGTGCGTGCCCTTGCCCGGGCCCGAGCCGCCCTTGTACACCACCCACGGCTTCTCCGCCGCCGCCACCAGACCCGGCAGAACCACCACAGCGATCAACGCGACCCATCCCAGTTTCCACCCGAACGTTCTCATAGTCGATACCTCCGTCAATTCCCCTGACGCGCCGGCAAACGCAGCCGGCATCGGGACCTATTCTTTCAACATCCGGCCCCAAGGTCAAGTGTCGAAATCCCCGGAAGGCACTCGTCAGGGGCAGGATGGGCTTTGGCCCATGCTGCTGTTTCTGTCAGGTTGCCGGGCCGCTGCGATAGAAAGCGCCCGCGGGCGAACAAATCCGCCGCCACGCGTGTATTTGGGATACCGCCGGACCGAGAGCCGGCCACTGTACAAAGCCTGTGGAGCGTACGGAACTGTATGCAGGATAAGAAGGCAGACAACCCTTGCGTTCGTTGCGGGGCCTGCTGTGCGTTTTACCGAGCGTCGTTTTACTGGGCCGAGGCCGACAACGCCCCCGGCGGGACCGTCCCTGTGGATTTGACGGAAAAGCTCAACGACTTCCGGCGGATCATGCGGGGCACCAGCCCGCCGAACCCACGCTGCATCGCCCTCCTTGGAGAGATCGGGCAGAGCGTTCGCTGCAGCATCTACGAGCGGCGCGCCTCGGTCTGCCGCGATTTTGACGTCTCCTGGGGACAAGGCCTGCACAACGAGCGATGTGACCGAGCCCGCGCCGCCTGGGGTCTGCCTCCGCTGGAGCCCCCGTCCGCCCTGCCCGAAGCGGACCCCGACGAACCCAAACGCACCACCCCGCCGCGCCGACCCCGACTGCCCCGCGCCGCCTGATCCGCCTGCCACGTGCACGCGTGGTTGGGTCCAAATTCGCCCCGGCAGCAGCGGCAGGATGGACTTCAGTCCATGCTGTCACTTCGGGGCCAGGCTGAGCAGGCGTTCGGCAATTTCGGCGGCGGCGTGGGGACGGGCCACTTCCTTGCACGCCTCGGCCATCTCGCGGCGCTTGTCGTCGTGGGCCATCAGGTCTTCCAGTTCCTCCCAGAGCCAGCCGACGCGGTCGTCGACGTCGGGCACGTCGTCCACGATCACGGCCGCTCCGACCTCGACCAGCTTGCCGGCGTTGCGGTACTGGTGCATGTCCTTGTGGTACGGGTACGGCATGCAAATGCTCGGCACGCCCGCGGCCGCGTATTCGGCCACGCTGACCGCCCCGCTGCGCCCGATCACCAAATCGGCGGCGGCGAACAGATCGGCCATGCCGTCGTAATAGGCCGTCACGCGGTACGCCAGAGGCGCCCCCTCGTACCGGCTCTGCACCTCCGTGACATTATCGAGACCCGTCAGATGCACGATCTGCCACGTATCGGCGAATGGCGCCAGCCGGTCCAGCAGACGGCAGAGAGCCTCGTTGATGTGCGCCGAGCCGCTGGAGGCCCCCGTCACGAGCAGCACCTTCTTGCTCGCATCCAGGCCCAGATCGGCGATGGCCCGGGCCCGCTCCGGATGGGCGAAGCCGCCGCGCAGGGGACAACCCACGACGCGCACGCGCTGCCCGCGCCGCCCGAAGCACTCCCGGCTCTCCTCGAACTGCACGAAGATCTCGTCGGCCCAGCGGGCGCTGAGCCGGTTGGCCCGGCCGGGCGTGATGTCCACGTTGATCAGCGCCACGGGCATGCCCAGCTTGTGACCCGCCATACACACCGGGGCCGCGACGAAGCCTCCCACCCCGACCACGACCGCGTTGGCACTGCGGGCCATGACCTCCCGCGCCCGTTGGTAGCTGGCCCAAAACGTCGAGCAGAAGCGCACGAATTTCCGCGGATGAAGAAACAGGCCCGTCGCCGGCAGCGCCGCCCTCTCGAAGTCCGTCGCTCCGAGAACGCGCGCGTCGATGGGACGCTCGCTGTGAAAGAAGTAAATCCCGGCGTTGCCTTGCTGTGCCCGGA
>JAFGCA010000714.1 GCA_016932895.1 Sedimentisphaerales bacterium | reverse complement strand
TGTTGTTCTTCACCTGGCAATCCTGCAGGCCCACGTCGAAGACGGTATAGACATTCCCGCCCGGTCCGACTTCGCCGCCGAGGTTCGTGGTATTGTTGGCGACGATGGTGTTGTTGATGAGCTGCCCCTGAACCATAACCACACCGGCCCCGGCGGCCGCGGAGTTGCCGAAGATCACGTTGTTGGCAACGGTCGTATTGCCGAAATACGCGATCAAAGCGCCCGCCACGTAGGCGCTGTTGCCCCGGATCGTGTTGTGCGTGATGACCGCGTCCGACTCGATGCATCCGATCCCGGCCCCGTAGCACATGTTCCACTGCGACGGGTCGTCTCCGGGCATGTCGAAGGGCCCGACGTTGTTGGCGATGACGTTGCGGGTGATGGTGGGCGAGGAACGGTTGCAGAAGATACCCGCCCCCCAGATCGTTCGGAAGCCGGCCTGCAGCGTGGTATCGATGGTGCCGAAGCCACCGGTGATGGTAAAGCCCGTCAGCACGGCGGAGGAGGTCTCACCGTTCTCGAAGGTAACGACCGTGCCGTCTTCGTCGCCGTTGAGGACCGTGTAGGCCACGACCTTCGGATCGTACGGGTCGGTGCCGGTCACGACGATGTCCTTGCCGCTGAAGTTGATGGTCTCGAAGTACACGCCGGGCGCGACGATCACGGTATCGCCGTCCTCGCAGGCCTGAATCGCCGCCTGGATGCGCGGGTACTCACCGGGCACGTGCCGGATGGCGCCGAGACCGGTACCGGCAATAAGAACGATCAACCCAACGCTGAGCATCGTTGCCTTCCTCATTTCCCTTCCTTTCAGATGTGCCCAAAGTACCGCTTACAGCCATGGCGGGGATGAACCTGCCTCCGTTACGTTGTATTTTGTTTGTAGCAAAAAAACGCAATTTTTTCAAGACCCGAGCGGCTCCACACTGCCGCCGGCCATACGTCGCCCGCTCACTTTCCGCAGGCGCCTACCCTAACAGACGTCCATCGGCACTTCTCATTACGGAAAAAAAACGATACTTTTCGCAGATATCTACGGTGCAAGACCGAAAGAAGCCGTCTTACCCATCGGCTCCGCGACGGGAAAAACCATATCTATTTCCTAACACGCATTTGCCTTTCCGTGGGCTTGCGCCTACAATGCGGCCGATGATTTGCAGGCTGGGGTGGTTTTGGATATGGGGAACAAGATGAAGCAGGCAGATGCGTCGAAGCTATCGCGTCGTGATTTTTTGGCCACCGCTACGGCCTGCGTGACCGCGGCGGGCATGATGGGAGCAGGTTGTATGGAACCGAACCAACGAGCTGCCAAGACCCTGGGGGTGTGCGGGCTGGACTGTGCGGCGTGTCCGGCCTTCATTGCGCGCAAAACCGACGATCAGGCCCTGCGGGAGAAGACCGCCGCCGAATGGTCCCAACAGTTTCAGGTGGAGTTCAAGCCCGAGGACATCAACTGCGTGGGCTGCCTGAAAGTCGAGGGCTCGCACATCGGCCACTGCAGCGAATGCGAGATCCGCACGTGCGGCCTGGGCCGCAAGGTGGACAACTGCGCCCTGTGCTCCGACTACCCCTGCGAGACCATCGCCGGCTTCCTCGCCAAGGTCCCGCCCGCCAAGGCCAACCTGGACGAGGTGCAACGCGCCGGCGAGAACTGACCAGCCGGAATCGCGGCTGTGTCGGCACAACCGATGCGAGAAGCAGTAGCGTCGGGGACGCGAATCCTCTGACTACTTGTTCTGTAACGCCAGGAGCTTCGCCTGGGCGCGCCCTTCGGCCCCATCAGACCAGGATCTCACTGCGTAGGTGTTGAACAGAAAGCGCCAGCCTCCGTCGTGATAGAAGTAGACGTGCGCCTCTTCGAAGCCCTGGTCGTAGATGGCGAAGACGGGACTCACGTCACCGGTCCGGGGATCTGCCGGGACCGACGGAATGCGGTGGATATTGAGATATCGCATCTGCTGGGCCCAGTTGCGGCGCTGCGGCGCGGCAAAGTACTGCTCGTCAATGTGGGCCGCGGACACGGCCTTCATCGCCTCCACGTCGGAGTGTACGACCGCCGAGAGTCTCGTGAGAAAGGCCCGCGCCGGCGTCGACACGTCCTGGAACCGGTTGCCCTGGAGGATCTCGGCTTTGACGGTGTCGGCCCGGCGTAGGCGGTTCTCCTCGTCGCTCGATATGGCGGTCAGAAGGAAGGGGTCGGGGGTTGCGCCGGTCGTGACTTCTTCATTCATCTGCAGGAATCCCTTCCAGGCCCACACGCCGAAGTCCCAATCGACCGGTGCGGCCGGCACGGGACTCAGCACGCCTTCGTCCACCAGCATCTGGAGCGCTCTATCGCGGACGTACGTGCCCGAGGGAAGCGGCCAGCGAAGGCCCATCTCCTTGCCCCGAGCCTCCAATTCCGCCCCGTGGGGCAGGACCACCTTGTGGTGAATTTCCTCCGCCACCCGGTCACACGCGGCCAGCACGCGCTGAAAATCAGGCTCGGTGAAGACCGGAATCCCGGCGTGGTACCGGCCCCCGTCCAGCGCTACGGCCGGCGGATCGCAGCCGGCCATCTCTTCCAGCGTTTTGTGTTGAAACTCCCTGTTCAGTCTCGTGCTCGATTCCAGCTCTGCCGATGAGAGCGGACCTTCGGCCAGCGCGAAAAGGACCTTGCCGTGTATGCCCGCGCACCACTTTCCCGGAGAGATAATGGGGTTCTTCCTCTGCTCGTACGGATTGCCATAGTAGCCAAACCGTGCCATCCCCCCGGCGTACGTATGGAACTGGTTGTGGTAAAACGTCCAACGACACGAAGGAAAACGCTTGGGCAGCTTTTCGTACCCTGTGAATCCCCACCGCGTGCCGTCCGGCGCCTGCAGCGGAAACCGCCTCCCGTGGTCCGCATTTTCCGGCCGGAACGCGACGCGGTCGAACACGCAGAAATCCGACAGCAGCGCCCCGACAACAAGCAGAGACGTCTGCTCCCACGGAAAGGACGAAGCCAGCTTCGTTTCGCTGTAGAGGTCTCTGAGCCCGGGAATGGCGCGCCGCAGAATCTCGGCCTGCCGTTCGGCATACTCCATACTGAGCTTCTCGCCCGCCTCGATCTCGGCGCGCACGTACAGCGGAATGTTGGAAATCCACCTCGGCCCTTCCTGCTGCACCAGGCCGAATCGCGCCAGCTCGTCGAGCTTGCCTGAAACGTCGGAATCAGTCGTTCCGATCCTCACGGCCACATCGCCAACAGGGAGGGCGCCTCCTCTGAGTACAAACAGGATCTTCTGCACGAGACGTTCGTCCTGCAGGCGATAGACTTGCCGCGAAGGGGGATGCCCCCACACCGTGAATTCGAATTCCGGGATATCCTTCGTACCCCGCTCGGCGGTCGCCTCGCGACCGGAAGGACTCGCGCCGGCGCCGCTGGAGGCAGCGGCCCCTGCTGCCGCTGCAACCACACAACCGCAAAGACCAATACTGACGACCTTCGACCAGAACCTGTCCATACCGCTTGCTCCCTTCCCGCCCGCCGAGGCTATGACCGGAAACACGGCCATTCCTCGGGGCAGCTTGAATTCACGTCCAGTCCTCGAATCCCTGCACCGCCAGGATTCCCCATGTACCCCGTACGTCGTGGCACCGGCCCCAAAGATTGCAGACCTCCCGCAAAAAAATGCGAATTCTCTGCCTCGGGAGTTCCGAAAGGGCCGCTGATGGCCAAAGAACAACCACTCAGGACGACCCGGACATGGCCAAGATATGAGATACTCAGAGGCACGATCGGCGCGGGGATGGGCCCCGGCGAAGCAGCGTCGCCCGGCCTATTCCCACGCCGGTCAGTGCGAGCAGAAGCGAAGTCGGCACCGGAACGGCCAGCGGGCCCGAACCGTCCGGCAGGCCCCACTGGCCCGATCCGTCTTCACCGACCAGCACCGGATTCAGTGGCGGCGGGTCCCCTTCCTCTGGAATTTCATATTCCTGGGGCTTTTGATATTCCGGCTCCCACGACGTATCTGACGGAGCCATCCCGGGATAGCTGATCGATTGCCAGAACCATCCCGGCCCACCGAATTCATAATAGACAGGAGGCCCCCCCTCAACCGGGGGCGAGTTGTAATAGAACTTCAACGTTTTCGTGTACTCGCCTGTGTCGCGCTCGAAATAGAACACCAACCCGCTGTTCTGCGGCGTCAGCGCTGGGGTCAGACTCAGCGGGATCGTCCACGACCCACTTCTGTCCGCGAGGCTCCAATCGGACAAAATCGCGTTGCTGAACGTGAAGGAAAGCATGTCGCCTGGATCGGCCGTCGCGCCGGCGGTGCCGTTGAACACGACCGTTCCCGACCCGCCCCCGTCCGTGGACGTCCAGTCATACGTAACAACTGCCGGAAGACCAGTGGCGGTGAGCATGAGAATAGTGGCAATTGCCGCGAAAGAAATGCTGTCCGGACGTCGCAACATCGTAACCTCCTTGCCCCAAAAAAGGTAATGGAACACTGACAATCCATGAGAAGGAATTCCGCTTGACGCACATTCGCAGAGTGAACGACACCAAGGCAAATGTCAAGCTTTTTTTAGGAAAATCCTCGGTCCTTTTTGCCAGAGGGAAGCCAAGCCCGAAGCGGTGAGGATGCAGACGAAGACGA
Source organism: Sedimentisphaerales bacterium (assembly GCA_016932895.1). The sequence continues at coordinate 433 of JAFGCA010000714.1, read as the reverse complement.
AGATGGCGGCGGGAATGGCGGCTCGGGGGCCGAGGTGGGCCAGGGCCAGGGTCGCGCCGAGGCCGGCGTTTTGCATGCCAATCTCGATCGTCAGCGTGCGGCGCCGGGCGCGGTTCATGCGAAACAGCGCGGCGACGCCGTAGCCGGCGGCCAGGCCGTAGACATTCAGGACCACCGCCGCCGCCAGGACCAGGCCGGTCACCTCGCGCAGCCGGTCACGGTTCAGGGCGATCACCAGCGAGCAAATGAAGATGATGAAGGTCACCGAGAGCGCGGGGAAAACCGGCTGGATCTTTTCCATTTTCTCGCGGAGGACGTGCCGCACGGCGAACCCGACGAACAGCGGGATCACGACCATGATCATCACGTCCAGCATCATGCCCCAGAACGGGACCTCCAGCTTCGTTCCCTTGGCCAGCAGGAAGGTCAGGCA
>JAFGCA010000713.1 GCA_016932895.1 Sedimentisphaerales bacterium | reverse complement strand
TTGCGGTGCCGGTGACAGCCAGCAGTGAGATGAGAAGCACGATCGATCTTGCGCGTTTCATAATAGGATCCTCCTTGACAAACCTGAATAAGCAACCCTTGCTTGACATCGTTGTTTCTACAGCCCGCCCGCATCGGCACCAAGCCGACCGGCCGGCGACCGAGGCAATCCCCCAAGCACAGCAACTGGCGACCCTATCCAAAGGGGTCGCGACAGTCGGTTCTTGCCTGCATCGTCATGGTACGTCTGCATCCGATGCCTTGTCAACATGACGGGCGATAATAAATACTCGTGCCGTGTCGCGCAGTTCAGCCTTTCACCCGTCTTCAGTCACCCCCAGTCACGCGGGACACCCGAAAACGCCTCTCTCCGATCCAGGATGATGCATCACAAATGATGACCGTCTCTCGTCCCGGCACACCGGATTTCCACTTCAGGGGGGTCGGGTTGTAACAGAGTGCCGGTTACATCCGGCGCCGGAGCTGCCAAGGCGGAACAAAAGCCAGATTTTTCTGGTTACCGTGCAATAGGGCTCTCCCGGTGTGCGTCTATAGGGGTAAATAACGCGGCGGCCGGAACGTGGGTCCGGTAAAGAGCACAAGAGTCATTTTGAGGGATGTGTTCTGCCTGCAAAGGACCCACGGAGGACGCCGCGGCCGATAACCAAGGGCCGGAAGAACACCCAAATTACGGCAGAACAGGTATGTGAAGCAGAAAGAAACGGTGCCTTGCAACCAGACGCCCATGCGTCGTCATAGATGAGTGGCCCCTTGGCCACTCATCGCTTTTTGGGGACGACTACTGGCAGTCGGTCGGCAGGTAGACGCAGTCGGCGGAGATGCGGAACTTGCGACACAGGGCCTCGAGGAGCATCTCGAGTCGCTTGAGTTGGTAGTCCGTCGGCAGCGTGCTGACGCCGTCGCCGATCAGGCAGATGCGGATGGTCTTGTCGGAGCCCTGCCAGGTCCGGCTGGTGGGAATCGACCACTGCTTCTGCCACTGCTCGGTGGCCTGGATCTCGCCGTCGTCGGCGCCGGCCCCGTTGCAGATCACGAAGTGACAGCTCGTGTCGATCACGCCGCCCGGCTGGTGGGCGCTGCCGCCTTTGGTGCCGCTGAAGAAGATCTCGATGCTGGTCCAGCGATTGGGTGCCTGGCAGGCCTTCGACTGCACGGCCTGATCCACGGAGGTGAGCCGGTAGTAAGCGGACAGGCAGAACGGGCCCGCCGAGGGCGGGTTGTTGCCCAGAGCCATCAGCACGAACGCCCCCACCGTCATGGAGACCAACAACGCAAGCAAGACCTTCACGACCCTGGGCTGGTTCGACATAGCGTCGTCCATTCACACCTGGCGGCGCCCCGACCGGCGCCGCGCCACGTACAGACAAGGACCTCACAACGGGGTACTCTCTTATACCGTACTTCATCGGCAGCCGTCAGTACGCGGCTATAGAATTTATGCAAAATGTCCGACGCTCGGACAACTTTTTTTGAGTGCCGCGACGGGACCGGAAGGCACAGGGACTGCGGCCGGCATTCGCGGACGTTTCCGTCGATACAGACGTTACGTCGCACGGGCCATTCGGCGTTCCTTTGGGTCCATAATTCACCCCTGCGGACATCTTGACCGGTACGCGGGACTCCGCTATATTCGCGGGGTCTCATAATGGAGAAAGGACGACGATGGTACGACCGTGGCGGGCCCTGTCAACGGCCGAGATCGCTCGGCTCTCGGAACGAGGATGCACCTGCGACGACTGGTCTCGGGTGCAGGTGGCGGAGGGTTTTCGGGCGGACCGCGTGCAGACGACGCGCTTCTGCGGCGATGTCCGGCTCGGTGTCTTCGAGAAGGAAGTCTCCTTCTTCGGCGGCGTCACCAAGCCGGCCGGCATCAGCCACGCCACGATCCACAACTGCGTCATCGGCGACAACGTCTACATCTGCACGGTTCGCAACTACATTGCCAACTACGTGATCGAAGACGATGCCGTCATCGACAACATCGATCTGCTGGCGGTCGAGGGGGAAAGCTCGTTCGGCAACGGGACCCTGGTCTCGGCGGTGAACGAGGCGGGCGGCCGGGAGATCCCGATCTACGACCATCTCTGCGCCCAGACGGCCTACGTGCTCACGTTCTACCGGCACCGCCCGGAGGTGATCAGAAGGCTGCAGGCCATGATCGAAGGCTACGCGGCCTCCGTGCGGTCGCACATGGGCCTGGTGGCCAGGGGCGCGAGAATCATCAACTCCCGACTGCTCAAGAACGTCCGGATCGGACCGGCAGCCCTGATCGAGGGCGTCAACCGGCTCGAGAACGGCTCGGTCAACAGTTGCGCCGAGGACCCCGTCCAGATCGGGCCGGGGGTCTACGCGGACGACTTCATCGCCTGCAGCGGCGCGACGATCACCGACGGCACGATCATCTGCCACTGCTTCATCGGCCAGGGCTGCCTCCTGTCCAAGCAGTACTCCGCGGAGAACTCCGTCTTCTTCGCCAACTGCGGCGGCTTCCACGGGGAGGCCTGCTCGATCTTCGCGGGTCCCTACACCGTCACGCACCACAAGGCCACGCTCCTGATCGCCGGCCTGTTCTCCTTCCTCAACGCCGGCAGCGGCACCAACCAGAGCAACCACATGTACAAGCTCGGTCCGGTCCACCAGGGCGTCGTCGAGCGGGGCTCCAAGACCGGCAGCGACTCCTACATGCTCTGGCCCGCCAAGGTGGGGGCCTTCACCGTCGTCATGGGCCGGCATTATCGCAACTCGGACACCTCGGACCTGCCGTTCTCCTATATGATCGAGCATGAGGACGAGAGCGTGCTGGCCCCCGGCGTGAACCTGCGCAGCGTCGGGACCGTCCGCGACGCGCGCAAATGGCCGCAGCGGGACCGGCGCAAGGACCCGAAGAAGCTGGACCGCATCAATTTCAAGCTGCTGAGTCCCTACACCATCCAGAAGATGATCAACGGCCGGGACCTGCTGTGCAAGCTCCAGGCCGCCGCCGGACCGACCTCCGACTACTTCATCTACCAGAGCGTCAAGATTCCCAACCACTCGCTGGAGCGCGGCGTCTGCCTGTACGAACTCGGCATCGACAAATTCATCGGCAACTGCCTGATCAAACGCCTGGAGGGCAGGCAATTCGGGGACATCCGCGAGTTGCAAGTCGTCCTGCAGCCGGACGCGGGCCTGGGCCTCGGCAAGTGGCTCGACCTCGCGGGCATGCTGGCCCCAGAACAGGCCGTCATGCAGTTGCTCGACGACATCGAGAACGGCGCAGTCGGGTCCCTGGACGAGGTGAGCGACCGGTTCACGGCGATGCACGCAGACTACCCGAAATACGAGTGGACCTGGGCGGTCGATGTCCTGCAGAAGCTGCTCGGAAAGGCGGTCGAGGAGATCACCGCCGCGGACATCATCGAGATGGTCGAGCGATGGAGAAAAGCCGTCGTGCACCTGGATCGACAGCTCATTGAGGACGCCCGGAAGGAATTCTCGGGAACCGTCCAGACCGGATTCGGGGTGGACGGCGATGAGGAGACCCGGCACGCCGATTTCGCTGCGGTCCGCGGCACGTTCGAGGCCGACCGCTTCGTGGCGGAGATCCAGAAACACATTGCGGCCAAGACCGCTCTGGCCGACGAACTGTTGAGTCGGGTCGAGCCGCTGTGCACCCCAGCGTAGCATGGGCCTTGCGCCCGTGCATCCCATGACTGTTCGAACAAAGGAAGGAAGAAAATGAGAGTCATTATCCAGCAGAACTATGAGAAGGCCTCGCAGTGGGCCGCCCATTACGTCGCCCGCAAGATCCTCGACTTCGAACCCGCCCTCGACAAGCCGTTCGTCCTCGGTCTGCCGACCGGGTCCTCGCCCATCGGCATGTACCGGGAACTGGCGGCGCTGAACAAGGCCGGTACGCTGTCGTTCGCCCACGTCATCACGTTCAACATGGATGAGTACGTTCGTCTGCCCCAGGAGCACCCCGAGAGCTACCACTCGTTCATGTGGCGGAACTTCTTCGGCCACATCGACATCCCCAAGCGGAACGTGAACATCCTCGACGGGAACGCC
>JAFGCA010000712.1 GCA_016932895.1 Sedimentisphaerales bacterium | reverse complement strand
CAATGGCAGACATCCACAGGCCTTCGATCGATTCACGCCTCAAGCCACTCAAGGATAAGTTCCCAGACAAGGTGAATGTCAGTGAGGACCGTAAGTTCGTCGGCTTCGACGCGTACAAGAAGGCGATTGAGTGTCTCGACGCCGGCGACGTCGTGCTGCTGACCACGCACGCGGCTTTTCGCCCCATGATGTTCGAGTACGCCGTGAACAAGGGCGTCAACGTCTTCGCCGAGAAATCGTTCGCCACCGACGCCCCCAACGCGCGGCGCTGGCTCAAAGCCGCCGAGCTTTCCGAGAAGAAGGGCCTCAAGGTGGGCGTCGGCTTCATGTGGCGCCACTCGCAGGCGCGGCAGGAGACGATCCGGCGCATCCGCGACGGCGCCATCGGCGACGTCCACACCCTGCGCATCTACCGCGTGCACGGGCCGGTCAACTGCCCCCCCCTGCCGGACGGCGCCAACGAGGTCATCTTCCAGCTCCAGCATCCCAACAGCTTCACGTGGGTCTCGTCGGGCTTCTTCATCGACTGGCACTGTCACAACGTCGACGTGGCCTGCTGGGCCAAGGGCGCCTGGCCCGTCTCGGCCCAGGGCTTCGGCGGACGCTGCTACGAGGCCGCCGGCAGCCAGTTCGACCACTACACGGTCGAGTACACCTTCGCCGACGGAACCAAGCTCTTCGCCTTCTCGCGGCACATGCATGGCTGCTGGAACACCTACGCCGACTACGCCCACGGCTCCAAAGGCGCCGCCGTGCTCATGGCCACCCTGGCCCAGCCCAAATCCCAGATCTACCGGGGCCACGAGATGACCAAGGAAAATCTCATCTGGCAGTTCGGCGGCAACGATCCGAATCCGTACCACGTCGAGTGGCAGGTCCTGCTCGACGCGATCCGCAAGAACCAACCGCACAACGAGGCCCGCCGTGCCGGCGAAGCGGAAGTCGCCGCCATCATGGGCCGCGCCGCCACCCATACGGGCCAGTACATCACCTGGGACCAGGTCATGAAAAGCGACTTCCAGTTCGTCAAGGACATCGACCACCTGACCTTCGACACCGAGGCCCCCATCGGCGCCGGGCCCAACGGCATCTACCCCGCCCCCCAACCCGGAATCACAAAGGAGATCTGACGAGAACCCGGCAAAGAAGATTGCTGAGACCGACGACGCCGGATGTGTCGGACGTTTCTCGGGCTTGCGGGAGATGTTAGGACTGAGAGCCACGCGTCGGAATTGCGAAAAGAAGGCCGCCATGAACGAAGCCGCGAAAGGCAGCGCGTCGCACACCAACCGAATCCGATTCCGCCGGTATCGTCCCAGCCGGCGCCTGGCTTCGTTCGTTCGCAACTTCTGGACGGCCCGCTCCTGTGACGCCGGCGGCGCAGCGAAACAGCAGCGCATCCTGCCGGACGGCTGCATCGACATCGTTTTCGTTCGCGGGAGCCCGACGGCCGACTACCAGGGCTGTGTGGTCGGCACCATGACCCGGCCGGCGTTTGAAAACTTGGCGGGCCACGTGGACTACCTTGGCATCCGGTTTGCCCCTGGCGGGTTCAGGCATTTCTTCGAAATGCCGCCCAGCGAACTAACAGACCGAATCGTCCCGTTTGAGAACCTGTCGATAGCGCCGGTCGCCGTCCGGCGACTGGCCGAGACCGACAGCATTGAGACGCGCCTCGAAATCCTGGAAACGGACCTGGGCCGACGATCCCGGCCGGTAGCGCAGGACCCAGTCGTCGATCGCGTCCTGAATGCCATTTCGGCCTGCGCCGGAAACGTGACAATGGTCGAGCTTGCGCGCCAGGTGGATTGGAGTCCGCGCCATCTGCGCAGGAGGTTCACGGCGTGCGTCGGCGTCGGCCCGAAGACCTTCTGCCAAATCACTCGTTTCAAGAAAGCCATCCGCATCCTGCGTCGCAGCGCCCGGCCGGACTCGCTGAAAGCAGCCTTGGAAGCGGGTTACTACGACCAGGCCCATTTCATTCACGAATTCAATCGCTTCTACGGGGCATGCCCGTCAATCGTCTCCGACGATCCCCGCCTCTGAGCCCGTGTCCGTTTCTTACAATACACGTCTTCGGCTCATCCCTACAGTAGCGGCAAAGGCAACTGCGAACGTGGAAAGGGATCACCATGTCAAGATGCGTCTTAGCCGTCTCGTTGGTCCTGCTGATCATCACCGTATTGGCGCCGCTACAGGGAATCGCGCCGACGAAAGGAGAACGCATGTACAGGAAAATCACCACGAATCTCATGGTCGACAACGTGAACGAGACCCTCGACTTCTACGAACGTATCCTGGGCTTTGGCATGGTCATGGGGGTGCCCGAGGACAGTCGAGAGATCGTGGCAAATCGGGACGCCAATACGCCTCTGGATTTTGCTGTCGTCAAACGCGACGAGGTCGAGTTGATGTTCCAGTCCCGAAAAAGTCTCTCCCGGGAGATCCCTCCGTTCGCATACCAGCCGCTCGGGGGATCTCTTACGCTCTATATTGAGGTCTCCAACGCCGCAGAACTCTATGAAAATGTGAAGGACAAGGTTACTATCCTCAAAGATCTGCATACGACGTTTTACGGCATGCAGGAATTCTACATCCGTGACGGGAACGGTTACGTCCTGACCTTTGCGAGCCGGCAACAGGAGTGTGCAATGTGACAACGGCAGATGAACTCGAACAGATCCCCGGCGTTGGCCCGGCCATCGCGGGAGACTTGCGTGCGATTGGAATTACGGCTGTGGCCCAGCTCAAAGGCCGCGATCCGGAGAAGCTCTTCCGGAGACTCTGTCGCTTCAAAGCTCAGCCGGTCGATCGTTGCATGTTGTATGTGCTGCGAAGCGCCGTGTACTACGCCTCCCACAGCGATCCCGACCCCGACTTGCTCAAATGGTGGAACTGGAAGGACCGGGAAGCGTAAAGCACACAGGAAGACATGCCTGCGCCCCCGTTTTCAGCGGGCGAAGCGGAATTTGGCGATTTGGGCGCGGTCGCCGAGGTCGCGCTCGATGCGCATGAGCTGGTTGTACTCGGCGACGCGCTCGGAGCGCGACAGCGAGCCGATCTTGGCCTGTCCGACGTGGGTCCCGACGGCGAAGTCGGCCTCGAAGGGCAGCTCCGTTTCGCCCGAGCGGTGCGAGATGATACAGGTCATATCGTGCTCGCGCGCCAGCTTGATCGTTTCGAGGGCCTCGGTGATGGTGCCGATCTGATTGACCTTGATCAGCACGCTGTTGGCGGCATTCTCCCAGATCCCGATACGAACGCGGTCGGCGCTGGTCACAAACAGGTCGTCGCCGACGATCTGAATCTTGCCCTCGGTCTCTTCCATGAGATGGTTGAATCCGTCCCAGTCCTCCTCGGCCAGGCCGTCTTCGATGGAGACGATCGGATACTTGCGGACCCAATCTTCGTAGAGGTCCACCATCTCCTCGTACGTGAGGTCCTTGCGGCCATCCTTTTCAAGGTGGTACTTGTCGTCCACGTGCAGCTCGGTCGCCGCCGGGTCCAGGGCGATGGCCACCTGTTCGCCGGGGGTGTACCCGGCCTTTTCCATCGCGGCCATGATCAGTTGCAGCGGCTCCTCGTTGGAGCCGACCGGCGGAGCGTAGCCGCCCTCGTCGCCAACGGTCGTCGGCCAACCCTTGTCCTGGATGATCTTGCCGAGGTTGTGGAAGATCTCCGCGCCCCAGCGCACCGCCTCCACGATGTTGGGCGCGCCGACGGGCATGATCATGTATTCCTGAAAATCGGCCGAGCCTTCGGCGTGCTTGCCCCCGTTCAGGACGTTCATCATGGGGATGGGCATCGTGAACTTGTCCGTCGGCTCCGGATCGCAGAGCGTCGAGACGTATTCGAAGAACGGAATCCCCCGCGCTTCGGCGCCGCCCTTGAGACAGGCAATCGAGACCGACAGGATCGCGTTGGCTCCCAGCTTCGATTTGTTGGGCGTCCCGTCCAGGTCGAGCATGGCCTGGTCGATGGCCTTCTGGTCCGTCACCTCCATGCCGGTCAGGGCCGGGGCGATCTCGTCGTTGACGTGCGCGACCGCCTTGAGCACGCCCCGCCCCAAGTAGCGGGCCGCATCGCCGTCGCGCAGCTCCAAAGCCTCGTGCTGCCCCGTCGAGGCCCCCGACGGAACCATCGCGGTCGCCCGTTGGCCGCTTTCCAGTACCACCATGGCCTCAATCGTCGGGTTGCCCCGCGAGTCCAGCAACTCATGCGCCCGAATCGTTTTGATCTTCATATTCGCTCCACCTATCCCCAGTGTGCCATATCGGCTCTTTGAACCACGCCCCAAAGCCTCCGCCGACGGATCGCCTCAGCGATTCAGCCTGCACACAGAATACCAGAATCTGCCCTTTTGTAAAGCACTTCGCCATCCATGACCGCGCAGAGCGCGTCGATGATTGCGGGGGCATCGAGTAAACGGGGCAATTCTCGTGTTTTTTGAACTATCCGGCGCCGTGCTGCGTCCTGTTGACAGACCTCAAGTGGTGATCGGTCGCAGGCGGTATCGACAAATGCATCTACCGGGAGGAAAGTGCGCGATGGTGAGGTTACGCAAACAAATCGTACCCGGCCTGGCGCTGATGCTGGTAGCAGGCGCCGCGCTGACAGCCAGATGGGTTTCGCGCACCAAAATCAGAGACGCAACCGGGCCTGCGACCGTATCGAGCCGTCGCGGAACCTCCGCCGCGCCCGAAGAGCGAACGACGCACAGGTTCCTGTACCTTGACGAACCGGGAGCGCTGCCGGACCGGCTGACGCTTGGGCGTTTTGTCGGAGACCATCTTCAGGAGGGAGCACGGTGGGGCTTCGTCGGTGTGGACAATTGGCACCACTGGGCCGCGTCGCTGTTTGCCCGAGAAGGAGATTGGGCGGCTGAGGATCAACCGGGCTGGCGAATCAGCACGTGGCTCTGCACGACAGAACTCAGCTCGTATGACAGAACCCACTTGTTCTGGAGTCTGCAGGCGCTGCGGTTCCTCGATCCGGGAAGTATCGCGATCTACGTTGACATGATCGAGAGAGCGCCCGGGAAGCTGAGAATCTGCCTGACTCAAGGGCCCTCTGATTACGACTATGAGACGGACACCCTCTGCTGGAATCCCACAGAGACCGAGCATATCCCGACCGATCCGGAGCTCGAGAGGAGATGGTTTCGAACCGACCCGCTGATCACCCTGGCTCACGAGTTGAGCCACGCATGGTACGATCTCTGCCGCGATGGCGACAGCCTCGGCGACCGGGCGAGACAGCAGCACGCCGTAATGACGGAGAACCGCATACGCCACATCCTGTTCCTCAAGGACCCCACACGCAGGCAGATCTGGCCCAGGCCCGGGTACCGCCAGACCTGGCCGGATCTGCCGGGCCCCTCGGCGCAGCAGGCGTGGAGAAACTATGGCGGCCGCGTCGAGTACTGACGCAGTCCGACGGACCTCGTCGCGGTGGACGTACCGAAAACGGAACGCAAAACGAGCCAATAGTCGCAAAAAAACGCGATCCGGCCGTCTTTTCTGAATAATTCGCCGATCCGGCGCGGTCATTCTGATAGAATGGACAAAGACAGCCGCGGGCACAGGAGCGACGTGTGATGGTTGAGAATGAGGCCATTTTGCTGAAGCGGTTCTCCACCGGGGCCGACGCAGAGGCCTTTGCTGAGCTCGTGCGACGCTACGTTCAACTGGTCTACTCGACCTCGTGGCGGGTCCTCAAGGACGACACCGACGCCACCGATGTGACCCAGGAGACGTTCTTCGAGCTCACGCGCCACGCCGGACGCATCTCGGGCTCGCTGGGCGGCTGGTTGCACCGCGTGGCCACGCAAAAATCGATCGACGTGATCCGCCGCACCGCTCACCGCCGAAACCGAGAACAAGCCTATGCCCGAACCCGCCCGGTGGTCGTCCAGAGCTGGCAGGAAATGTCCGAGCATGTGGACCTGGCGCTGGAGAAGCTGGACGAGTCGCTGCGGTCCGTGCTTCTCGATCATTTCATCGCGGGAAAGACCACCGCGCGAATCGCCCGCGAACGCGGAGTCTCCCAGGCGACCGTCTCGCGCCGCGTCAACGCCGGGCTCGACCAGTTGCGAGGCATACTCAAGCGAAAAGGCCTGCTGGTCACCGCCGCGGCACTGGCGACCATGCTGAAGGAAAACACCGCCCAGGCCGTCTCGGCGACGGTCATGGGTGGGCTCGGCAAGATGGCGATGGTCGGGACCACCCAAACCGCGTCGGCAGCGGCCCGGGTGGGCGCCGTCAAGGCGCTGCTGGCCACCATGGCTGTCATCGGGAGCGTATCCGTGGCCGGATACGTACACCACCGGGGATCGGCCAAGCCTGCGGTACCGCCCCTGCCGGCGGCGCGGATCGGCGCGGTCTCTTCGGCCAGCAGCGGAACGTCACGGTCCGGCATGCAGAACATGGCCGCGGCCATCGTGGAACCGACCGCCGCCGAACGAACCCGGTCCGGTGCGCCGGACCCCGAGCCGCTCGGCGCCTCGCACGACCGCGCGCTCGCATCCGATCCCGCCACTGTCGAGGAGCCGTCGGACCCGAGCGGCCCGAAGTGTCCGGCCAGGATCTTGCACTTTCCGTCGGATCAGTCGATCGGCGTGGTTTACATTGAAGATGAAAATGCCTTCGTACCGGAGACCGTCGGAGGGTTCTACTCGGCCTATGACGACGCGCCGCTGGAGAACTTCAGTTGTGCCCGGGGCGAGGTTCGTATCCCGGCCGGAAAACGCGTCAACCTGTGCATCCGCGGCATCGGCGTCACGCCCGAGCGCTACCGCACCGCCATCGACTCGCTCGATCCCAACGATCTCTACGGCCTGTCGTTCCTTGCGCTGAGCCCGGTGCACATCGACGACCACTTGATCGAGCCGATCGCCCGGCTCACCGGACTGCGAGAGCTCCGCTTCGCCGGCGTGGACATCAGCCCGAAGGCCCTGTCGTACCTGGCCGGCCTGCCCCATCTGGAGGAATTCGCCACGCCACTGGGCCTTTCCGACGCGGACATGGCCGAGGTGACAAAAATGCAGTCCCTCAAGCGGCTCACCATCTCACAGGACCGGTTGACCGACGAAGGACTGAGATCGTTGGGCGCGCTCGAATCATTGGAGACCCTGGACCTGTACGGCAATCCCGCCATGACCGACGACGGCCTCGCAGGCCTGCGCTCGCTTCATTCGTTGCGGAGCCTGCGCCTGGGAGACCCGTTTTCGGATCGCGGCATGACGCATCTGGCGGCCCTGCCCTCGCTGCGCATCCTTCAACTCACGACGTACAATGTCACGGAAGAAGGGTTGCGGCGGCTCTCCCAAAGCACGTCGCTGGAGCAACTGTTCGTGCCCGGCGCGACGGATCGGGGCATCGCCCACCTGGCGACCATGCCGCAAGTCAAGGCCATCCGAATCATCAGGGGCGACCTTACCGATGCCGCGCTGGCCCGGATCGCCGCGATGCCCGAGATCGAATACCTCGATCTGCCCGACGGTTTCACCGATGCCGGCATCCGACACCTGGCAAAGCTCAATGGCCTGCGACACCTGCGCCTCAACTGCAACAGCCTTTCGGCCCTGACCGACGACGCGCTGGCGGTCCTGTCCCGGATGCCTTGCCTCGAAGAGCTGGCCATCGGCGGAAACGGATTCACCGGCGAGGGCCTCGAACAACTGGCCCATCTCGGCAACCTCCAGTCGCTTTCCCTGATGCACTTTAGGCCGGAAGGGTTGGCCAATGAGAACCTCGTGCAATTGGCGAAGCTCGCGAGCCTGCGCGAGCTTTGCCTGGGTCTCTGCCCGAACGTCACGCTTTCGGGATTGAACGCCCTCAACGCCCTGGAACGCCTGGAGAGTCTGACCGTCTACGAAGCGAGCCAGGACCACGGCGGCCTGGACCTCGCGGGATTGAGAAATCTCGAGCGCCTGAAGATCAGCCTTCGGCGTCAGGACGCCAAAGGAGACGACGCCACAACCACCCACACCTGCGACGACGGCGACCTGGCCTGCCTTTCCGGGCTCACGAAGCTGGAGAGGCTCAGCCTGTCCGGCTTTCGGATCGGAAACGCCGGCCTCGAACACCTGACGTCGCTTGCCAACCTGAAGTACCTGTACCTGGGCGGCAGCGAGGAATTGACGGACGAGGGCCTGCGCCACCTGGCGAACATGCGTCGGCTCGACAACCTCGGCATACAGAACAGCCGAATCACCGAAGAAGGGCTCGCATGCCTCTACCCCCTCAAGACCGTGCACATCCTGCGCATCCACTCGGCCGTGCCGATGAGCGAGCCGGCCATCGCCCGCCTCCGGATGGAACTGCCCCACCTGCAAACGCTCGAGCTGCCCCGCCTGCCGATGTTCGATCTGCCCCGTCTGCAAGCGTTTGAGCCGCCCCGGTTCGAACGGCCGCGAAAGCCGGCGTCGTCCAGACTGAGGGTCCACCCACCGGTCCGGGTCGCGCGCTTCCCCCACCGGCGCCGTCGCTGATCCCAACGCCGGCGCAGGTTGTCATCCTGAACGAAGCGAAGCGTAATGAAGGATCTGGGCTCCGAACGGGAAGGACTCCAAAGGCACAGCCAGATCCACGACTTCGCCGCCCCGCCGCTTCATGCAATACGCTTCACGCGCGTCTCAACCGAGCCCGTACGATTCCACGAGCTTGGGGTGCGGCTCGAAGTGGTACTGGCACTGCTCGGCCGGCGTGCCCAGGACCTCGACCTTCGACAGGTCGCCCTGGCCCATGCCCGCCCGGGCCATCGCGGTCAGGTACATGATCTTGCCCGGGTCGAAGCCCATCAGCTTCGTCGTCAGCGTATCCATCGCCAGCGGGTCCAGGCTCGCCAGCGCCACCCGCGCGTCGACCGGCGTGCCGCCGACCGGGCCGCGACCCTGCATGCCGACGAAGCCGTCGATCACGCCTAAGTCCGGCCAGATCTCCTGGGCTAAGTGGAACATGTTGAAGTGCAGCACCGCCTT